>QIGO01000078.1 GCA_003230015.1 Alphaproteobacteria bacterium | reverse complement strand
CCCAGCAGCCGCGTGCCTTTCGCTGCCCAGTCCCGCGACGATCCGGTGCCGTATTCCTTGCCGCCGATGACCACCAGTGGCACCCCTTCGTCCTGATAGCGCATGGCGGCGTCATAGATGCTCATCAAATTGCCCGAGGGCTGATGGATGGTCACGCCGCCTTCCGTCCCCGGCGCCATTTGATTGCGGATACGGATATTGCCGAAAGTGCCGCGCATCATCACTTCGTGATTGCCCCGCCGCGAGCCATAGGAGTTGAAGTCCCGCACCCGCACCTGATGGGACACCAGATATTCCCCCGCCGGGCTGTCCGGCTTGAACGAGCCCGCCGGCGAAATATGGTCGGTGGTCACTGAATCTCCCAGGATCGCCAACGGCCGCGCCCCGGTGATATCCGCCACCGGCGGCGGTTCGTCGGCCATATCCTCGAAGAATGTCGGATGGCGCACATAGGTCGAGCTGTCATGCCAATTATAGGTCTGGCCGCCGGCGCCGCCGATTTGCTGCCATGCCGGCGGGCCTTCAAAGACGTTGGCGTAACGGCGCACGAACATCTCCCGGGTCACGGCCGTCCCCATGACCTCTTGGATTTCTTCCCCGCTCGGCCAGATATCTTTCAAATAGACCGGTTTACCGTCCCTGTCTTGCCCGAGCGCTTGTTTATACAGGTCTATTTTCAGCGAGCCTGCCAGCGCATAGGCCACCACCAGCGGCGGCGAGGCCAGGTAATTGGCCTTGACCAGCGCATGCACGCGGCCCTCGAAATTACGGTTGCCGCTGAGCACCGAGCACACCACCAGATCTTTGTCCACGACGGCCTCGGCGATCGGCTCCGGCAGCGGCCCGGAATTACCGATGCAGGTGGTGCAGCCATAACCCACCAAATTGAAGCCCAATGTGTTTAGGTTGTCCTGCAGTCCGGCCGCTTCGAGATAGTCGGTCACCACTTGGCTACCCGGCGCCAGGGATGTTTTTACCCATGGTTTGACGCTGAGGCCACGCGCCACCGCGTTGCGCGCCACCAACCCGGCGGCGATCATCACCGACGGGTTGGAGGTATTGGTACAGCTGGTGATCGCCGCGATCACCACATCACCGTCCGCCACGTCATAGTCGGTGCCGGCCACCGCCGCCCTACGGCTGCTGCCGCCCAGCGCCTTTTCGGCGTCGCCGAAGGCGCTGGCTGCCGCCGCCAGCAGCACCCGGTCCTGCGGCCGTTTCGGTCCGGCAAGTGAGGGTCTGACATCCTCCAAAGCCAAGGACAAGGAGGCCGTGAACACCGGATCGGGACTATCGCCATCGCGCCACATGCCCTGCGCCCTTGCATAGGCTTCCACCAGTTTGACGTCATGTTCGTCACGGCCGGTGAAGCGCAAATAGCGGCAGGTTTCTTTATCGATGGGAAAGAAGCCGCAGGTGGCGCCATATTCCGGCGCCATATTGGCCAATGTCGCCCGGTCCGCCAGGGACAAGGCGTCGAGCCCCTCGCCGTAGAATTCGACGAACTTACCAACCACCCCTTGGGCGCGCAGCATCTCCACCACGCACAACACCAGATCGGTAGCGTTTGCCGCCTCTTTCAGCCGCCCGGTAAGTCTAAAGCCGACAACTTCCGGAATCAGCATGGAGACCGGCTGCCCAAGCATCGCCGCCTCGGCTTCGATACCGCCCACACCCCAGCCCAACACCGCCAGGCCGTTGACCATGGTGGTATGGCTGTCCGTCCCCACCAGGGTGTCGGGATAGGCGACTTTTTTGCCGTTCTGATCGGCCTCCGACCACACCACGCGGGACAGATATTCCAGATTGACCTGATGACAAATCCCCGTCCCCGGCGGCACCACACGGAAATTGTCGAAGGCCTGCTGCCCCCAGCGCAGAAACTCGTAGCGTTCCTTGTTGCGTTCGAACTCCCGCTCCACATTGTCGCCAAAGGCGTTTTCGCTGCCGAAGGCATCCACCATCACCGAATGGTCGATCACCAGATCCACCGCACTCAAGGGATTGATCTTCTGCGGGTCGCCGCCCATCTTGACCATGGCGTCGCGCATCGCCGCCAGATCCACCACCGCCGGGACACCGGTAAAATCCTGCATCAGCACCCGGGCCGGCCGATAGGCGATTTCATGGGCCGATCTGCGCTCATCCAGCCAGTCGACCAATGCCTTGGCATCCGCGGCGACGACACTGCCGCCATCCTCGCAACGCAGCAGATTCTCCAGCAAGACTTTCAGCGAGTAGGGCAGCCTGCTGATATCGCCCAGCTTGGCTGCCGCCGCCGGCAAACTGAAATAGTCGTAGGACGTGCCGTCCACATCGAGGCTGCGGCGGGTCTCTAAACTGTCATGCCCGGTTACGGTCATGGTCGGCTCCGAATTTGCAAAGGGTTGATGGCAAAATCAGCGTTTCGAGGGTCATGTCTCGTCTTCCCGGCGACGAGTGCCTGCCGTGCGATTATGGCACGCGAAGCCTGAATATACGTTAAGCAAGGCCTGCTCAAGCCATCGTGACTTACGCACAGGCAGCGGTGGATAGCGGGAGAAACCATATTTTCGCCCCAATCCAACCCAATTGCGGTCACACCCAACCGTTCAAATCCCCTTGTCGACGGCGCCGCAAGGCCTCGTCACAGTAGCCTCCGACAGCCCCCTTCTCGGGTTGCTAGACTAAGGCCCAGCGGCCACCGGTTCCCCCACCGGTGGCCGCAACCTTTTCCGGCCCTCGCCGGCCAGCTTTCCCTTCCGGCGAGCGGCCGCCTTGCGTTATGGTGCCTGCCCACGAAGGTCCTCAACCATGCAAAGTTTCAGTGGCCGCAACCTGGACTGTTATCGCGGTGAGCGGCGCGTCCTCCACGCTGTCGATTTTACCGTCACCCGCGGCGGCGCCCTGTTGCTGACCGGCCCCAATGGCAGCGGCAAGACAAGTTTGCTGCGCGCCATGGCGGGATTGCTGCGCCTCGCCGCCGGCGCCATCGTCTGGAATGACCGGGATATTGCCGAAGATATCGAGGCCCATCGCCGCCGTGTTGCTTATATCGGCCATCTCGACGCCTTGAAACCGGTCTTGACGGTGCGTGAGAATGTCAGTTTCTGGGCCCGCCTTGCCGGTCCCGCGGGCGATCGCGCGGGCGTCGATCACGTCGTCGACGAAGCCCTTGCCGCCTTCGGCATCGGCCGTCTTGCCGAGCTGCCCACGCGCATTCTCTCCCATGGCCAGCGCCGCCGTACCAATCTCGCCCGGCTGATCACCGTCCCGGCCCCCCTGTGGCTCCTCGACGAGCCCACCGTTGGCCTCGATACCGCGGCCATTACCGCCCTCGACACCGCCATCGGCGCCCATCGGGCCAAGGGCGGCATCGTCGTCGCGGCCAGTCATGTTACCGAGCCTTCCCCTGGCGTCGATCACCTCGACCTGACACCCAAACTCGAAGCTGCCGGCGCGTGAATGCTGCTTTCGTGATCCTCCGGCGGGAATTGCACCTGGCCCTTCGCGGCAGCGGCGACAGCGCCACGACGGTACTGTTTTTCATCCTCGCCGCCATCCTCTTTCCTTTCGGCGTCGGCCCGGAAGCCAGTATTTTGGCCCGCATCGGCGCCGGTGTTATTTGGGTCGTCGCCCTCCTGGCGGCGATGTTAAGCCTCGAACGCATGTTCCTGACCGACTATGAGGATGGCAGCCTCGAACTGCTCACCCTGGCACCCTTGCCTCTCGAGCTTGTTGTTCTGGCCAAGATCGCCGCCCATTGGATCACCACCGGACTGCCCCTGATCGTCGCCACCCCGCTGCTGGCCATTCTCTTTGGCCTGCCGCCGCAGGCCTTCCCAATATTACTGCTGACCATGCTCATCGGCACCCCGACCCTAAGCTTGTTGGGATGCATCGGTGCGGCCCTGACTCTGGGTGCGCGCCGTGGCGGCGTGTTGATAGCGCTGCTGGTCCTGCCGCTCTACATACCGGTGCTCATTTTCGGCGTCGGAGCCATCGACGCGGCGGTAACGGGCTTGCCGGTGCGCCCCCATTTGCTGATTCTCGCCAGCCTACTCGTCGTTGCCCTGCCCTTATGTCCCTGGGCGGCGGCCGCGGCACTGCGCCAAGCCTTGGATTAGGCCGGTGAACTGTCCTAACATCGCCGACGCCGCTAAGAGGATTTGACCTTTGGCAAATCTGCACCGCTTCGCCAATCCCAATCGTTTTCTGCGCTTCAGCCGCGTCATACTGCCTTGGTTGGCCGGCATTACGGCGCTGTTATTTATCGTCGGCCTTTATTACGCGCTGTTCGCCTCCCCCGCCGATTACCAGCAGGGCGAGACCGTGCGCATCATGTATGTCCACGTCCCCGCCGCCTGGATTTCCATGTTCGGCTATTCGGTCATGGCCGGCGCCAGTGCCACCGCCCTTATCTGGCGCCACCCCTTGGCCGACATCACCGCCCGCGCCGCCGCCCCGATTGGCGCCGGCTTCACCTTGATCACACTCGCCACCGGGTCGCTATGGGGCAAACCCATGTGGGGCACCTGGTGGGTCTGGGATGCCCGGCTGACCTCGGTCCTGATCCTGTTTTTCCTCTATCTCGGTCACATCGCCCTGAGCCGGGCTTTTGACGACCCGACCCGTGGCGCCAAGGCGGCCGCGGTGCTCGCTTTGGTCGGTTTCGTCAATGTGCCCATTATCAAATTCTCGGTCGATTGGTGGAATGTCCTGCATCAGCCCGCCAGCGTTTCGCGGCTCGCCGCACCGGCCATTGATCCCTCCATGCTGCGGCCCTTGCTGATCATGGCTTTGGCCTTCACCTTTTATTTCCTCACCTTGTTGCTGCTGCAAATTCGCGCCGAATTGACGCACCGCAAGGTCCGCGCCCTGCAACTGGCCCAGGCCTCGGCCCAATAGCACAGTGGTTTCGCCCAATTTTCGCCCTAATAAGGTCAAATCCCTGTGACACGATGTGCGGATAGCCATCTGGACATAGGCACCGTCACCGCCAATGTTGTTATATGGTGCGGGTCGATCGAGTCTGAGCCCGCTTGCACGGGGATTCTTCGGGTAACCCACCATGGATAGAGTCGTTGAGTATTTGCGGATGGGTGGTCACGCCGCTTTCATCTGGCCGGCATTGGGCCTGACGGCGGCGGTACTGATCCTCATGCTGGTCGCCACCCTCTATAGCCTGCGCAGCGGCGAGGCTGCTTTGAGTCGCCTCAAGGCGACCCGGGAGCCCCGTCCTGGCCGCCGTTCGCCGGCCCCGGATGCTGGTTGATGCGGCCTAAGCATCGGCGCCTTTATTTTGTTTTGTTCGGCATGGCGGCCCTGGGTATTGCCACGGCCCTGGTGCTGTCCGCCTTCCGCGACGGTTTGGTATTTTTCTATAGCCCCACCGACTTGGTCGAGCGCCCGGCCGAGCCTGGCCAGCGCCTGCGCCTGGGCGGGCTCGTCGAGGAAGGCAGCGTCAGCCGCGACGGGGCCACCGTGAATTTCGTCATCACCGACTTGAACCAGACCGTCGCGGTTTCCTTCACCGGCATCCTGCCCGATCTGTTTCGCGAGGGCCAAGGTGTGGTGACCGAGGGAATGATGCAAAGCGATGGCCGTTTTGTCGCCAGCGACGTTCTCGCCAAGCATGACGAGAACTACCTTCCCAAGGAAGTCGCCGACGCCCTGAAGGCTTCCGGTAATTGGCGCGAAGGCGCCGTTGACAGCACGGAGAACGCGCCTCAATGATCGCTGAAATCGGCCAATTCGCCCTTGCCTTGGCCCTCGTCGTCGCACTTTTGCAATCCAGCCTGCCCCTGATCGGCGCCCAGCGCGGCAACGCCACGCTGATGATGGTCGCCAAGCCGGCGGCCCAGGCCCTGCTGCTGCTGGTCGCTGTCGCCTATGGCGCCCTGACGTATCTCTTCGTCGTCTCTGATTTTTCCGTCGCCCTCGTTGTCGCCAACAGTCATTCCCTCAAACCCATGCTCTACAAAATCACTGGCGTGTGGGCCAATCATGAGGGCTCGATGCTGCTGTGGGTTCTCATCCTGGCGGTCTTTGGTGGCGCTGTGGCTCAATTCGGCGCCAATTTGCCCCTCTCCCTGAAATCCCGCGCCCTTGCCGTCCAAGGCATGATCGCCACCGCCTTTCTCGCTTTCCTTATATTTACTTCCAATCCGTTCCTGCGCGTCGATCCCGCCCCCCTGGATGGCCGGGGCCTCAACCCGCTCTTGCAAGACCCTGGTCTGGCTTTCCACCCACCCCTGCTTTATCTCGGTTATGTCGGTTTCTCCATTGCTTTCTCTTTCGCCGTCGCCGCCCTTATCGAGGGCCGTGTCGACGCCGCCTGGGGACGCTGGGTGCGTCCTTGGACCCTGGCCGCCTGGACTTTCCTTACCGCCGGCGTCGCCCTGGGCAGTTGGTGGGCCTATTACGAGCTTGGCTGGGGCGGCTGGTGGTTCTGGGATCCGGTGGAAAACGCCAGCTTCATGCCTTGGCTGCTGGGCACCGCCCTGTTGCATTCGTCCATCGTCGTCGAGAAGCGCGACACCCTGAAATCCTGGACCATCCTGCTCGCCATCCTCACCTTCTCACTGAGTTTGCTCGGCACCTTTATCGTCCGCTCCGGTGTCCTCACCTCGGTTCATGCCTTTGCCACCGACCCCAAGCGCGGCCTGTTCATTCTGGCCATTCTCATCGTCACCATCGTCGGTTCGCTGACCCTTTATGCGCTGCGCGCGCCGATCCTCAAGGCCGGCGGTGTTTTTGCCCCGGTCAGCCGCGAGGGCAGCCTTATTCTCAACAACCTGCTGCTCGCCCTGGCCTGCGCGACGGTTTTGCTCGGCACCCTCTACCCCTTGCTGCTCGAGGCCGTGACCGGTGGCCGCGACAAGGTTTCCGTCGGCCCGCCCTTCTTCAACGCCACTTTTGTACCCATCATGGTGCCGCTAATCATGGTCATGGCCCTTGGCCCCTATCTGGCTTGGAAACGCGGCAATTTGGCCAAGACATCCCGCCGCATGATTGTCGCCGCCGGTGGCGCCGTGGCGGCTATCGTCGCGACATTCCTGATTGTCCCTGACGGCCCTTTCCTGACTCCCTTCGCCATGGGATTGGCCGCCTGGTTATTCTTCGGCGCCACCTCCGAATGGGCCGGCCGCATCAAGCTCTTCCAGGGCCCCTTAATGGCAAGCTGGCACCGCCTGCAAGGCTTGCCGCGCGCCGCCACCGGCATGACTCTCGCTCATATGGGTATCGCGGTGATGATCGTCGGTATCGCCGGCTCTTCTTCCTGGCAAACCGAAAAAATCCAGGTTTTGGCACCCGGCGAGAGTGTCCTTGTCGCCGGTTATGATTTCCGCCTCGACCAGGTCGCTGATGAGAACGGTCCCAATTACACGACCCAGCGGGCCACCATAACCGTCAGCCGCGACGGCCGCTTCTTTGCCACGCTTTATCCGGAGCGGCGCTTTTTCCCGGTCGCCGGCCAAACCACCACCGAGGCCGCCATCCGCACGACGCCTCTTTCCGACCTCTATGCCGTCATCGGTGAGCCCGACGGCGCCGGCGGATGGACCACCCGGTTCTACCTCAATCCTCTGGTCCCGTGGATTTGGTATGGCGCCCTGATCATGGTTGCCGGTGGTTTCCTTTCTCTCAGCGACCGTCGCCATCGGGTCGGTGCGCCGCGGCGTGCCGCACTGCCGCGGCCAGCCATGCAACCCCAGCCGGCGGCCGCGGAGTAGACCATGCCGCACCTGGTCTCCCGGCTGCCGATCCTCGTCGTGATGCGCCCATGACGCGTCTGATTTTGATCCTCGCGTTATTGCTGCCATTGGCTTTGCCGCCGGATCGTCCGGCATTGGCGGTCGAGCCCGACGAGATCCTCGCCGATTCCGCCCTGGAGACCCGTGCCCGTGCAATCTCCAAGGGCCTGCGCTGCGTTGTCTGCCAAAACCAGTCCATCGACGATTCCAACGCGCCCATCGCCCGCGACATGCGTATCCTGGTGCGCGAGCGGCTGTTGCTGGGCGACGACGACCAGCAAGTGGTCGATTATTTCGTCGCCCGTTACGGTGAGTTTGTTCTCCTCAAGCCAACCTTTCGCCCCTACACCTATCCCCTCTGGCTGGGTCCGCCGATCATGGCCGTGCTTGGCCTCATGGTTCTGTTTGTCGCCTATCGCAGCCGGCAGCACACCCGTCCCATGGGCACGGTCGAGCCCCTGTCTGCCATCGACCGCAAAAAATTGGACGCATTGGTAGACCGGGAGATCACCCGGCAAGGCCTTTCCGAGCCGAACGAAAACAGCCGATGATACTTTGGTTCATTCTTGCCGGCATGGCGGCAATGGTTTTGCTTTTGCTGCTCTATCCGGTTTTGCGTGCCGCCGGCATCGGTCCGGCCAGCCGCGCCGAACATGACATTGAGGTGTTTCTCGCCCAGCTTAGCGAGCTTGACCGCGACCGCGACCGCGGCTTGTTGCCGGAGCAGGAAGCGAATACCGCCCGCCGCGAGGTCGAACGCCGCCTCCTCGCCGCCGGCGACCGCGCCAGCCAGGCGGTCGCCATGGCCACCCTTTCCCGCCCTGGCCGCATGGTCCTGGCTGTACTGCTGATACTCGTTTTGCCGGCTGCGGCAACCGGCATCTATTTGACCCTTGGGACCCCTGGATTGTCCGGCCAGCCTTTCGCCAGCCGCCTGGTTCCCGGCACCCAGAGCGCTGAAAACGACCCCCGCCTCGCGGCCGTCGAGGCTTTCGAGCAACTCACCCGCGACGATCCCGCCGAGGCCGAAAACTGGCTCAATCTCGGCAGCGTCCAATTCTCCCTCGGCCGCTATGAGGCGGCGGCGGCGGCAATCGAACAGGCCGTCGATTTGACCGACCGTCACCCCGGCGCCCTTTCCGCTTATGGCGAAGCGCTGCTTTTCGCCGCCGACGGCGCTATGTCTCAGGACGCGCTGGCCGCTTTCAAAGAGGCCCTGGCCGCCGACCCCGGCGAGATCCGCGCCCGTTTTTACATGGCCCTCGCGGATTACCAGTCCGGCCGCCGCATGGAAGCGCTCAACCAATGGCTTGCCCTGGCCAAAGGGGCGCCGGCTGATGCGCCATGGCTGCCCGCGGTGCAGGACCGTATTCGCGCGGTTTCTAACGAAATGGGTATGGACACCGATGCCCTTCTCGCCGAGGCCGCCCCCGCCCCCGCACAGCCCCTGGCCGACGATCAGCTGGCGCAAATCCGCGGCATGGTCGACGGACTTGCCGCCCGTCTCGAGCAACAGCCCGACGACCTCGAGGGCTGGCTCATGCTGGGCCGCTCCTACATGGTTTTGGGCCAGACCTCGCGCGCCGTCACCGTCCTGACGAAGGCCGCCGAACTGGCCCCCGACCGGCCGCAAATCTCCGCCGCTTTGCTTGTCGCCACCGTCACCGCGGCCGAGGACGACCCGGCCATGGCGGCGGATATTCCCGCGCTCACCGACCGTGTACTCAGCCTCGATCCCGACAATGTCGATGCCCTTTGGTATGCCGGCCTGGCTTCCGAGCGCGCTGGCGACCGCGATAGCGCCGAAACCTATTGGCAGCGCTTACTGGCCCAGCTCCCGTCGGATAGCGAGGAATACGCCATTGTCGAGGGTCGCATCGACGCTATGGCATCGACACCCTGAAAAGCTGCTACGCAAGCCGGGTGCGGATCGAAATCATCCAGACTTCCCGGCGATAGGCGCAAAGTTGTTCGCATATCGGGAATATTCGAGCAACTTTACGACCCATTTAGGCGCCAATTGGGTCATTTTGAGCCTGCCACGACTTTTTCCGCCACCTGCTAGCGGTTCAGCCCCTTTTTATGGCATAATCACGCACCCGTGACGCTGGGGCGCCCCGGGGGGGTGACCTGGCAGCGAGACAACGTGGAGAGCGTTGATGAATGTCAGGACCATACTGAATACCAAGGGCAGCACCATCGAAACGGTTCGCCCGACCGAATCCATCGCCGACGCGACCAAACAACTGCGCAACCACAATGTCGGCGCGCTCATAGTCAGCGACAGCGGCACCAGCGTCGATGGCATTATCTCGGAACGCGACATCATTCGTTCCCTGGCCACCAATGGGCCGCAAACGATGCAGATGCAGGTTCGCGACCTGATGACGACGAAGGTCCACACCTGCACGCCCGCCGACACGGTCGCCAATATCATGGCCACCATGACCGCCCAGCGCATCCGCCATCTGCCGGTCATCGCCGAGGACCGCTTATGCGGCATCATCTCTATTGGCGATGTGGTGAAGATCAGGTTGGAGGAAGTCGAGTCCGAGGCCCATGCCTTGCGCGACTATATCTCCAGCGGCTGAGCGCACCCGGCGCCGCCGAGTGCTGCGAGCTGATTAGCCTTTCACCGCCCCCAGGGTGAGGCCGCGCACGATATAGCGTTGCGCCAGCAGGGCAATGACGACGGGCGGGATCATCGCGATCAGCGCCCGCACGGCCATGAACCAGAACTGCACGCCGCGCGTATCCACCGCCCCGGCCATATGGACGGGGATGGTTATCGCTTTTTGCGACGATATGGTGATCGCGAACAAAAACTCGTTCCAGGCGAAGGCAAAGATGATCAGCCCCGTGGTCACCACCGAAGGCAGTGAAAGCGGCAAGGCGATTCTCAAAAAAGTCTGGAAAAAGCTGGCCCCGTCCACCAGGGCCGCCTCTTCCAATTCATAGGGCAGGTCCAGGAACGACTGCCGCAAAATAACCACCACGAATGGCAATATGAATGTGGCATTGATCAGGATCAGCGCCAAATGGGTATCCAGCAGCCCCAGCGACCGCATGACCAGAAAGAACGGCATCACCGTCGCCACGGGCGGCAGCACGCGCTGCGAAAGAAACCACACCGTCAGGTCTTTGTTCTTGATTGTCGTATAGCGGAAGCGTGCCAGCGCATAGGCTGCCGGCAGCCCAACCAGCAGCGCCAACAACGTTGCCAATGTCGAAATGATCGTTGAATTGATCAGCGCGTTTTGCGTCTCCGGCGTCGATAGCTGGTCGATCCAATTGTTCAATGTCGGATCGAAATCGAGGAACGGCACCCCGACACCGCTGACCGTGAAGGTATCGATGGGATTGCGCAGCGACGTCGACGCCGCCCAATAGATCGGGAAGAAAAACACCAGGGCCACGAAAATCGCGACCACCGAAAAAACCTGATCGTATAACCGTGCGTACCGCCGAACGACCACTTGCGCGCTCCCTAGCTATAAGACTTGCGGATACGGCTGAAAAACACCGTGACGATGATCATCGCCGCGATCAGCAGCGTGTATGACATCGCCGAGGCATACCCCACATCGAAGAACCGCAAGCCGGTCCGGAACGCCAGGAAAGTATAGGACTGGGTCGCCACACCGGGCCCGCCGCCGGTCAGGGCGAACGGGATATCGAACACTTTGATCGCCTCCGCGAAGCGCAGCAGCAACACGATCACGATCACCGGCTGCAATGCCGGCAGGACGATGTTGGTAAAGATTTTCCAGCTCGACTCGGTATCCAGCCGCGCCGCCTCGATCTGCTCCGAATCGATCCCTTGCAGCGCTGCCAGGAACACCAGGAAAGCAAATGGCGTCCATTGCCAGACATCCACCAGAATGACCGAAAATAGCGCCCAACTGGGATTCGAGAGCCACGGAATGCCGGTAAAGCTCAGCGGCCCGCCATTTTCGAAAAAGATTGTGAAGAATAGATAGCCGACGGCAATGGGTGTCGCGAAAATCGGCATGATCATGACCGACCGCATCACCCCTCTGGCCGGCAATTTGCGATTGAACAACAACGCCAAAGCCATGCCCAGAACGATCTGGATGGTCACCGCCACCACCGCGAATATCACTGTCACCTTGGCCGCCTCCGCGGCCTGCATATCTTTGGTAATACGCACGAAGTTCTTGCCGCCCACGAACGTCCAGTCCGAATTAACTGTCCGCTCGATGACGGTTCTGGTTCGCGGCTTGCCACTACGGGTCAGCACTGGCTCACCCGCATCATCGAGCAGCGGCACTTTGGTGCGCGTAACATCGACGCTGTTCTCCAGCGAGAACACACTGAGCACCGCCGAATAACCCAGCGGGAAAATAGTGAAAACGAAGACCCAAATGATCGCCGGCGCGAGAAAGAAGAACTTGGCCTGCTTCCGGGTCATGAAAGAACCTGAGTTAGGTCAACCGATAAGAATCGTGCCGGCCGGGAGATCCCGGCCGGCACTTAGTCTACCCTCTGTTCAACCGTCGTACTCAATCGCCGCCTGATAGAGCTTCAATTGGTTCGCGCGGTCCAGGCGGTCTGTGACTTGCTCCCAAGCCGCCGCCGTATCGTCGAGCGCCTCCTGCGCCGTCTTCTGATCGGACATCGCCGCGGACAGGTTCTTGTCCAGGATATCCCAATATTCGAAGGTACCGGGAATGCGCAGATAGGTCAGCATCGTCGGGGCGTTGAAATTGTCGAAATACGCCTGCAGATACTGCTGCACATCGCCGGGGTCCCAACCCGCCGCTTCATATTCGGCCAGTGTCGCTTCGCCTTGTGGCTCCAGGAACTGATAGGAGTAGCCTGGGTCGACGCCGGTCCAGCCATTATTGGCATTCCACTTCGACACCGGCTTGATCGCCATCAACGACAAGAAGGAATAGGTCGCTTCGGGATTGTTGGAGAAGGCGGAGATGACACCATGCCAGGATCCGCCGACCGTGTTGCCGACCCTGCGGTCGCCGGCACCCTCGACCCACTTTTCAGTCTCCAGGTCCCAATAACGCTCCGACGACGGCACAATGGATACGCCCAATTTGCCTTTGATCTTGGAGCGCGACGTGTCTTGCACCAGCGAGCCCACATCGCCCCAACTGAAGACGAAGATCGACTTGCCGCGCAGGAAATAGTCCCAGGTCTCGCCCAGGCTCCAGCCCACCTGAGCCGCCGGCCCGGTTTTGCTCAGCTCCTGCAGGAACTCCAGTGCGGCCACATGGCCGGGCTTGTTGATCAACGGCGTCATATCGGTTGGATCGAACCAATAGACATTGTCGAACTGGGTAACTTCGTCGCCGGGATTGATAACGAAAGAAGCCGACAGCGACTGGAAGTGGAAGTGGCCCTGCTCACCCACCTTGAGATGCAGCACCATACCCGAATCCGGCTCGTCGTCGCCGTCATCCCAGTTCTTGCCATCGAAGAACTGCGAGATCGACAGCACGTCCTGCCAGGTTCGCGGCGGCAGCACCATATCCTTGCCGGTTTCCGCCTTATACTGGGCCTGCCACTCTGCATCCTCCAGAATGTCGCGGCGATAATACAGCGCCTGGCCATCGGCATCGCCCAGGGTGCCCAGGACATCGTCGCCCCAGGTGTAGAGCTGACGTAACGAGGGCGGCATCGAATCCAGCGACCATTGCGGATATTCGCCGCTTTCCATCAATTCATTGATCGGAAAAGCGAAATTCCCCGCCGCGATATCGCCATACCAGAACGCGCCCACCATGAAGGCGTCGAACTGTCCGGTTCCGGTACGCAGATCGGTCATCATCTTGGTGAAATGCTCGGCAAACGGTAATTCGACGATATTTAACTTACCGCCGGAGAGTTCCTCCCAAATCGGCCGAAATGTGTGCAGCGGCCCGGAGATGCCGCCTTTTGGCCCACCGGTATTCACCGTGATACTGATTTCCACGCCTTCGAACGGCTTCTCGCCTGGGCCGAACAGATCGCCAAGCTCGCCCGGCGCTGTTTTCAGCCACAGGCCGTCATTGACCAACAGCTCCGCACTGCCATCGTCATTCCATTTGACAAAAGATTCCTGCGCTGACGCAGCCGTTGCCAGTCCCGCCAGGACCAACGGCGCCGCAAGCATTGCTCGCCTGAACATCGCTCCCTCCATCGTTTGATTTTGTGCAGCTCAACTGACCTTTAGAGGGCGCCCATGTTAGGCCGGTCGCGCGCCCCATGATTCTATCGTTACACGCGCTTGTGTAAGATCTCGCCCACTTCCAGGTTTCGTTTGCTGCCACAATTTTCGCGACCCAATCTGCGCGATCGAGACATGCATTTAACGCCAGCACGCAAAAACAATCGCCGCATCAACGATAGGGCTGAGCGCACAAAAGCGTCAATAACTAAATCAGTCTGCATTATTTATTGCCGCCCTAGACGACAGCGGCTACCGTATCGCAACGGATTTTATTGACGCCTCCTCGGGCCAGGGGCACCCCTGGGGAATATTCGATTGCTGATCAAGAGTAACAACGATTCTGTGTCCGGCGGCGGCAGACAGTCTTCGCGCCGCTCGACGGCCGGCGGCGACCAGGGCGGCGTCCGCAGCTACAACGAACGCGCCGTCATTCAAACATTGCGCACGCTGGCCAATGCCTCGCGCGCCGAAATCGCCCGTGCCACGCAGTTGACCGCCCAGACCGTCGCCGTCATTACCGACCGTCTCATGCGCGACGGCCTCGTCACCACCGTCGGGCGCAAATATGGCGGCCTCGGTCAACCCTCCAAGCAGCTCGCCCTCAATGCCGATGGCGCCTATTCGGTCGGGGTCAAAGTCGGCCGCCGCGGTGTTGACGTCGTCGCCATAGATTTTGTCGGTGATCTGACCCAGGATCATCATTGCGACGTTGTCGACCCGAGTTCCGACAATATGTTCGAGACGGTCACATCGAGTATCGACAAGATCCGCCGTGGCCTCGGCGAACGCTGGCAGCGGGTCACCGGCATCGGTATCGCCACCCCGTTCAACCCCGAGGTCTGGAACGACGCCTGGTACGACGAGCCCGGTGCCGCCGGCGATGCCACCCTCTACACATGGAACCATCTCGAGATCGGCGCCCATATGCACGCCCGCTTCCAGCGCCCCACATTCGTCGAAAACGACGGCACGGCCGCGGCCACCGCCGAGTTGGTTTTCGGCAGAGGCCGGCAATTCGACAATTTTTTCTATATCTATCTCGGCACCGCCCTTGGCGGCGGCATTGTTCTCAACGGCCGCAGTTATCGCGGCACCACCTCCAATGCCGGCGATTTCGCCTTGATGCCCGTCGCTGCCGAGCCAGGTCAACCCAAGGCGCTATTGAACTACGTCTCCCACGCGTCATTGTTGAGCCACCTCGGCGGCCAAGGTTTTCCTCACCTGTCAACGCAAGACCTTGCCGATCTGTTTGCCTCTCAACCGGCTGTTTTCGACACCTGGCTCGACACCGCCGCCGACGCTTTGGTCGCCCCGCTCTTGTCGGTGATCTGCTTGCTCGACACCCAGGCCCTCGTCTTCGGCGGCCGCCTGCCGCGGATTCTGACCGACGCTCTCGCCCGCCGCACCGACCGCCGCATCGCCGCCATCGCCGACCGGCGTCTGCGCCTGCCGGTATGTTGTGTCGGCGAGATCGACGACAACGCGCCCGCCTTCGGTGCCGCCATGCTGCCTTTCTACGCCGACTTCGCCCCGGACCGCGAGCTGCTTTAGGCCCCCGCCCGCGCCATGCGTGCGCCACGGCAATATTTCGCGTAACGTCAGCCGGCGCCGGGGGTCGTCATGGCCCCTTTGTCATCTCAGGCTCACAACCGCCGGCCCATGGCAAGACGAACACTTCTCATCCCAGCCTTGTTGTTGTTTGCCGCCCTGGCGCTGGTATTCGCCGATCCGCCACCGCTCGAGGGACTGCGGCTCAACGTTTTCGACACCTATCAGCGCCTCAGCCCGCGCCCCTACCAGCCCACCCCCCTGCGCATCGTCGCCATCGACGACGCCTCATTGCGCGAGATCGGCCAGTGGCCATGGCCGCGCACGGTGATGGCCGACCTGCTCAACCGATTGCGCGCCCTCGGCGCCAGCCTGGTTGCTTTCGACATCGTTTTTTCTGACGAGGACCGCAGTTCGCCTGCACGCATTGCCGCCGATTTGGCGGCCATTCCCGGCCTCGCCGATTTCGCCGATGAACTCGCCCGCCTGCCCGACAACGACGCCTTGTTCGCCCAAGCCATCGCCAACATGCCTGTTGTCCTTGGTTTTGCCCTTGCCCAGACCGGCACGACTTATTCTCCGCCCGGCCTGATCAGCCCCCTGTCCGTGGGCAATGACAGCCCGCAAAATTTCGTCGCCAGCCTCCCCGCCATATTGGCCAACTTGCCGCGTTTCGACGCTGCCGCCGCCGGCCTCGGCAGCATCAACGCGGTGCCCGACCGCGACGGCATCATCCGCCGCATCCCTTTGGTGTTGAGTTTCGGCGACCGCTTGGTGCCGTCTTTCACCACCGAAATCCTGCGTGTCCATCAGGGCAGCGGCGACAGCCCAACCTTACGCATGACCCCGCGCGGGGTCACTGCCATCAAGATCGGCGACCTGGAAATTCCCACCGACCGCAGCGGCAATATCTGGGGTTATTTCACCCAACCCCAACCGCAGCGCACCGTATCCGCGGCGGCGGTTCTGTCGGGCCGGGTCGATCCCACTCTGATCCGCGATAACATCATTCTTGTCGGGCCCTCCGCCACGGCATTGGCCGACCAGCGCGCCACCCCCCTTAGCAAAAACGGCCCCGGCGTCGACATCCATGCCCAGGCCATTGAACAAATCCTCCTCGGCACCTTTCTCAGCCGGCCCAACTGGGCGCCAATGCTTGAGCTTGGCTATACCCTGATCCTCGGCCTCTTGCTGATTCTGCTCCTGCCCCGCCTCGGCCCCCTGCCTTGCGCCGTCTTGGGCGGGCTCGGTGCCTTTGCCGCCGTCGCCATATCCTGGCTGTCCTTCCGCCAGGGCCAACTCCTGCTCGACCCGGTCGGGCCGTCCCTGGCCGTGCTCCTGGTCTATCTCGCCTCGACGCTGCTCGGCCATATGCGGGCCGAGGCCGAGCGCCGCGCCGTCCGCGGCGCCTTCAGCCGTTATGTTTCCCCCGAATTGGTCGAGCGCCTGGCCGCCGACAGGTCCCAGCTCCATCTTGGTGGCGAGCAGCGCATTCTGTCCCTGATGTTCTGCGATATCCGCGGCTTCACCGCCTTGTCCGAACGTCTCAGTCCCCAGGCCTTGACCAGTCTGCTCAACCGCTTTTTCACCCCCATGACCGAAATTGTTCTCAACCATCGCGGCACCATCGACAAATATATCGGCGACTGCATCATGGCGTTCTGGAATGCCCCCGTCGCCGATCCCGAACATGCCGCGAATGCCTGCCAAGCAGCGCTGGGAATGCGCGCCGCCTTAGTCGATTTGAACGCCCGGCTGAGCGGCGAAGGCGCCCCGAATCTGGCTTTCGGCATCGGCATCAACACCGGCGATGCCATGGTCGGCAACATGGGATCGGAGCAACGCTTCGACTATTCCGCCTTGGGCGACGCCGTCAACCTCGCTTCGCGTATCGAGGGCCAAAGCAAAACCTATGGCGTCGATATCATTATCAGCGAGCACACCCGCGCTTTGGCGCCCCATTTTGCCACCCTCGAAATAGACCTAATTCGCCTGCTCGGCCGCGCCCAGCCTATCGGCATCCATGCTCTGCTTGGCGACGCCCGACTGGCGGCATCGCCGGATTTCCGCGCCCTCGCCCAGGCGCATGGGGCCATGCTCGCCGCCTATCGCGCTCAACGCTGGCCCGCGGCCCTGGAGCATCTCGGCAGCTGCCGCGGCCACGCTACCGCCCCACTGCCGACCGTCTATGACCTCTTTGAAAAGCGTATCCAGGCCTACGTCGAGACCCCACCCCCGGCGCCCTGGGATGGCACCTTCGCCGCCACCAAGAAATAGCATTGATGGCCTCTCCGCCGATCAACGGAAGTCGTTTCATTGGCAAACTTAGACTTCTTCGGCAATCGCGCTAAAATAGCGCCAAGGCGGCCCAAGCAGGCCGGCAGCGGGGAGAAGACAGTTGGCGCGCGCCAGGCACACATACCCAGGCCGAAATTCAGCGGTATACCACCCACTTGGTGCCGTTATTACGCTAGTCCTGCTCTTATTTGCGCCACCCGGTGCCCACGCCGCTGAGCGCATCGGCAGCGCCGTCCAGATCGTGCAGACGGTTACCGGTGAGATCGAGGCCAATTTCCGCTACCTCATATTGCGAGATCCCGTTTTTCAGGACGAGGTTATCGCCACTCTGCCCGGTAGCGCCTCGCGCATCGTCTTTCGCGACAAAACAGAGCTTCAAGTCGGCCCCCAGGCCCGCGTCACCCTCGACCGCTTCGTCTTCGACCCCAACCCCTCGGTCGCCCGCTTTGTCATTTCCGCCTTCGACGGCATTTTCCGCTTCGCCTCCGGCAAATTAGCCAAAACCGCTTACCGGATCGAGACGCCGAACGCCGTCATCGGCGTCCGCGGCACCACCTTCGTCAGTATTTTCAGCCCCGATGGGGAGCAGGTCATCCTGCTTGAGTCGGGCCTCGCGGTCACCGTGCGGGACCGCCAGGGCGGCCCCCCTCACACCCTGTCCCAGCCCGGCTTGTCGCTAAGCGTCATGACCGACGGCTCTATCACCGAGCCTCGGCCGCCACCGCAATGGGCGCTCGAGAAACTGCGCGAACTCAATGCCCTGCTGCGCACCCTCGACGAGCTCGTCCGCGGCGAGCGCCCCGAGGAGGACGACCCACCGCCAATCGTCCCCCTGCCGCCGGTCCAAAAAGCCGCCCTGCCAACGCCGGTTCCGGTCGCCAAACCGGCTGTTATCCCCGCGCCCAAGGACGAGCATCGCAAGGCCTATCCCAAACCGCCCCGGCGGGCCCTGGTTGACCCCGACAAACGCGCGGCGGTTACAGCGCCACATAAGGATAGCCGGCCCGACATCCGCATCGAACGCCGCGGCCGCAAGGTCGTTGCCCACGTCGAGCGCGACGATGACCATCGCAGCGTCCGCGACGAACCCGGCGGACTCAAGGCCCGCGTGCCAGGCCAAACGGTTCGAAACACCGTCGAGGTCCGGCAGGAGCGCTCGGAGCGCGGCGCCGACCGTGACCATGCCGGCTCGCTTGCCACCAAGGATATCAGCCGTGAAGGTGACACTCGACAGATCGGCGCCCGCAATCAGGAGCGGGGCCATGGGCACAATCGCGATGACGGGTTCGGCGGACGCGACCGCGGCGGCCAAGATCGGGGTGAGCGCGACCACGGCGGCCAAGACCGGGACGAACGCGACCGAGACGAACGCGACCGGAGTGAACGCGACCGCGGCGACCGCGACCACGGCGGCGATCGTCCTGAGGGCCCGCACCGTTAGCCCCAAACCGGTATGAGTCTCAAAAGACGAGGATGGAATTGACAAATGTCAACAATTGACCCGGCCGCGAAAGTGAAACTTGGCCGCACGAATTTGCAAGTCTCGAGGATTTGTTTTGGCACCTCCTCTTTGGGAGACATGCCCGACACATACGGCTACAGCGTCGATGAGGAGCGCGCCAGAGCGACCGTGCGGGCGATTTTCGACGGGCCCGTCAACTTTCTCGACACCTCGCGCCTCTACGGATTTGGCCGCAGCGAGCAGCGCATCGGCGACGTCATCCGCGAGCGCGGCGGTCTCCCCGATAATTTTGTCATCTCCACCAAACTCGACCGCGATGCGCCAACCAACCGCTTCGACGCCGGCCAGGCCCGCCGGTCCCTTGAGCAGAGCCTCGAGGCCCTGGGGCTCGACCGCCTGCAACTGGTTCACCTGCATGATCCCGAACATGCCGCGTCTCTGTCCCAGGTCACCGGTCCGCGCGGCGCGGTCCAAGAGTTGTTCGCCATGAAGGAAGAAGGTTTGGTCGAGGCCGTCGGTTTGGCCGCCGGCAAAGTCGAAGTCATGATGCCCATACTGCGCGACTGGGATTTCGACGCCTTGATCACCCACAACCGTTTCACCCTGACCAACCGCAATGCGCAGGAAATGATCGGCCTGGCCCGCGCCAGGGGCACCGCCATCCTCAACGCCGCGCCTTATTGCGGCGGCGTCCTGGCCAAGGGCGTGGCGGCATATCCGCGCTATGTCTACCAGGATGCCAGCGACACCGCCTTGCAACCGATCCGCCGTATCGAGGCCATTTGTGCCAAATACGGCATCCCCCCGGGCGCCGCCGCCCTGCAATTCTCCCTGCGTGACGAACGCATCGCCGCCACCATCTGCGGCGTCAGTAAGCCGCAGCGGATCGCCCAGACCATCGAGTGGGCCCAATGGCCCATCGAGGATCGGGCTTGGGATGAATTACTGGCCCTGCCCTTTGCCACCGACGATCCCGAGAGCGCCCGCGACTACAAGCCCGGATGACCCCGGCGCGCGGTTAGCTCAGGTCGTCGTCTTTCCAGTATTTCGTGCCCTGGATCGTCGCCTGCAGGGCCAGCCCCGTTTCGGTGATCTGATACAGCTTGATACCCGGCGCGATTTCGATGGCCCCGGCCCAGGCGCCGCCCTTCTCGCCGGATTTCGCCGCCGCGTCAGCCTGGGCATTCGCTTCCCAGCCGCTCTCCACGAACCGCTTCATGGCGTCATGGTCGGTGAAGATAAACACCCCGCGAAAATCCTTGGCGCCCAGACCGATACCGATGCCGCCCGACCACATCCGCATGAATGTGTCAGCGCCCGTACTGCTATCTTTGACGACGCCGAAACCATTGGCTGTCGATAGCAGAAAGAGGTTGATGCCGATATTGCTGAAGACCGCATACCCTTCGGCATTCTGGATCTGTTCTCTGGCGATGGGATGAATCTCATAGAGCGCGTCCAAGGTATCGGCTCGCATTTCCAGAACCGCCGCCTGCCTCTCGGCGATTGTCGCTCCCTGAGGCGTGGCGCAACCCGCAAGCACCCCCATCGCAAGAACGGCAAGGGCCGCTTTCATCATACCGCGCATGGACAAACTCTCCCATTTTGACGTCAAGTGGGTAACCCCGCGCTACTCTTGACCCTGCGGCGTTAATTTCGCCTTAAACCAGGCTGCGGCCTGGGCCCAACCGGAACATATGGCGCGCTTCCACCCCTATCTTTCGTGTCATGACCTCTGCTGTTGTCTGCAATTTTAGCTCTTTTGCGCTCTTTACCTCGCCTGGGTTAGCGCCCTGCATAGGGTACGGACCGGCTGCCCGGACGTCCAACAGTGGCGCCGGTATTTTGACGGCCGCGCGACGCCGCGGTCCGAACCGTGTCTTTAAGAGCTTGGGAAGCTCGCGGGTAACGTGCAACAAGGGGTCAGGCATGTGGCAAGGTAAGACTATTTTCGCAACACTATCGCTCTTCTTGGTAAGCGCTTGCGGTCTGCAAACGACGCAAGCCGAACTCCCCGTCTTGGACACGGTTGCGCAAGTCGAGGAGATCACACAGAATTACGCCGTCTATTTCCCCTTCGACAGCGCCAAATTCGATGTCGACGCGGACACGGCGATCACCGCGGCCCTGACCAACGCCCAGCAAGCCCAACTGGTGAGCATCCAGTTGCGCGGTTACACCGACCGCGCCGGGCCCGCCGAATATAATTTGGATCTGGCAAAACACCGCGCCGACGCCGTCGCCGCGGCCTTCGTTGATGCGGGGATTTCTGCCGGCGACATCGAGATATCGATCCTTGGCGAAGACGAGCCCCAGACCCCGACTTTGGATGGGCAAGCCGAGGCCACGAACAGGCGCGTCGAAATCGCCGTCGTCAGTTTCGTTCCACCCAAGCAGCCTGAACCCAAACAGCTTGAAGATGTCGCCGCGACCGCATCGCCCCCAGGCGATTGCAACCAGCTGCCGGTTTATGTCGCCGGAACGCTTGTCTATCCCTGTATAAAATCCTTTAATCGGATCGGCACGCCATAGGCGTTTCTGAAACCACCGATTTTCGTGGCGACACCAGAGGTCCGGTTATCCAGGGGACGACTCCAGGGCCCGGGCGCTGGGCACTTGGTCATGGGTTTTCATCATATCGGCGCCTTTTTCGGCGATCATGATGGAAGCCGCGTTGGTATTGGAGCTGATCAGGGCCGGCATCACCGACGAATCGATGACCCGCAGACCGTCCAATCCACGCACTTGCAATGCCGGGGTCACCACCGCCATGTCGTCGACGCCCATTTTGCAGGTGCCCACCGGATGATAGTCGGTCTTGCCGATCCGCCGTGCATAGGCGGCGATATCCTTGTCGCTTTTGACCTCGGAACCCGGCGCATGTTCGCGTTTGACGAACTTGGCGAAGGCCGGCTGCGAGAGAATTTCCCGTAGGATCTTGAAGCTGTCCACCGAGGCCTGCATATCCGCGCCCTCGGCCCAATAATTGGGATCGATGATCGGCGCCGCGAAGGGGTCGCCGCTGGTCAGCTTTACCCAGCCCCGGCTGCGCGGCCGCAAATAGCAGGAATTCAACGTGCAGCCATAACCATCCAATCGTCCGACGCCAGCCTCCACACCCGCCCCCGGCAGGAAATGGAACTGAGTATCCGGCGAGCGCGCGTTTCTGTCCGCATACCAAAATCCCCCGGCCTCGGCGAGGTTGGAGGTCACCGGGCCTTTCTTGAACAGCAGATATTCCAGCCCCGACCACAGCATCTTATGGGGCTGGGTATGTTTGTCGTAACTGTAGGGACCGGAGAGTTCGGCGATGGCATAGACATCGATATGGTCCTGCAGATTCCGCCCCACCCCCGGCAGGTCGTGTGCCACCTCGATACCCACTTGGCGCAGCTCGTCGGCGGGCCCGATACCCGACAGCATCAAAAGTTTCGGCGACCCCACCGGTCCGGCGCTGACGACGACCTCTTTTTCCGCCCGCGCGGTCTCGATTTCCCGCTTTTGCCCGCGCCTGAATTGCACGCCCACCGCCCGTCTTCCTTCCAAGATGATCTTGGTCACATGGCAGCCGGTCAAAACGGTCAGGTTCGGGCGTTTACGGGCCTCGCTCAGATAACCGACGGCAGCACTGCACCGTTTGGCACCCCGCTGCGTCACTTGGTAGATACCGCAGCCTTCCTGCTGTGCCCCGTTGAAATCGGCATTGTAGGGAATGCCGGCTTCCTGCGCCGCCTGCACATAAATCTTCGACAGCGGATGCGGGCTGATCTGATCGGATACCCCCAGCGGCCCGCCGGTCCCGTGATACGCGTTGGCGAAGCGCTCGTTGTCTTCAGCCCGGCGGAAATAAGGCAGTACGTCTCTGTAGGACCAGCCTTTACAGCCGTAATCCTGCTCCCAGGCGTCATAGTCCAGGGCATGACCGCGCGTATAGACCATGGCGTTGATCGAGCTGCCGCCGCCCAGCACCCGGCCCAGGGGAAAGAGCATTCGGCGGTTTTCGGAATGGCTCAACGGCGCGGTTCTATAACCCCAGGTCAACGGCCCCGTGGTCATCTTGTAGAACCCGACGGGCCTGTGGATATTACGGTCCTTGTCCTCGGGGCCCGCTTCCAGCAGCAGCACTTTGGCGGCCGCTGTTTCGCTCAGGCGCGCCGCCAGCACACACCCCGCCGATCCGCCCCCGACAACCACATAGTCATACATTTTCCAGCCCTCCTCCGGACCGGTCATCCCTCGTCCTACCGGTTGCCGAATTCAGGCGACCGTTTCTCGCGGAAACTGGCGACACCCTCGCGGCAATCGGCGGTATTCATGGCCAATCCGCCCGCCATGGCGTCCATGGCGGCGGCACGCCCCTCCCCCTGGACCGCACCCACGAGTTGCTTGGTCAATTGCACGGCGATGGGCGCGCGGCTGCCGATCCGCTGCGCCAGCCGGTGCGCCGTATCGAGGCCTTCGCCGGTGCCGCAGGTCACATCCACAAGCCCAATGCGGGCCGCCTCGGCCGCGTCAACCGGATCGCCGGTAAGCCCCAGCATCTTCGTCCGGCTCGGGCCGATCAGCCCCACCAGCCGATCGATCCCCGACCAGCCCGCGACGATGCCGACACCGACTTCCGGCAGGCCGAACGTCGCCTGCTGCTCCGCCACGCGGATGTCGGCGGTCAGCGCCAACTCCAGACCGCCGCCCAGCGCCAGCCCGCCGATCACCGCGATCATCGGTTGGCGTAATTGAGCCAAACGGTCGTAGACAACATGGCCGTCGCGAATCCAGCGCCGCCAAAAATCCACCGGCGACAACCGCGACCAGGCATCGATATCCGCGCCCGAGCAGAATGCCCGCTCGCCGGCCGCGGTCAGCAGCACCACCCGGACATCATGGTCGCGGTCGATGCCGGTGGCGATTTCCCCAAGCTGGTCCAGCATCGCCGGCGTCAGCGCGTTGAGTTTGGCCGGGCGGTCCAGCGTGATCGTCGCCACAACCCCCTCGATATCCAACCTGACTTGGCCCTCCGTCATCACCCGCGCTCCCGCAATTGCAAAGCCATCGGCTCGGGCATGAACAAGGCCCCATCCATGATTTTGAGATTTTCCGCGACCCTGAGTTCGAACCCTGCCACCCCCAGGATGTCGCGTGCCAGATCGACCCCCGGCGCGATCTCGGTCACTTCCGGCCCTTCCTCGCCCAGGCGCAGCACGCACCGTTCGGTCACATAAACCACGCTCTGACCCTGCTCGCGCGCCCGCCTGCCGCTAAAGGAGATTTGCTCCACTTGGGCCACCAGCTTGCCCGCCTTGCCTTCCTGCTCGATCCGCAGCGCCCCGTCTTCGACCGCCAGTTTCGCGCCCACGGTAAAGGTGCCGCTGAAAACGATGCGCCGGGCCCGCGCGGTGATATCCACAAATCCACCGATGCCGGCGGTCAGATGTGGTCTGGCCGCCAGCCGCGAGACATTGACGTTACCCTCCTGATCGATCTGCAAAAACGACAGCAGCGACATATCGAAACCGCCGCCCTGGAAATAGACGAATTGCTGCGGCGAGGGCATGATCGCTTCGGCATTGGCCGAGCAGCCGAACTGGAAATCCAGCAGCGGCACGCCGCCCACCGCCCCCTGCTCGATTGACCCAAGTCACGGCCCCATGCTGCCCTTCTTCAAGCAGAATACGCGGCACATTGGCCGAGATCCCAAAACCCAGATTGACCGCATCGCCCTGGCGCAGCTCACATGCCGCCCGCCGGCCGATGATTTTCGGCACCCCCCAAGCGGTCAGGGCAAAAGACGCATCTGGCCGCCGCACCTCGCCGCTGACCGCCGGATCGTAGACGGTCTGCGTTGTCTGGCGCTGATCCGGGTCGACGACGACGCAATCCACCAGCACCCCCGGCACATGCACCTGTTGCGGCGGGATGGCGCCGGCGCGGGTTTGGCGTTTGACCTGGGCGATGACGGTGCCGCCATTGTTGCGTACCGCCAGCGCCTGTTCCATGACGCCCAGATAGGCCCCCTCATGTTCGAAACTGATATTGCCCCGCTCATCCGCCGTGGTGCCGCGAATGATCGCGATATCGGGGATGATCGTCGGGAAGAACAGCCAGGTATCGCCCTCGAACTCTATGCGGCGGACAATGGGCTCGGCTGCCGCCTCATTGATGGCACAGCCTTCGTTGCGCGGATCGACGAAAGTATCGAGACCCACTTTGGTCAGCACCCCCGGCCGCTTGGCCGCGGCTTCCCTGTGCATATCGAATAGAATACCGCTGGGCACATTATAGGCCGCGACTTTATTCTCGCCGATCAGGCGCCAGATCTCCGGTTGCGGCAGCGACGACGGACCGCTGGGCAAGGAGCCGGCGATGACGCGGGCCAGCAAACCGGGCTCGGTCAGATGGTCGATGCCCTTGATGCCGTACATATCGCCCGCCGCGATGGGGTGCAGCATGGTCAAACCCCGTGGCGACCCGCTGGCCGCGAAGCGC
>QIGO01000149.1 GCA_003230015.1 Alphaproteobacteria bacterium | reverse complement strand
CATGAGGTTCGCGTATATTTTCAGCCTGAAAGCGCTCAGGAACTGGCCGTCATCGTCCAGGCGATGCATGGCCGCAGCCGCTCCTGGCAGTCCTTTCAGTCACGCCGCACCAAGAGCAGCAATATCGTCCGTCAAGTCGTGGTGCTCACCGCCCACGGTTTCCAAAGTGGCGTCATTCACCTCGCCGCACTCTTATCCCGAAAGGCAGTTTGAATTTTACCATGGTCAGATTGGTTCCCTCCACCGCGATCCTGTTGCTCCTGCTTGCCGGCCCCACGGCCGCGCAGGAAGAATCCCCGGGTCGTCCCCAGCCTGCTGTGCAGGCCACGCTAGCGACCGCGCGCGTGGCCATGGCTTTGCGTGACTTCCAGCCCGAACCGGGTCCCATTGAGCTGCGCTCGGTGGCGGCGGAGGAAACCATTTTTGTGCCCCTGTCCAGCCGCGTTGCCGTCGACCGCGCGCGTCTGCAACTGCGCTACGAAAACTCTATCGCTCTGCTGCCCAACCGTTCGCAGTTGCAGATCCGCGTCAACGACGCGGTTGTCGGTCAATTGCCCCTCAGCCGCGAGCAGCCGGCGGCTTTTGCCGAGATCGAATTGCCCGCCGACCGGCTTAAGCCGGGTTTCAATGAATTTTCCTTTCGCGCCGCCCAGCATGCGGTAAATGGCTGCGAGGACGCCGGCTCTACCGAGCTGTGGACCACCATCGACGCCGAACGCTCGGAAATCCTGCTTGATTTGCGTTTCTTGACCCTCGACCCGCGCCTTAATCAGCTCAAGGATCTCATTAGCCCGGCCATTGGTGGCGCCCGCAAGCTCAATATCCTGACCCCCGATGCGGCGATGATCGGTCAGGCGCTGGATGAAGACTCACTGTTATGGGGCGCGTTGGTTGCCCAGGCGGCGGCCCTGAATTTGGATTTTGTCGCCCCGCAATTCACCCAGGCCGTGGCCCGCACCGCCTCGCCGGCAGCGGCGGCCGAGGCCCGGTGGCGCGGCTGGCGTTTTCCTGACCTGGCGCAAACCGGCCTGGCCAAGCGCGACCAGGTGCTCATCGGCACCCGCGACCAGCTCGCCCCCCTGATTGGTGGCGAGGCCGACAACATCACCAATGCTTATGCCGGCATATTCCCCCTCGATGCCGACCCCACCCGCTTCATCCTCATTGTCTCCGGCACCACGGCCGCCGAGGTTACCCGCGCCGCGAGCGCTCTCGCGATCATGGATTTTCCCTTTACCGATGCCCCCCGCGCGCTCATTAACCAGCTTGATATTCCCCAGGGCGGCGGCTTTCTAGGCCGTGTCAACGTCCAGGAGGACCAGCGTTACAGTTTTGCCGATCTCGGTCTCGGCCGCACCACATTTCGCGGTCGCGGTCCCCACCGGTTGACCATGGACATGGTTTTGCCCGCCGATCTTTACGCCGCCGAGACCGCCGAAGTGGAGTTTGATCTCAGTTTCGCCTATGGCGCCGGGATGCGCAGCGATTCCGTCCTCAATCTCTACGTCAACGACATTTTCGAGCGCGCCATCGGCCTCAGCGAGGCCAGTGGCCTGGCCTTCCGCGATTACCGCCTCACGGTACCTTTGCGCAGTTTCAAGCCGGGCCGCAATGTCCTGACTTTGGAGTCCGTCCTGGTGCCGTCTGTCAGCGGCGACTGCACTTTAATCCAGGATCAGAATCTCCTCATTTCCATTTTCGAGGATTCCGGCCTGCGCATGCCGCCGGCCGCTCGTTTCGCCGAGCAGCCCGATCTCAACCTGTTGGCCCGCACCGCTTTCCCCGCCGCCGGCAGCGATGGCGGCCTGGTCCTCAATTACGCCACCGGCGACAGCGACACCGCGATCGCCGGCTGGACATTGCTGGCCAAGCTTGCCCAGGTCGCCGGCCGCCCGATTCTCGATTTGGCCGTTGAGGTCGGCGGCCGCAAGAACCGCGGTAACCTGCTCGCCATCGGCGCCGTCGATGCCATTGACGAGGGCCTTCTTGCCGCCGCCCCCATCCCCTTGGGCCAGCCCAACAATGTTCCCTATGGCCTGGTCCAGGTCGAGACCCCGTCCGCACCCGATAGCGGCGGCATCCCCTTGTTTGGCAATCTTCTCGCAAGTTTGGCCGGACGCCAGGGCAGCACCCGCAATCTCGCCGTTCAGCGCATCCTGCAGACCAACGATTTGGGCGAAATCGGCCTTCTGCAAGCCTTCGAACGCCCCGACAATCCGGGCCGCACGGCCATATTGCTCACCGCCAGGACCCCCCGGCAGCTTGCCCAACTCGCCGGCCGTCTGGTGACGCCGCCCTATTGGACCCAACTGCGCGGCGATGTTGCTCTCTGGACCACTGAGCTTGACTCCATCGCCACCCGGCGGATCGGCGCCCGCTTCGCCATCGGCAAGGCCGGCCTTTCCCGGCGTGTGACCTATTTCGCCGCCGTCGACCCGTTGCGCGGCCTGATCATTGTCGCCTCGCTGTTCGCCGCCTTGAGCCTGTTAACGTGGATCCTGGTCAAACATATCCACCGGCGGCGGCTGCGCACCGATGATCTATAGACCCGGGCTCTTGCGGTCTGCCTTCTGGGGCTTGTTACTGCTGCTGGCCGCTTGTTCCCCGGAGAACGAGGCCGGCAAGGACTGGCAGCTCTACAAACAGCGCTTCATGGCCGACAGCGGCCGTATTGTCGACACCGGCAATGGCGGCATCAGCCATAGCGAGGGCCAGGGTTTCGCCATGGTCCTGGCCGTCGCCAATGACGACCGCAAGGCTTTCGATTTGATCTGGAACTGGACCCGGTCGAACCTCCAGCAGCGCGACGACAAACTCCACGTCTGGCGTTGGACACCGGACCTTCCCGGTAACATCGACGATCCCAACAACGCCACCGACGGCGACTTGCTCATCGCCTGGGCCCTGGCCCGCGCCGCCCGCACTTGGGACGACGCCATCTATGGCGACGCCGCTCTCGAGCTTGCCCGCGAATTGCGCGACGGTCTGCTGCGCGAAGTTGGCGGCCGCAGCATATTGTTACCCGGTAGTATCGGTTTCGAGTTTCCCGAACGCATTGTCGTCAACCCCTCCTATTTTGTCTTGCCCGCTTATGCCGCCTTGGCCCGACTGGACCCATCGCCGGTATGGCCCGCCCTCGAGAAATCCGCCCTGGCCCTGATCGGCCAGGCCCGTTTCGGCGAATGGCAATTGCCCCCGGACTGGCTCGAGCTGGACCCTGATGGCAAGCCCGCCCTGGCCCAAGATTTCCCCCCCCGATTTGGCTATGAAGCGGTTCGTATTCCCCTCTACATGTTATGGGCCGGTTATGGCGAGGTCGATAATTTCGCCCGCTATTGGCAGTCTTTTGCCAACGCCGGGTTGCTGCCGCCATGGACCGACCTGCAATCGGGAGAGCAGGCGGAATACGACGCCTCACCGGGCATCAAAGCGGTCGCCGCCATGGTCGGCGCCAGCCTCAGCGGTGCGCCGGTATCCTTGCCGCCCCTCGATGAGGAGCAGGATTATTATTCGGCAAGCCTGCTGCTCCTCGCCAAGACCGCCTGGCGGGAGTCTCGCCAATGAAACAGCCCCTGCTCTTTGTCTTGGCTGCGAGCGTTTCGGTCTTGCTGCTCACCCCACCGGCGGGCGCCGAGGTCTTGTCCAGCGATTCCCGCACGACAATTACCCGCCTGCCCCCGGCGGGCCGGGTCATCCCCCTGCCCAACCGGGTTCGTTTGTTGGCCCGCAAACCGCCACCGGCCCGGGCCGAGCCCCTGCCGGCATTGCCGGCACCGCTGGCCCGGCCCGACACCACCCCGGCCGCCATTGACGACCGCCCGTTTTGGGCCGCTATCGCCCGCGGCGACCTCGCCGGCGCCCGTGTTATTCACAAGAGTTTGCAGGCCACCGGCCAGCCCTGGCCCGAGGCCCGGCGCGCCCTCGATCTCTTGACCCTGCTGCAGGCCGAAGCCGACTTCAAACAAGCCGCGGCCGCCCGCGACTGGACCCGCATCATTGCGCTGGCCGACCGCCAGCCCACTTTGGTTTCCTGCGACCGGGCCTATAACTTCTGGCCTCTCGCGGAGGCCTACCAGGGTCTTGGCCGCGCCGCGGAACTGACTTCCTTGTATCAGGGTGTCGTCGGCGCCTGCAGCAACGAAAACGACCGCCTGACGGCGATCGAACATGCCTTTGAGCGGCTGCCGTCGGAAGCTGTCGCCGATTTGTTGTTGCGTGAGCAGCCTTACCGCCGCAGTGCCGCCGGCGATCAGCGGCTCGATAATCTGCAATACCGCCTCAATGGCACCCGTCTTGTCGCCAGTCTCGACGATCCGGCCAATGGCGGCGAGGCCGCCGATATCGAAGACGCCATGGGTCCGGCGGTTCTGGCGCGCCAGGATCGGGCCGCCGCTGTCAGCCTCGGTTGGTCGAATTTCCGCACCGGCCGCCTTGCCAAGGCGGAGCAGTGGTTCCGTACCGCCTTGCAATGGTCCCCCGACCCCGATGCCGCCGAAGGTCTGGCCAATACCCTGTTGCGCCGCGATCTTCCCGCGCAGGCCGCCACTGTTGTCGATGACTATCTCGGCCAGGATCAGCGCGCGCCATCGTTACGTCGGCGCATTCACGCTGCCCTGGCCGGCCGGGCCCTCGCCGACGGCGCCTTCGATACCGCCCTCACCCAAGTCGCCGCCGCCCGCGATTTCGGCGCTGCCGGGCCGGGTATGGCTTTGGTCGAAGGCTGGGCGCTGCTGCAATCGGAACGCCCCCAACAGGCCCTGTTGGCATTCGCCGCCGCGGTTGAGTTAGGCGGCGGTGACGACGCGGTCTTCGGCCAGATACGCGCCTTTCTCGCCCTCGACCGCCTCGATGATGCCCAAAGCGCTGCTGCCGCGCTCCCCCCATCGGTGTCCGGTGCTATCGTCGCCGAGATTAGCATTCGCCTCGCCGACCGGGCCTTTAAGCAACGGCGTTACGACGCCGCCATTATCCACGCCCAACGCGCTCAGGCATCGCCTGACTTTGCTGTCGATGCCCTGGCCCTGGAGGCCTGGGCGCGGTTTCGCCAAGGCGACCTCGATGCCTCGCAAACCCTGTTCGAGTGGCTCTACCGCACCGACCCCCGCAAGGACTATGCCGACGGCCTTTTCCTCAGCCTGACCGGCGACAACAAACAGCCCCGCCTGCGCGATCTCGCCGCTGAACTTGGCGGCGCCTTGGCCGACCGTGTGCGCCGCGCGGAGATTTTCGGTGGTTGACTCCATCAAGACCCCCCTCACGCGCCTCGAGCCCGACCGCAACCCACGGCCCCGGCAGCGGCGGCGGGCGCCAACCCTCTGGCGGTTTTCAATTATTGCGGCTTTGCTTGGCATCGGTTTCCTCCTCAGCGTGGCGGTCGCCGTCCAGGGTGAGCGCGGCGGTTATTCGGCCCGCCTGACCCAACAGACCGGTGCCGCGACCCTAGCCGCCGCCGGCCGCACCGCTGCGGATATGGCCGGCGTCAAGGCCGCACTCGATCTCCTTGTCGCCAGCATTGCCGCGACTGAATTGCGCTTCAGCGGTGTCGCCAACGGGCTCGCAGCACCCCTGGCCCTGGCCATGGACCAGGACCTGGTATTCGCCGCCGAAATCCGCGAAGCCGGGGGTGAAATCATCGCCCGCCAGGGTGCCGGTACGGCTGCCTTCCCGCCTTTTTCCCGGCTCTTTACCGCCACCGACCCGGACACCGAGATCATCGTCCATCGCCCGCGTCCGGCGGTCGCCACCGGCGGTTTTTTCGCCGTTCAGCGGCTTGCCGCCGACCGCGCCGGGCGTCGGGTTTCCGTCGTTCTCCTGGTCGCTGTGGAGGCGCTGCGTTTGGCGCTGCCCCACGACCACGAAGGCGATGTCGCCGGCATGCTCCTGGCCACCACGGGCGGCAACATACTGGCCGCGCGCGGCGATCCGTTTGCCGGTCTTCGCGTCACCGAGGGCCCCATATTCGCCGCCTTGCCGCAGTCATACCGCACCCTGTTGCCTGGCGAAGTCCGCAGCTACCGGGCTCGTGTCGGGGCCGCCGGTCCCCAGCGCATTTTTTCATACGCGGCCGTGGCCGGCTGGCCGCTGCTTGTCATTACCGCTTCGGCCCCGCGCTTCGGCTGGGGTTTTGCCGAGGGGCTGGGTTCGCGCCTTGTCACCATCGTCGCCCCGGTGACCGTGACGCTGCTGTTGTTCTTGCTGTTCATGAGCGCCCGCTGGACGATTCATCGCCGCCAACTATCCCGGCTAGAGAAAAATCTCCGCCAGACCCGCGTTGCTTTGCGCGCCATTGATGCCGGCGTCATCATCTGGGAGCATGGCGCCGATTCAGTTTACATATCGTCCAGTTGGAAACGCATGCTCGGTTATGGTCGCGAAGAAGTCGGCGATCAACTTGAAGAATGGATCAACCGCATTCACTTTCAGGACCGGCCAGGCGCTCTTGAGGGCATGCAGGCGGTGATCGACGGCAGTGTCAGTACGCACCGCCACAAGGTCCGCATGATGTCCAAGGACGGCAGTGTCCGCCAGATCGCCGGCACCATATCCGCTGTTCGCGGTCGCGCCACCGATCCATTGACGATCGTCGTCACCCAGGTCGACATGGCGGCTTTGTCCAGCCGTGCCGAGCCTGCCCGGACCCCCCAGCCGGTGCGCCGTCATAAGGTGGCTTAGGTATTTTGCGCCACCCTATCCGGGCACAAAAAAACTGCCGGGCCACAAGGGCCCGGCAGCTTTCTCGCAAGAATTTTCGTCCGGCGATAGACCCTAGTCGGAAACGACCAAATTCTCAGCCGACGATTTCCCGTTGCGCCCCGGTACAAGTTCAAACTCGAGCTTTTGACCTTCCCGCAGGGTGCTTATCCCGGCGCGCTCGACCGCCGAAATATGCACGAATGCATCCCGTGAGCCATCGTCAGGTGTAATGAAACCATAACCCTTCGTCGCGTCGAACCATTTAACAGTACCCGTAGCCATGTGCCACTCCTTGGTAGTTTAGTAGGGATGCCCGTTCGGGCTTCCCGGCGTTGAGTTAACTCGATTGTGGCAGCAATGAGGCTCCGCGTTTCCGCTTGGGGCCGTCTCAGGCAGCGACAAATTGATAACCCATACCTGGAAATAAGTATCTTCAGCGCCGGTGGCAAACAGAAATTTTCCGCTGTGCACCGCAGTGCAAGCCATTTTCAGCACAAACCTCTTCCGCCCCATCGGCATGTTCATGGGAATTCCACGAAGAGTCCCTCACCCCCGCTTTAACTGCCGTCATAACGCCCGTCCCGATGCCCTCTTGTGCTCGCCCGCCGCGCCTCGTTTGGCGGTAAGAAAACCGCCCAATTTTTCCGTTCCCATGATGCGGATCGAAACAGCAGAAAAGGCGTCATAACAAGATCCTAGAGCACGGGACGTGAACCCAACTGCGCAAAAAATTCTCAGGTTCGAAGCCGTGTCCAGCCGCCGCCGGCGGCATTTGAGGCAACCGCGGCGTCGATAAACCGCATCCCGTCCGCCCCATCCTCGACAGTCGGCACCAGTGTCGCGGCGGCATCGGGCGCCCGCCCGGCGCGGCGGGCCGTGATCAATTCTGCGGCATCGCTATATAAATTGGCGAAGGCTTCCAGATAGCCTTCGGGATGACCCGCCGGCACCCGGGTCACGCGGCCGGCCACCTCGCTGACCCCCGGTCCACCTCGGGTGATCACCTGCGGCGGCTCACCCAGAGGCGTCAGCAGCAGCCGGTTCGGCTCCTCCTGCGCCCATTCCAGACCCGCGCGTTCGCCATAGATCCGCAGCTTCAGGCTGTTTTCGTTCCCCGCCGCCACCTGGCTTGCCCACAGCATACCCCGCGCGCCGCCGGCCAGCCGCATCAGCACCTGCACATCGTCGTCAACCCGGCGCCCGGCGACGAAGGTCGTCAATTCAGCACTCACCTCTTCGACCGCCAAGCCGGTCACGAAACGCGCCAAGTTGTAAGCATGGGTACCGATATCCCCGATGCAGCCGCCGGCACCCGTTTGCGCCGGGTCGGTACGCCAGCCCGCCTGTTTGTGCCCGCTCGTTTCCAACGGGGTCGACAGCCAGTCCTGGGCATATTCCACCTGCACCACGCGGATCGCGCCCAGCGTCCCGGCGCGGATTAGCTCGCGCCCATGGCGCACCAGCGGGTAGCCGGTATAATTATGGGTCAGGCAGAAAACCCTTTCGCTGCGGCTGACGATATCCACCAGCGCCTCTGCCTCTTCGACCGTGCGTGTCATCGGCTTGTCGCAAATGACATCGATGCCGGCTTCCAGGAAGGCCTTTGCCACCGGAAAATGTAGATGGTTGGGGGTCACGATCGCCACCGCCTCGATGCCGTCCTCGCGCCCCGCTTCCGCGGAGGCCATCTTACCGAAATCGCTATAGATGCGGTCTTCGGCCAGCCCCAGTTCCAACCCCGAGGCCCGCGCCCGTTCCGGCGTCGCCGACAGCGCCCCGGCGACCAGCGTGTAGCGGTCGTCCATGCGCGCCGACAGCCGGTGCACCGCGCCGATAAAGGCGCCTTGCCCGCCGCCCACCATGCCCAGCCGCAACCGCCGGATCGCACCTGTCCCCGCCGCCCCTTCGATACTCATGCCAAACCCAGTATCCGCCGGTTGGCCGCCTCGTCCGTGCCGCCATCGGCGAAATCATCAAAAGCCCGGTCCGTAACCCGGATAATGTGATCGCGAATGAACCCCGCCCCTTCGCGGGCCCCGTCTTCTGGATGTTTCAGACAGCACTCCCATTCCAGCACCGCCCAGCCCGGGAAATCATAGGCCGCCAGTTTCGAAAAGATGCCGACGAAATCCACTTGTCCGTCACCCAGCGAGCGGAACCGGCCGGCCCTGTCGACCCAGGAGGCATAGCCGCCATAGACACCTTGCCGCCCGGTCGGATTGAATTCCGCATCCTTCACGTGGAACGCCTTGATGCGCTCGTGATAGATGTCGATAAACGCCAGATAGTCCAACTGCTGCAACATGAAATGGCTTGGGTCATAGAGGATATTGCAGCGCCGATGGCCGCCGACCCGCTCCAGAAACATCTCGAAAGTCGTGCCGTCGAATACATCCTCGCCCGGATGGATTTCGAAACACAGATCGACCCCGGCCTCGTCGAATTGATCCAGGATCGGCCGCCAGCGCCTGGCCAACTCATCGAACGCCGTTTCGATCAACCCCGGCGGCCGTTGCGGCCAGGGATAGAGATAGGGCCAGGCCAGCGCACCGGTGAACGAAGCATGGGTATTCAGACCCAGCCGCTGCGACGCTTTTGCCGCCAGCCGCATCTGATCTATCGCCCACGCCGTGCGCGCCGTCGGGTTGCCGCGCACGCTGGCATGGGCAAATCCGTCCATGGCTTCGTCAAAGGCCGGATGCACCGCCACCAGTTGGCCTTGCAAATGGGTCGACAATTCGGTGATCGCCACCCCGGCATCCGCCAGTTTGCCTTTGATGTCGTCGCAATAGGTGTCGCTCTCCGCTGCCAGCTCCAGATCGAACAGGCGGCTATCGAATGTCGGGATCTGCACCCCTTCGAAACCCAGATCGCCGGCCCATTTGCCGATTGTCTCAAGGCTGTTGAAGGGCGCCTCGTCACCGCCGAATTGGGCCAGGAAAATCGCCGGGCCTTTAAGTGTTTTCATGATCTTTCCGCCCCCGTTTATCCAGTTGCTGGGAGCCCCGCCAGGCGGTGCCGATGGAGTGCCACCGCCAAACCCCCGGAGTTTCATCTAATGGATTTCACGATATCCCCTAATTCCACACCGCGTCAACGCCGAATGTAACGCTTTACATGACCTGTTGGGCGGGCTACAGATAACCACAATGTCTGCGGTGTCGACGCCCTGTCGCACTGCGGTCTCGCGGCGATGGGGCCGCACATAGGGCAGCGGAGGCGGCGTGGGTTCGACGACCAAGATTCGCGATGTTGCGCGCCTGGCGGGTGTTTCCACGGCGACGGTCAGTCGGGCCATTCACCACCCTGCCGTGGTCACCAAGGAGACGCGCGCCAAGGTCGATCGCGCCGTGCGCCAGACCGGTTATGCCGGCAACGCCATGGCGCGCAATCTGCGGCGCATGGAGACCCGCATGATTGTCGTGCTGGTCCCCAACATCGGTAATATTTTCTTCTCCGAACTATTGTCCGGCATCGAGACCACGGCGGCCGACAATGGCTATTCTATCCTCATCGGCGACACCACCAGCGATCCTGGGCGCGCCCGGGTATTTGCCGACTATGTGCGTGGTGCTCAGGCCGACGGCATGATCTTGCTCGATGGCAAGCCGCCCTATTTTGCCGCCCCGGCGAGTGGCTTGGACGGGCAGGCCGCCGCCGCCAATCAGCCCCCGGTCGTCGTTTTGTCCGAGCGTCTGCCTGGGTACGATTTCCCCACGGTATGCATCGACAATGTCGCCGCCGCGCGCGGCGCCACGGCCTACCTTATCGGCCAGGGTCACCGCGCCATCGCCCATATTACCGGTCCCTTGGAGAATATTCTCACCGCCGAACGGCGCCGCGGTTATCGCGCCGCCTTGCACGCGGCCGGTTTGCCCAGGCCGCCGGGTTACGAGGTCACCGGCGATTTTTCCATTCGCTCCGGCCGCCTCGCCATGGCCGGTCTGCTGGCCATGGCGAGGCGGCCGACCGCGATCTTTTGCAGCAATGACGAGATGGCCATCGGTGCCATCACCGCCATCAGGGCGGCGGGTCTTTCGGTGCCCGGTGATATTTCGGTGATCGGCTTCGACGATATTCAATTCGCCGGCTGTTACGATCCGCCCATTACCACCGTCCGCCAGCCGCGGCGGTTGATTGGTGCCACCGGCATGGCGCTCATGGCCGACATCCTGGCCCACAAGACGGTCGCCGGCGGCGATCGGGTCTTACCCACGGAACTAATTCTGCGCGCCAGTTCCGGCAAGGTTTCGGCAGCACCATGATTAGGGCGCACGAGATCATGGCCGCGTGCGAGTGGCGGGGCAGGGGGTAGCGGATGTCCGCGTTGATTCTGCAGGACCTGGTTAAGAGTTATGGCTCCGTCCCGGCGCTCAACGGCGTCTCCTTCGAGGTTGGCCAGGGCGAGTTCTTTTGCCTCCTCGGCCCCAGTGCCGCCGGTAAAACAACGACCTTGCGTGCCGTCGCCGGGCTCGAGAAGCTCGATTCCGGCACCATCACTTTCGCTGGCCGCGACCAGACCGGCTTGCCCGTGCAGGGCCGCGACATTGCCATGATCTTCCAGTCCTTTGCCCTTTATCCGCACATGTCGGCCTACGACAATCTTGCCTATCCTTTGCGTGAGCAGAAGCTGCCCCGGGCCCAAATCCGCCAGCGTGTCGGCGAGATCGCTGAAATGCTGCGGCTGTCCCATGTCCTGGCCCGCAAACCGGACACCTTGAGCGGTGGCGAGCAGCAACGGGTCGCTATTGGCCGCGCGCTCATCCGCCGGCCGCGCCTGCTGTTGCTCGACGAGCCCTTGACCAACCTCGACGCCAAGCTGCGCCACGAAACCCGCGCCGAGTTCAAACGCCTCCACCGCGAGCTGGACATGACCTTGCTCTATGCCACGCCCGACCAGCTCGAGGCCTTGACCATGGGCAACCGCATCGCTGTTTTGCGCGCCGGCAAGGTCGTTCAGGTCGGCACCCCGGACGAGCTTTACGACGGCCCGGTGGATCGTTTTGTCGGCGCCCTGATCGGCGCCCCGGCGATGAATCTGGTGACCGCCACCAGTGCTGGCGCCGGCGCCCTGGAGACCGGTTTCGGCCGCCTCGACAACGGCCCCTGGAGCCAGGCGCTCGGCGGCTTTGGCCGCGGCGAGTCCTTGCTGCTCGGCTTCCGGCCCCATGACATTTCGCCCCTCGAGCCCGGGGCGGCCGCCCCCTTGACGGTGCAAGCCAAAATACATCTGACGGAGCCGCTGGGAGACATCACGGTGCTCGATTTGCGCGCCGGTGATACAACGTTCAAGATGGTCCTACCGGAAGAAAAGGCGGTTGCTTATGCGGTAGGCGATGAGTTTGACGTTTCGATTGCGCTTGAGCGAACGCATTTATTTGCCGCCGCGACAGGCACGGCGATTCGTTGATTTTCAACAACAGGGCGAACCTGCCCGCATTGAAAGACGACAGGGCGCGCGCGCCCATTGCAATGGGAGGACAACAGCATGAGACATTTATCCATCTCGGTTCAGTTACTGGGCACGGCAGCCGTTATCGCCGTGCTCGGGGTCGCCTCGGCCCCTGTTCTGGCCCAGGAGGAAGTTACCTTGCGCATCGCGGTGCCCGATTGGCCGCCGACGCGCATCATGAAGCAACTGGCCGATGAATTTTATGTCGCCCCCAGCGGCAAGAAAGTCACGCTGGAGCCTGACTTCATTCCGTGGCCGAATTTTCAGGATCGCTTGAGCGCTTCCCTGACTTCTGGCGAGCAGCGCTACAACATGGCCGTTTCGGACAGCCAGTGGCTCGGCCAGTTTGTCGAGGGCGGCTACTACAAGAAGCTCAACGACATCATCGACGCCGACCCTGAACTACAGGCGATCTTTGCCGATCTCAACCCCAATCTGGTCGACGCCTACTCGACCTATCCCTACAAATCCGACAATTTCTACGGCTTCCCCCAGATGCCGGACGTGCTCATCAGCTACTACCGCAGCGATATCTTCTGTGACGAGGGCGAGGCCGCCGCGTTCGAGGGCGAATATGGTTATGCCCTGCCTTGCACGCCCGAGGATTTCGGCAATTCCGACTGGGAAATGATGCGCGACTTCGGCGAGTTCTTCCAGCGCTCCGCCGGCGAGATGCTTGCCGGTGAGGAGCTCACGGACGATTTCTTCGGCATCGCCTATCAGGCCGGCAAGGGCTACGATTTCTCCACCATGCAGATCAACGGCTTCCTGTGGCAGAATGGCGCCGGCATCTGGGATGAGACCAACCAGCCCAACGCCCAGACGCTCGGTGTCGTCAATTCGCCGGACGCGGTCACGGCTTTCGAAAAATATCTCTCGCTGTTGGAATATATGCCACCCGTGGTCAAGACCGGCGGCATGGATATCTTCAAGATCGACGAGCTCTTCCGCGAGGGCAAAGTCGGCTGGATCATGCAGTGGATCGGTTTTGCCGAATCGGCCATTACCCCGGACATCTCGCGCGTTGCCGATACCGTGGCGTTTGCCCGTGCGCCGGGTACCCGTAAAGCCGATGGCAGCCTCGACCGCACCGCCAATATCGGCGGCCAGCCCTTTGTGCTGACCACCTGGAATGATGAGGAGACCGAGCGCGAAGCGATCGATTTCGTCAAATGGTGGTTGTCCAAGGAGACTCAGATCAGGTTCGCTCAGGCCGGCGGTCAGAGTGGCTTGCAGAGCGTCTATACGAGCCCCGAATACGGCACCTATCGTCCATGGAACGACGCATTTGGGCCCAGCCTGGATTGGCAGCGTGACGTCTGGCATGTGCCGGAATTCATGGAACTCCTGACCCAGCAGCAGGAGGAGTTCGACAAGGCCATTACCGGCCAGGTGACCGCCAAGGAAGCTCTCGACGCGATTGCCGTATTCCAGGACGAGTTACTGCGGGAATCGGATCGCATTCAATAACGTGAGACCGCGATTTTCCAACGGTTAAAAGGCGGCGGGTGCTTGTACGGCGCCCGCCGCTTTCCGGTTTCTTGGTTTGTTTAAGTGGGGGATGTGGCTCGCATGGCTGAAACGGCCTTGAACGATACCCGCGCACCATTGGGTATCACCGAGCTGCGCGCCGGCAACTGGCGTCTGGCGCTGCTCGTCGCCGTTATTGTGATGACGGTATCGATCATCGCCCTGCCTGGGGAGATTTCCTTCTGGGTCAGCCTCGCGGCTGTACTGTTTGTCGGTTTATCCATCGTTATCAATGCTTGGGGCAACAGCCCGGGACCGCTGCTTGTCGCCCCCGCCCTGGCCTTGCTCGTGGTGATGAACATTTTCCCGCTGATGTGGTCATTCGGCCTTAGTTTTTTCAAATTCCGCGTTAATCGCCTCGCCCCGCCGAAATTCACCGGGCTCAGCAACTACGAAAAGATCCTCACCGACCCCACGGTCTGGGACCGCCTGCAGACCACGGCCATCGTCGTTGTCTTGACAGTCACCACCCAGATGGTGGTCGGATTTTTGCTCGCACTGTTGTTCGAGCGCGAATTCCCCTTGCGCCGGGTTTTGCTGATGTTGGTGCTGACTCCGATGATGCTCAGTTTCGTCGCCGTCGGCGCCTTCTTCCGTTTCTACTACGAGCCCACCTTCGGCCTGCTCAGCCAGGCGGTGCGCGTGTTCACCGGCGAGGTTTTTATCCTCCAGGCGACACCGGCCGGTGCCATGGCCGGTATTGTTATCGCCGATGCCTGGATGTGGTCGCCCTTCGTCATGCTTTTGGTCGTCGCCGGTTTGGTCAGCGTGCCGAAATACCTTTACGAAGCCGCCGAGATCGACCGCGCGTCCTGGTGGCGCAAGTTCCGCACCATCACCTTTCCCTATATTCGCAGCCTGCTGTTGCTCGCCCTGCTATTCCGCACCATCGAGGCTTTTAAGCTCTTTGACATTGTCTTCCTGATTACCGACGGCGGCCCCGGCACCAGCACCGAGACCATTGCCGTGTATGTCTACCGGCTCGGTTTCCAGGCCTTCCGCACCAGCCAAGCCTCGGCCCTGTCCTACATCCTGTTATTTGTCGTCATCGTGCTCACCAACCTCTATCTCTATTTCGCGCGCCAGCGCGACGCGCAGGTTTAGCGATGGCTTGGCGCAAGCGTCGCGAAATCGGCAAGGCCGGTTGGGGCTGGACCGGGTTTGCCGGCATCATCAGCTTTATCTATTTCTTCCCGGTATTGTGGATCATCCTCACCGCGTTCAAGAGCAACGCCGATGTCCTGTCCGTACCGCCGAAATTCCTCTTCACGCCGACTTTGGAGAATTTTGTCAGCGTTTTCCGCCGTTCCTACATTCCCGGCCAGGCGGCGGTCGATACCGGCTTCGACCTGTTTTTCTTCAATTCCATATACATCGCCGGCACCAGTGTGGCCTTGGCGCTGGTCATCGGCACCCTCGCGGCCTATGGCTTTTCGCGCTATCCGTTGCGCGGCAACGACACCTACATGTTTATCATTCTCACCACCCGCATGTTGCCGCCGATCATTGTCATTATTCCTATTTTCCTGATGTTTCGCTTGGCTGGGCTCAGCGGCACCTACACCGGCATCATCGCCCTCTACACCGCCTTCAATTTGCCCTTCACCATCTGGATGATGAAAAGCTTTTTCGACGAGCTGGCCCCCGATATCGAAGACGCCGGGCGCCTCGACGGCAGCAGCGAGAGGCGGGTATTTTTTAAGATTTGCCTACCCCAGGTGCGTGCCGGTCTCGCCGCCACCGCTGTCTTCGGCCTTATCCTGACCTGGAACGAGTTTCTTTTCGCTCTGCTGCTCACCGGCATCGACACCCGCACCATACCGGTCGCCATGGCGCAGACCATCGGCGGCGACATCGGCGTGCGTTGGGGCTTGCTGGCGGCCATTGAGACTTTATTCCTGATCCCGGTCATCGTCGTTGTGTTTGCCTTGCAGAAGCATCTGCTGCGTGGCGTCACTTTCGGCACCATCAAGCGTTAGGGCTGCGCCATGTCGACCATCGCCTTGCATAACCTGACCAAGCGGTTCGGCACCCTGACCGCGGTCGACGACATTGATCTGGAGGTCTCGGCGGGTGAGGTACTGTGTTTGCTAGGTCCCTCCGGCTGCGGCAAGACCACCACTCTGCGCATGGTGGCGGGTCTCGAGACCGCCACCGCCGGTGATGTCGTCATTGGCGGCGAGCGTGTCAATCATCTCACCGCGGCCCAGCGCAATGTCGCCATGGCATTCCAGTTTTATGCCCTCTATCCCAGCCTTACCGTCGCCGATAATCTTGCCTACCCGCTCCATGCCGAGCCCATTGCCGAGGCCGAGCGCGACCGCCGTGTGGCCCAGGTGGCGGAAGTTCTCGAACTGACCCATGTCTTGCGCCGGTTGCCGGGTCAACTCGCCGAGGGTGAGAAACAGCGCGTCTCCGTCGGCCGCGCCATCATCCGTGACCCCAATTGTTTTCTTTTCGACGAGCCCCTGTCGCGCCTCGATGTGCAACTGCGCGAGACCATGCGCGGCCAGATCAAGGAGGTCCTGTCTAACCTCAAGAAGGCGACGGTCATCGTCACCCACGATCAGTTCGAGGCCCTGACCATGGCCGACCGCATTGCCGTCATGCGCGACGGCGTCATTGAGCAGGTCGCCTCGCCCCACGATATTTTTGCCAAACCCAGCAACATTTTTGTCGCCAGTTTCATCGGCACACCGCAGATGAACCTTATCCCGGCCACAATCCTTGAACCCACCCAGGGCGTGTCGAATTTCGACATTGGCAGCCAGCACATCGCCATAGCCCTCAAACATCGGCTGCGCCCGGGCGACCGGATCACTCTCGGCATCCGCCCCCGCAGTTTTGAGCTGGTGGCGCAGCAAGGCCCCGAAACCATCCTCGCCGATGTCGATCTGATTGAACCCATGGGTGCCGAAACCCTGTTCCATCTTGCCATGCAGGATCATGAGCTGCGCGTCGTCGTTGACCGCGCGCGCCGGGCCAGTGTCGGCGAGCGGCTTGCCGTGCGCTTTCGTCCCGAGCACACTCATATTTTCGACGCCAACCAGCAATTGATGCAGCCATGACGGACCCCTCCACCGGTCAACCAGCCGCCGATCCCCAAGGCATGTCAGAGTTCCAGGCGCGTACCCTGCGCCAAATCATCCTCGGCGTCTGCCTATTGTCGCTTGTGTTCATTTTTCAGCCCTTCTCCCTCACCCTCTACACCATCGGTGCCGGCACCGTTGTGCTTGGCGGTTTGGCCTTCAATTTGATCCCGTTATGCGAACCCGGCCGGCCATTTCGCGGCGTTGTTAAAGGTGCCTTCGTCGTCTTGGTGATTCTTGCCGTCGTCGTCGCGTTGGCGATCGGCTCCGCCCAGCTTTATGCTGTGTTCCTGCGCAACTGAATGAGTATGACCGCGAGGGAGAGATAATGGCTCACGACGTTGCCTGTGTCGGTTTGATGATCCTCGACATTCTCGGCCGTCCGGTGGAGCGCATCCCCGACGGCGGCAATGTCGAATTTATCGATGAGATCCGCCTCACCGTCGCCGGCACGGCGGCCGGCACGGTCATCGATTGCGCCAAGCTCGGCCTCAAGGCCCTGGCCGTCGGCGCCGTTGGCGAGGACGAAAAGGGCGATTTCATTCTCGATACCTATGCCCGTTACGGCATCGACACCGCCGCCATGCAGCGCACCTCCGCCGCGCCCACGTCGGCGACCATCCTGCCCGTGCGCCCCAATGGCGACCGCCCGGCTCTGCATGTCCGTGGCGCCTCCGATCATCTGACCCTCGGCGAGGCCGATTATGACGCCGTGACCGACGGGCCGTTCCTTCATATGGGCGGTAATGGCCTGCTAAAGTCCTTCGACGGCCCCCCCACCGCCGCGTTATTGGCCGCCGCCAAGGCCCGCGGCTGCACCACCACTTATGATCTCATTGCCCCCAATGACCAGACCATGGCCATCGTCGGCCCGTGTTTGCCCCATGTGGATTATTTCATGCCCAGTATGGAGGAGGCGGAATTGCTCTCCGGCCGCACGGAACCGGCCGACATCGCCGCTTTCTTCCGCGATCACGGCGCCACCAACTGCATTTTCAAATGGGGTGCCAAGGGCTCTTATCTTTCAACCCCTGCGGGCGCTACCCGCATTCCCGCCTTTCGTGTCGATGTGGTCGACACCACCGGCTGCGGCGATGCTTATTGCGCCGGTTTCATCGCCGGCCTGGCCCAGGATTGGCCCCTCGAACGCGCCTGCCGCCTGGCCACCGCGGCCTCCGGACTGGTCGCCACCGGCCTCGGCTCCGATGCCGGCATCATCGACCTCGCCGGCACCATCAAGGTCATGGAGACCTATCCCGAACTCGACTAGCAGCACTTGGCGAAATTGACTAGGATCAATGGTGCGGCACGACCTGCCCGCGTAAGATCGGCGCCATGCGACAGCAGCATCTCAAATACGCCCTGGCCAATGTGCCGCGCTACACCTCTTATCCCACCGCGCCCCATTTCCAGCCGGTGGCCGATGACCGTTCCTATCGCGCCCAACTGGCCGCCCTGACCGCCGACCGGGATCTGTCCATTTACCTGCACATCCCCTTTTGTAACCAGATGTGCTGGTATTGCGGCTGCCATACCACCATTCCCAACGACTATAGCCGGGTGCAGCGCTACGGCCGGGCGCTAGAGGCCGAGATCGCCCTGGTCGCCGGCGCCATTGGCGCAGCGGGCCCGGTAACCCATCTCCATTTCGGCGGCGGCACCCCCACCTATCTGCGCGCCGGCGACATGGCGCGCCTGATGCAGGCGGTCAGCGAGCATCTGACATTCGCCCCCGATTGCGAACGCGCCATCGAGATCGACCCGCGCACCTTGTCCTCGGCGCTGGCCGCCACTCTTGCCGGTCTCGGCATCAATCGGGCCAGCCTTGGCGTCCAGGATTTCGATGCCGGCGTCCAGGCCAAGATCAACCGTTCTCAGCCCTTTGCCCGGGTTGCCCAGGCGGTTGACGATTTGCGCGCCGCCGGCATCACCGCGCTCAGTTTCGACCTCCTCTACGGCCTGCCTGGGCAAAATATAGAAAGTGTCACCGCCACCGCCCACGCCGCCGCCGATCTTTGGCCCCAGCGGTTGTCGGTCTTCGGTTATGCCCATGTGCCCTGGTTCAAGAAACATCAGCAAATGATCCGCGAAGCCGAACTGCCCGACGCCGAGGCGCGCCTCGCCCAGGCCGACGCCATCGCTCAGGCGCTTCGCCAGCGTGGTTATGTGGAGATCGGCTTCGATCATTTCGCCCACCCCGACGATCCCCTGGCCCAGGCGCAGAACGCCGGCGGTCTCAACCGCAATTTCCAGGGTTACACCACCGATCAGGCATCTGTGATGCTGGGTTTCGGCGCCTCTTCCATCGGCAATTTGCCGGCGGGTTACGTCCAGAACGCGCCCCATATCGGCGCTTATGAGCAGGCTGTTTTTGCCGGCGGCCTGCCGGTGCAGCGCGCCATCGCCCTGAGCGCCGAGGATCGGCTGCGCCGCCATGCCATCGACAAGATCATGTGCCATATGGCCCTTGATCTGGAAGCCGTCTGTACCGCCCATGGCCGGCGCGCGGACGCCCTCGACGATGCCCTCGAAGCCATTGATGAGATGGCCGCTGACGGTCTCGTTACGCGCGCCGGCCACCAGATCACCGTCACCCGCGACGGCCGTCGTTTCTTGCGCAACATTGCCAGTGCCTTCGACGCCTATCTCGACGGCCGGCCCCAGCGCCACAGCCAGGCGGTCTAGCCGTTATTCCGCCGCCACCGCCGCTTGCGCCGGGCTTTGCGACGGCGCTTTGTGAAAGGCGCCGTCCTTCATGACCGCCAGCAAATTGCCGGCGTCCTGCAAGATACGCACATCGGTCAGCGGATCGCCCTCCACCAGCAGCAGGTCGGCGAGATAACCTTCGCGAATCTGGCCCAATTCGTCGCCCATACCCATGATCTCGCCGCCCAATTTGGTCGCCGCCAGGATCGCTTCCATGGGCGTGAAATCCAGCAATTTCACGAAATGCTCCAAATCGCGGGCATTGTCGCCGATTTTGTTCCAGGCAAAACCATAATCGCCGCCCGGCATGACCCGCACGCCGCGCCGTTTCAGCTCTTTCATATTGCCGATCGCGATATCCAATTCCCGCCGAAAACCCAACTGCTCCACGACATCTTCTGTCAGCCCGAATTCGGCGGCCTCATGGATCGTGGTGTAGGTGATGCCCAGGGTCGGGGCCACGAACACCCGGTCTTTTTCGGCTTCCAACATGTCCAGCGCTTCGCCGTCGCACAGGGTGGCGTGGTAGATCACGTCGCAGCCATGACGCAGCGACAGTTTGACCGCGCCGGCACTGCGCGCATGAGCGGCAAAACGCTTCTCATAGGCCCGCGCGACTTCTGCCACCGCAGCCACTTCCGCCTCGTTCATGACCGTCATATGGGCCCGCGCCAGTGGCAAAAACTCATCGCCGGACGGGTTGATTTTCAGCGTATCGACCCCTTCGCGGCACATGATCCGCGCCATGCGCCGGAATTCGTCGGCGCCGTCGCAGACGATGGCGAAGGTTTCACGCTCCATATGCCACAGCCTGACATCGCCCAGGCCGCCGCTGACCGTCAGTTCCGGGGTCGCCGCCGTCATTCTCGGCCCCGGGATGTCGCCGGCGTTGATGGCGTTGCGGATCACCACATCCAGCCTTGGTTTTGCCGCCGCGGCACTGAACCCGGCCGTAAATCCTTGGTCGATCATTGTCTTGGCGTTTTTCATCGCCAGCAATGTGTGCTCCTCCGGCGGGATGGTGCCCAGCCCCTCGAGCGTATCGGTGTCGCCGAACGACACGTGCAAATGCGGCTCGATCAGCCCCGGCATCAAGGTCGCCCCGCCGCCGTCCACCAGATCGGCACCTTCTTGCGCCACCGCCGCACCGTCCTTGGCGATTTGCTTGATCCGGTTGCCCTCCACCAGCACCTCGCCGGCATAGGGCTCGGCGCCCGTGCCGTCCAGGATACGGACATTGGTAAACAGCGTTCGAGCCATGGCGATTCTCCCGGTTTTTCTGACCCCATCATAAACCAGCGTCGCCATATTATGAAGAACCGGCCCTAATAGGGTTGCCCGATCGCCTTGCAGAGGAAGCCCATGAGCGGCGAGGCGGCGCGGAATGTCGCCGCCACTTCAGTCACGAATTTGGCCGATTGCGCCACTTCCGGCGTCTCGTGGCGCATCAGAAAGAAGCTCTTGCGCTTGATATCCGCCATATGCCGGTGCCCGTCATCGAAGCCCCGCGGCGGCCGGGTCAGGCTATCGCCGCTCACCCCGCCGAACAGGTCTTTCAGCTTTTTGTTGCCGGTGATCTTGGACCAGTCACCCGGTTTTGCCGCGATGCCCTCGCGGATCTTCTTCAGCACCGGCGCCGGCGGCAGCCAAACGCCGCCGCCGAAAATCACCTTTGTTGGTTCGAGATGCACATAAAATCCCGGTGCATGGGCGTCCTTGCCCGCCGCGTGGCGGAATTGGCAGGCGCCATGCTCTTTGTAGGGGTTGCCCCCTTTGGCGAAACGCAGATCGCGATAGATGCGGAATATGGAACCGCCCACCGGGCGCGGGTCGGCCACCATATGTTCCGATATTTTTTCCAGCCGCGACTGCATCGCCGATACGAAACCCGACAACTGCCCCAGCACGGTCTCTTGGTAGCGCGGTTTGTTGGCCTGGAACCATACGCGATTATTGTTTTGGCTCAACTCGGAAAAGAACGCGAAAAACTCATCCGTAAAGCCCTCGAACTTATCGGCCATCGCCGCCCTCCGCATCTGCCTCTATGCTTATTGCCATCTAGACGCGCACCGGCGGTCGTACCGGACCGATTTCCTCAACCCCGCTCATCGCCGCACCAATCGACCCATCGCCCGTGATAACAGGCCCGCGCCAGCAACCTGTCATCGCCGCCGGGCCACAGGGCCAGCCGCAGCTCGGCGGCCTCGGCCCGTGCGTCTGCTTCCATGCGCAGCCAGGCAAAGGGCGCCTCGGCGCTGGCCTCTTGTCCCGCCTGTCCGATTATTTTGCTTAAAGCCGCTTTGCTCGCGCCCGTCAGATACTGCCAGACCACTGAATGGAAGAGCACTGTCGCGGCGTCGTCGGGCCGTTGCGCCAACTTGCGGGCCAGCCAATCGACGGCGTCGGCCTTGTCGATCACCAGATCCGATTGCGCCGCCACATCCATGGCGGCGTCTATGCGCCCCAACCGGTCCACCTGATCGGCCCAGATATAGGACCGCAGCCGCCGGCGGCCGGCAGCACTATGCAAATCGATCGGACTATGGTCGCACCCGGCCCGGGCGATCACCGGGGCCGGTTCCACCGGCGCGGGGCCAAGCCCCGGCGGTGGCCCTTGCCAGGTTGGTTTTAGATGCAGCTTTGCCTCGGCCCGGCCCCAGGCGACCCCGCCCAGATCGTATCGGTAATGATCCCATAACAGGTTCAATCCTCCGCTGGCACCGATTTCCAGCAGCGACAACGGCCGCCCGGTCACCGCCAGCACCGTCAGGAAACCGCCGGCAAGCACCCCGGAACGCGCGACTTCGTTGGTTTGCGGCGGGCTGGCCAGGGCTTCTTCCAGCCTCGCCCCGTTTTCGCCCAGGGCGTGGTCTATGGCCTCCCGCAAATAGCCATCGTCGCCAAACCGCGCCCCGCCGGGATAGGCCGCCGCCAATATCGGCGAATCACCGCTCAGCACCAGCCCGTGCAGGCCGCCGGCGACCCGCAGGGACAGGGCGTCCGGCCTCGGATCCCCCGGCCAATCGAGGATCGCCCGGCCCACCGACCTATCCCGGTCCAGCCTGTCCAGGACGATTGTCAGCACCCGCGCGGTAAAGGGCGACCCGATTGCCGCGCATTGGGCTGCCTGCTCCTCAAAATGCTGCCTGACGCTGATCATTTCTTCTGATTTCGAGATTTTAGGGTCGCTTACCGACCAGTTTTACCGTGGCATTGTCATGCCCATCAATCGCCCCGCCGCCCACGACTGACACCCGGTGGCAGGAGTGTGGCGGTATTCAACCCGGACCGGGCATTTCCAGGCGGCGCCGGTCCTCAACGCTAAGATGCAGCGCCGTCGGCAACGCGCGCACGACATTCTCATAGACCGGCCGTTCACGCTCGGCCGGCGGCATGGCGGCACTGCCCAGATAGACGAACCCGGCGATCCGGTCATCCGGTTCCAGGCCCAGCGCCCGCTTCACATCCGGGTCGTAGGCGCACCATTCGGTCAGCCACTGGGCCACATAGCCGCACGAATGGGCGGCGACCAGCATATTCTGGCAGGCCGCGCCGGACGACAGGATCTGCTCCCATTCCGCGATCTTGCCCGCGACCACCCGCGACACCACGCAAACCACGACCGGCGCGCGGGCAATCCGCCCGCGCTCCATTTCCAGCCGCCGCTCGTCGGCTTCCGGGTCTGCCGCCCGCGTTGCCGCGGCCAACACCTCGCCAAGACTCTGCCGCGCCGCGCCGCGAATGATCACGAATCGCCAGGGGTACAAACGGCCATGATCGGGTACCCGCATGCCGGCCTTCAGGATCGTCGCCAGTTCATCGTCGCTGGGCCCCGGCTCGATCATCATGCGGGCGACGACGGAGCGTCGTTTTAGCAGCAGAGTCAATGCTGACATCTCACCATCCCAAACCTTTTGCGTGACTATTATTCGTAGTCAATAGCCGCCGGCGGGGTTGGGTGCAACCGACGCTGGTCACAGGGGAAATATGCCCCGCGGCCTATTGGTCCGAGCGCAGCCGCAGCGACATCTCTTCGGCGCGGGCAAGCTGCGCCTCGCTCATCCGCAGCGCCAGCAATGTCCGGCGTTCTTTTGCCCTGGTGTAGCCTTGCTGGGCCGCGATCGTGAACCAGAGATGCGCCCGCGCGTCATCTTCCAGCAAGCCGTTGCCGAATTCGTACATCACGGCGGTGTTGAATTGCGCGGCGGCGACACCTTGATCGGCCGCGCGGCGGAACCAGGTGGCGGCTTTTTCGTAGCTTTGCTCGATACCTTGCCCCCTGACGTAAAGGATGCCGAGGCTGAGCTGCGCCTCCGCATAACCTTGTTCGGCGGCTTTTTTATACCAGCGCGCGGCGTTTTCCAGGCTCTGCGCCGTTCCCAGACCGTTGGCATACATCACGCCTGCATTGTACATCGCCTCGGCGATGCCGCCTTCGGCGGCGCGCTCGAACCAGGACAGGGCGGCCCGTTCATTTTGCTCGACGCCATCCCCCTGGGCATTGGCGATGCCCAGATTAAGTTGTGCCTCGGCGACATTCCGTGCCGCCGCCAGGGAATACCAGGCCACCGCCTGTTCGCTGTCTTGGGGCACGCCCTGGCCCAGGGCAAAACGGACCCCCAGATTATATTGCGCGTCGGCGACCTTTTTTTCCGCCGCCTGGGTCAGCCATTCCACCGCCTTCTGCTCGCTCTGCGGCACGCCGCGTCCCAGCGCATAGGCTGTTGCCAGCGCGAACTGGGCCTGGCCCATGCCCCGCTCCGCCAGCGGCCGCCACAGCGCCAGGGCGGCAGCGTAATCCCCGTCTGCATAGGCGGCCAGGCCCTTTTGGTATTGCGCCGGCCGCCGAGATGCGAAGGCCAGCAGCCGCTGGACCAAGGCGCTCGCACCGCTTTCGGGTGGCGGCAGGTCCTTGCCCACATGATACAGCAGGGTGAGTTTGGCCGGTTCCGCCGCGATGCCTTGTTCCGTTGCCCGTCGCACCCACTTGACCGCTTCGCCGTAATCCTGACGCACACCCTGTCCGCGCGTATACAGCAGGCTGAGATTATATTGTGCTTCGGCATAGCCCTGATCCGCTGCTTGCCGGAACAGTTTGGCTGCCTGCGCGAAGTCTTGCCCGACGCCCAGACCGTTGTGGAAAAGCAGACCCATGCCGAACAATGCCCTTGGGTCGCCACGATCGCCGAGCATTTGCCACGCTGCCATGGCGGCCTCATAGGCGCCGTTTGTATAGGCATCCAATCCGAGTTCGAAGCCATCGGCATTGGCTGACTCGACGGGTCGGTTGACCACCGAAGCCAGGTCGACGCTGGCCCTGCCGGTTTCCTCTGTTTGTGTTAGGGCCGGTACCCGCCCGGCGGCCGGCTTGATCGTGATCGCCGGCGGTGCCGTAATTTTCGCCGCCGCCCCGGCACCGTTTTTCGAGTCGGCCCGTGGTGGCTCTACCGCCCGGGCGGCGGCGACCGGTTCCTGCGGCGATTGCCGTTGTTGCGGCTCTGCGGCACCGCGGCGCGGCACGTCTGGCCTCGGCAGCGGCCGGCCAAAAGCGACGGCGCTGCGCGCGCCGTCGGGCCGCGGTCGCGCCCGCGCGTTTTCGATTGCCGGCTCCCTGTTCCCTGGCACAACCTCCCGGGATATCCGGCCACCGCCGCGCGCCACGACCGCGACCTGGCTCGCCTTTTCGGCCGTTGTCGCGTCCTCTGACCCTCGATCCGCAACCTCGGTTCCGGCAACCGCGCTGGGCGGCGGCTCGGCTGGCGGGTCAGGAGTGTCGGGCACTGGCCTTGCGCCGATCCGGTCGCCTGACGGTGGCGCCGGTTCCCGGGCGGCCGTCACCGGCGTGTCGTTCGCCGCCAACACATCCGCGCGCGCAACTGGCTCGTTTTCGGTCCCCCCGTCCACTGCTGCCGGGCGCCGAAACAGGGCCCGGGGCGCGCCGCTGGCACCTCTGGCACCGCTGGCAACGGGTTGCGCCGAGTCGCCTCGGTTCAGCGATGCCGCTTCGCCGGTTGTCGCGGCTGCTGCCGGCCCTGGTGACCCCCTGCCCCTACCAGCGAATCCCTGTTGCGCGGCAAGTCCCAGCCAGCGCCGAGCCTTGTTTTCGTCGCGGGCGACACCGCGTCCCTCCCGATACATTTGGCCAAGCCTGAATTGTGCGTCCGGCAGCCCCTGATCGGCCGCGCGCCGCAGCCAGTCGGCCGCTTCCGCGATATCCAGTGGCACCCCTTCGCCCAGCTCATACAGCCGGGCCATTTCGAACTGCGCCCGCACGTTATTCTGCTCCGCC
>QIGO01000186.1 GCA_003230015.1 Alphaproteobacteria bacterium | reverse complement strand
ACTGGGCCTCGGCGGGACTCGGCGGCCCGGTGGTGGACAAACATTCGACCGGCGGGGTCGGCGACAAGGTCAGCCTGATGCTGGCGCCCATGGTGGCGGCCTGCGGCGGGTATGTGCCGATGATCTCGGGCCGTGGCCTGGGTCATACCGGCGGCACCCTGGACAAGCTGGACAGCATCGAGGGTTATAATACAGCGCCGGATTTGGCGACATTTCGGCGGGTGGTGGCTGAGGCAGGCTGCGCGATCATCGGGCAGACGGCGGATCTGGCGCCCGCCGACCGGCGGCTGTACGGCATCCGCGACGTTACCGCGACAGTGGAATCGATTCCGCTGATCACGGCCTCTATCCTGTCGAAAAAACTGGCGGCGGGGCTCGACGCGCTGTGCATGGATGTGAAGTTCGGCAGCGGGGCTTTCGCCTCGACGCGGGAGGATGCGATCGAGCTGGCGCGCAGTATCGTGTCGGTGGGCAACGGGGCCGGTATGAAAACGACGGCGCTGCTCACGGATATGAATCAAGTGCTCGGCGTGAGTGCCGGCAATGGGCTGGAGGTTCGGGAAGCGGTCGACTATTTGACCGGGGCGGCGCGGGAGACGCGGCTGGATGCGGTGACGCGGGCGCTTTGCGTGGAACTTTTGCTCCTGGGCGGTCTGGCCGAGGATGAAGGGGCGGCGGGGGCGAAAATCGAGCAGGCGTTGAACTCGGGCCGAGCGGCGGCGGTGTTCGGGCGCATGGTCGCCATGCTCGGGGGGCCGAAGGATTTCGTGGAGCGGCCGGAACAGTACTTGCCGTCGGCGCCGGTGGCGCTGCCCGTGGTACCGCGCCAAGCCGGTGTCGTCACGGGCATGGATGTGCGGCAGTTGGGCCTGGCGGTGGTGGCCCTGGGCGGCGGGCGATTGCGGGCCGATCAAGCGGTGGACCATGGTGTGGGGTTGAGCGAGGTTGCCGGTTTGGGCGCGGAAGTGGGACCGGATCGGCCGCTGGCGGTTGTTCATGGGCGCGATGAGGCGGGCGCGGAACGGGCCGTGGCCGCGGTGCTGGCCGCCGTGCAGGTGGGCGACAAGGCGGCAGTGCCGGGACCGGCGGTGGCGCAGCGGCTGAGCGAGGACGATCTGTGACCGCCGCAATCCCGAAGGCGGAGTTGCATGTTCATCTCGAGGGGACGGCGTCACCGGATCTGGTACGGCGTTTGGCGGACCGCCATGGCCGCACGCTGCCGGCGGATTTGTTCGATGGATCGGGGGCCTTTCACTGGCGTGACTTTTTGCATTTCCTGGAAGTCTACGACTTGGCGAGCAGCGTTATTCGGACGTCCGAGGATTACCGTGACGTGACCTACGACTATTTGTCGCGATGCGCGGCGGAGAATGTGGTCTATGTGGAACTGATGTCTTCGCCGGATCATGCGCTGGCGGCGGGCATGAGTTATCAGGGTCATTTGGACGGTATCGCGCAAGGTATCGAGGATGCGCGGGCGGCATTCGGCATCGAGGGTTTCATTGTCGTGACCTGCGTGCGTCATTTCGGAGTCGAGCGCGCCCATGCGGTGGCCGACGCGGTTTTGCGTCATCCCCACCCGCTGGTGGTTGGTTTTGGCATGGGGGGCGATGAGGCGGGTTACCGGCCCGGGCAATTCGCCGGTGTTTTCGCCAAACTGCATGAGGCGGGCTTGAAGTGCACGGTGCATGCCGGTGAATTCGATGGGCCGGAGGCGATCCGCGAGGCGCTGGAAACGCTACCGGTGGAACGTTTGGGGCATGGTGTGCGGGCAATCGAAGATGCCGGACTGGTGGCTGAATTGGCGGCGCGGGAAATCGTGCTGGAGCTGTGTCCAACAAGCAATATCGCGACCGGCCTTTATGCCGATTATGGGGCTCACCCGTGGCCGGCGCTGAAAGCGGCGGGGTGCCGTGTCACCTTGAGTTCCGACGACCCGCCTTATTTCGATACCAGTGTCGGGGCCGAATATGATCATGCGGCCCGCCATTTCGGACTCGATCGCGACGAATTGCGCGATATTACACGGGTTAGCATCGAAGCCGGTTTTGCGCCGGCGGCAACACGCCAGGCGATCCTGGCACGGGCAGGATTTTAAGGGAGAAATAAGACGACATGCGCGCGCATGACGAGTTCAAGAATCTCTACATCCTCGACCATCCGCTGATTGCTCATAAATTGAGCATGGCGCGGGACAAAAAAACGCCGACCGTCGTTTTCCGGCAGTTGTTGCGCGAGATCTCGTTGCTGATGGGTTATGAAATCACCCGGGATCTGGCAATGACGACGCGGCCGGTGGAGACGCCCTTGACGGTGATGGATGCGCCGGTGCTGGCGGGGCGGGATGTGGCGCTGATCTCGATCCTGCGGGCCGGTCTGGGCATGGTGGAAGGATTGCACGAGTTGATCCCGACGGCGGCGGAAGGACATATCGGGCTCTACCGCGATCCGGAAACCCAGCGCCCGGTGGAATATTATGTCAGGCTGCCGGATATGGAGGGGCGCCAGGTCATCCTGGTGGACCCGATGCTGGCGACCGGATATTCGGCGGTGGCGGCGGTGGATGTGCTGAATAAAAACGGGGTCGCGGACCGGGATATTCGGTTCATGGCGCTGGTGGCCGCACCGGAAGGGGCGCGGATCTTCCAGGAACATCACCCGCAAGTGCGGGTGTTCACCGCGGCCCTGGATGAGAAGCTCAACGGGCACGCCTATATCGTGCCCGGGTTGGGCGACGCCGGCGACCGGCTGTTCGGGACCAAATAGCAAAATATTGGAAGAGTCATGGCTGAGTTTCGTACCCTCGACGATCTCGATGTCGCCGGGGCGCGGGTGTTGGTGCGTGCCGATCTGAATGTACCCATGCAGGACGGCAGGGTCGGCGATTTGACGCGGCTGGAACGGCTGGTGCCGACGATCAAGGAACTTGCCGGCAAGCATGCGCGGGTGATCCTGCTGTCGCATTTCGGCCGACCGCAAGGCCGGGCCGTGCCGGCGCTGTCGCTGCGGCCGGTGGCGGCGGCCCTGGCGGATTGCCTCGGCGGATTGCCGGTGGCGTTTGCCGAAGATTGCGTCGGGCCGAGCGCCGAGGCCGCCGTTACCGCCCTGGCGGAGGGCGGGGTGCTGGTATTGGAGAATCTGCGCTTCCATGGCGGGGAAGAGCAGAATGACGGCGAATTCGCGGCGGCGCTGGCGGCATTGGGCGATGTTTACGTGAATGATGCTTTTTCGGCGGCCCATCGTGCCCATGCGTCGACGGAAAAACTGGCGCTGCTGCTGCCGGCGGCGGCGGGGCGCTTGATGGAAGAGGAACTGGCGGCGCTGGCGGCGGCCTTGGGCAACCCGAAACGGCCGCTGGCGGCGATTGTCGGCGGGGCGAAGATTTCCAGCAAACTGGATCTGTTGGGTAATCTGGTCGCCCAGGTGGATGTGCTGGTTATCGGCGGGGCCATGGCCAACATTTTTCTCAATGCCCTTGGCCATGATGTGGGGCGCTCGTTATGCGAACATGAGATGGCGGCGACGGCGCGGGAGATCGCCGAAAGAGCGAAGGCTGTGGGTTGCCGTCTGGTGCTGCCGCTGGACGTGGTGGTGGCGCCGGCGCTGGAAGCCGGCGTGGCGACCCAGGTGAGCGATATCGCGGCGGTGCCGGCGGACCAGATGATCCTGGATGTCGGGCCGGCGAGTGTGAAGGATATTCTGGGCCGGCTGGAGAGCTGCCAGACGCTCGTATGGAACGGTCCCCTTGGGGCGTTCGAAGTGGCCCCCTTCGATGAAGGGACAAATGCGGTGGCGCGGCAGGTGGCTGCGTGGTCGCGGGCGGGACAGCTGATGTCGGTGGCCGGCGGCGGCGATACGGTGGCGGCCTTGCGGCGGGCCGGTGTGATGGATGATCTGAGCTATGTGTCCAGTGCCGGCGGTGCCTTCCTCGAATGGCTGGAAGGCAAGACCCTGCCCGGTGTCGCGGCATTGGCCGGCGGCGGCTAGCTGAATTCCAAACGTTCGGGGGGCAAGGTGATGCGGACCGTGGTGCCGGCGTCTGGCTCGCTCTCGACGGTGAGGGTGCCACCATGCAGTTCGGTCAGGGCCAGGCATAAGGGCAAACCCAACCCGGTGCCCTGATGGGCACGGCTGAAGGCACTGTCGACCTGGCCAAAGGGGGTGAGTGCTATCTGGATTTGCTGCTCGCTCATGCCGATGCCGGTGTCGGTGGTGCAAATGACCAGTTCGCCACCGGGGGACACTTCCGCCGCAATGGTCACGGTGCCACCGGGCGGGGTAAATTTCGCGGCATTGGAGAGCAGGTTTAGCAGGATCTGTTTGATCTTGCGGCCATCGGCGAACAGTGCCGGTAGGTTATCGGACAATTCCTGGCGGAGATTGATCTTGCCCTGAATGACCCGCTCTCGCACCAGACGGACCGCGCTTTCAATGACCGCTGCAACCTCGAGAGATTCCTCTCGCAGCTCCAGTTTGCCGGCTTCGGCCTTGGAGACGTCGAGTATATCGTTGATGATACTGAGCAAATGGCGGCCGCTGGCGAGGATGTCGCCGACATATTCCTTGTAACGTTCGTTGCCGATTTCGCCGAACAGCTCGTCGCGCATGACCTCGCAAAAACCGATAATAGCGTTAAGCGGTGTGCGCAGCTCGTGACTCATGTTGGCGAAAAATTCGGTTTTGGTGCGGTTGGCGAGTTCGGCTTCTTCCTTGGTCATGCGGATGGCCGCCTCGCGCTCCATGAGATCGGTGATGTCGGTGCGAATGGAAACAAGGTCGCCGGCAGGGGTGTATTTCTTGTGGACGCGCAACCATCGGCCATCGGCGACACGGTCATAACTGGCTTCGCCATGGCGGATATTGCGAAGGCGCTCGGCTGTCCGCAAGTCGATGTCCGTCGGATCGGCGCCGGCCAATTCGGCGGCACTGCAGGCATGGGTGATTTCGGTGAGGGTCGTTCCGAGTTTGGCCAGCAAATCACTGCAGCCAGGACTCAATTCGCGCATGCGGCTGTTGGCAAAGACCAGGGTCTCGTCGGCGTTGAACAAGGCAAAACCGTCGTCGATGGCCTCGATGGCTTCGATCAACTGGCGGCGGGCCCGATTTTCCTGGCGCTGGGCCTCAACCTGGGCCGTGACATCGCGGGCCGTGCCACGGTAGCCGAGGAAGGCTTGGGTGGTTTCATGGAACACAGGCAGGCCACTGAGCAGCAACATTCCCGGCACGCCGTCATGGTGGCGGACAATGTAGGGAACATCCCTGAACGGAATGCGCCGGGCGATCTCCTGTGGCGGTTCGCAATGCTGTTGGCTGGCGAAGTCGGTGCAGAATTCACCGATTTTCAGAAGGCTCTGCCCTTGCAGCGCCAAGGGATGACGGCCGAGTAGCTGGGTCGAGCGTGCCGAGGTATAGGTTAAGGTTAGTTCTTGATTGCATTCCCAGATCAGGTCCGAAACCAAGCGCTCAAGATCGTTAAGCCGGGAGATTAACGCGCGCGCGCTCGGTGCGTCCGATGATTGAGGCGCCGCCGGGCGCCCATTGTCCGCGAGATCCTGCACTTTCTGGCGCGGCGTGATCATGGGACCACACTATTGCTGGGGAGCGACGGTGCAATGTTCGCGCAGACTGTTGATCAGCTCGTCATAGGCCGGATTGTCGCGCCAAGCCTGCAGGATATCCTGGGCGTCGCTGTCGGAGAGGGCGTCGTAGAGCCCAAGAACCGATTTCAACTCGTCCTTCTCAACAATATGGTCGCCGGGACGTGCCTGACGGCTGAGCAAAAAGATGGAGGCAAAATCAGGCTTGGGGATGGCGGCGGCCCGACAGGAAACGGCAAGGCCCTCGCCACCAGCGGGATAAACCAGACGCTGAACAAGTTTTAACTCCATGCCGGTCATGCGGCTGAGCATGGACTCAAATAGCGAGATTTCACCCTCACGAAGCAATTTCACCAAGACCTGGGGATCGATATTGGCTTCGGGCAGTTTTTGCGCGAGGTTCTTGGCCGCCGGTACGGCGTCGCCCGGGGCATTGATTTCGGCGAAAGCGCGTTGAGCGGCGCTGTCAACCGCACTTGCCAGAGTCGACGGGTCAAGCTCGAAATTGGCGACAATATATTGGCGCAGGGAGTCGGAGACCCATGCGTGCATGCGGCCGGCAAGCTCGGGAGATAGATCCTGACGCAGAACCAGGGGACCCTGATAGCTGTCGACACGATGGGACTGTTCAACCAAATACGCCATCGTGGCCGTGGATATCTCGGCGTCCTGGTTTTCAAGGAGCGTCGTGATCACGGTCGTGTTCTTGGCTTCGACAATGCTGTCGGTGACCGCGATACTGAGGGACTGGCGGTTGGCGATCGCCAGTTGATGCTCCCATGTGCGGTGGCGGATGATGTCGACGAGCTCCGGATCGCTTAGAACCGTGCTGCGCAAAAGTACCGGGCGGGCTACCGCGATGTCGTCGTTGGCGAGCAGACGGATCAGCTCGCAGGGTGCAACAGGGATCGTGGCGAGGCGTTCAGCCAAGTGGTGGCGCACCGACATCTCCACATCCTGGAGAAGCTTGCACATGATATCGGTGGCGATCGCTTGTTCCTGATCGGTAAGGCTTTGGTCATCCTCTGAGACTATGTCGGTGATGGCATCGATTAACGAAGAGCGGCCAATGGCAGACCGGTCGTGCGCCAAACGTAACAGTTGTTTTATGTTGGGCGCGTCATGTGCAGCCATTGCCATATGCGTTCGCTCATTGACACCGCAGGCATATGCCGGCAGTTTGCGGGATAATCCGCGCAATGATGGCGCGAGGACCGTTTATGGTTTCTTAAAATGCGTGCTATTAGGCTAGGGACGCGCTATTCAGCAATAGCTTTGGTACCCGATGCAACTTCCCGCCAACCCAGCGTTAACCCAGGTCCAGGGCCAAACAATCCAACCAGCGGCCGGGCATGGCCGCCAGCAGCCGGCGTCCGTCGGGCAACGTCAGGAGGGCAGCGGCCAAGGGGGGGCAGAAGCGGCGGGGCCGCGCCAAGGCGGGGGCGAGACGGTGCGGCAAAACCTTAACGTGGCCGAATTTGACCGCAATGCGCCGCGCGGGACCTACCTGAACATCATTATCTAGACCTGGACCTAGCAGACTTCTTCAGCAGCCTGCTAGAGCAAATTTCATTCGCTTGCGCTCACTTCATGTGCTCTAGCGTGTTGTTTTGACGCATTTTCTTTCCATTCAAACGGATCCGTTCGAATGGAAAAAGCTCTAGTCCGCCGATTCGTCTGTGGCAATTTGGTGGCGCAGCAAAAAGGGTGTCTGGCTGAGGGCGAAGACAATGGTCAGGGGCATGGCGCCGAATAACTTATAATTGATCCAGATATCAGTGGCGTAGTTGCGCCATACGATCTCATTCAGCAGCGCCATAAACACGAAAAATCCGCTCCAGCGCAGGGTCAGAACACGCCAGCCATGGCTGGTGAGCTGAAAAGCCGAGCCCAGGGCCACTTGCAGAAACGAGCGGCCAAACATCAGGCCACCGGTGAGAATGACCGCGAAAAGCAGGTTAACGATGGTCGGCTTGATCTTGATAAACAGCTCATCGGCCAGATACAGGGTCAGGCCGCCAAAAACGAAGATAAAGCCGCCGCTGACCAAGGGTATGATGGGCAGGCGCCGCTCCAACAACCAGCCGGCGATGAGGGCGATGACGGTGGCGACCATGAAGGCGGCCGTACCTTCAAACAGGCCGGCACGGGCGTTAACGACCAGAAATACGACAAGGGGGCCGGCTTCGATGCCAAGTTTGATGAGTTGCTTCATGGCTCTAAGATAGCGCCTTTTGGCGTTGGTGAAAGGCCGATGGTGGAAGGTTGGGCCAATAAGGCTATCGGAAAGGCGGCTCGTGGAGGCTGCGCAGTTTGCGGGAGTGGAGCTGATCGACGCCGTTCTCACGCAAAATCCGGATGGCTTCGAGGCCGATCTTGAGATGCTGGCTAATGCGCTCGCGGTAAAAGGCGTTGGCCATACCGCGAAGTTTGATCTCGCCATGCATGGGTTTGTCGGAGACGCATAACAAGGTGCCGTAAGGCACGCGAAGGCGAAAACCGTTGGCGGCGATGGTGGCGCTTTCCATGTCGATGGCGATAGCACGGGATTGATTGAAGCGTTCAAACAGTTCGGCGTGGCGTAATTCCCAGTTGCGGTTGTCCGTGGAGGCAACGGTACCGGTGCGCATGCGCGCCTTGAGATCGCGGCCGTGCTGGCCGAGGATATGGGTCACGGCTTCTTGCAGGGCGACCTGGATCTCGGCAATGGGCGGCACCGGAACCCAGAGCGGCAAATCCTGATCGAGGACGTGGTCTTCGCGGATATAGGCATGGGCGAGGACGTAATCGCCCAAGAGCTGGCTGCGCCGCAAGCCACCGCAATGGCCGATCATGATCCAGCAATGGGGGCGCAGGACCGCCAGATGGTCGGTGATGGTCTTGGCATTGGAAGGGCCGACGCCGATATTAACCAGGGTGATGCCAAGGCGATCGCCGCGGACCAAATGATAGGCCGGCATTTGCGGCAAGTGGGTGGGGGCAACACCGTTGGGCTGTTGGGCCAAGCCGTTGGACACGGTCACAACATCGCCGGGTTCGACAAAGGCATCATATTCCTTGGCCGCCACCGCCTGGCGTCCATAGGCGATGAATTCGTCGACATAGCGCTGGTAGTTGGTGAACAGCACGAAGCGTTGGAAGTGGCAGGGGTCGGTGCCGGTGTAATGCTGCAGGCGGTGGAGGCCGAGATCGATGCGCTCGCCAGAAAACAGGGCCAGCGGGTGAGGCTGGCCGGGTTCGGGCCGGTAGGTTCCGTTGGCGATGTCGTCGCCGATGCGGGCGAGGTCGGGGAGTTGGAAAATGGCACTCATGTCGCGGACATCGTCGGTGCTGATATCGGCGGTGGCGTGTTCGACGACAAAAGGCAGGGGGATCGGGCGCCGGCTGACGCCAACCATGATGGGGACTTGGTGATGGGCGAGAAGGAGTTCGATTTGCTCGCGGTAATAGTCGGCAAGGAGGTCGGGCCGGGTCAAAGTGGTGCCGAAATATCCCGGCGCTGGGACGGTGCCATAGGAGGGGCGGGAGCCCGATGACAGTTCGGCATGGCCGACCGCCAGACCGACATAGGGGTAATAGGCCTCGACCCTTTCCTGTTTGTGCTCGCCGGCGGCGAAACGGGCGAAACTTTCGCGGATGATGCCGGCGCCGGTGTCGTAGATATGCGCGGCATGGGCCAGGGCCGCCTCGGCATCGGTGAAACTTCTTAAACTGTGCGCGTCGCCATGTCCCGTGCCGGGCATCCTCGTCTCCGTCTTGTGTGGCAACTAATCTTCAAGGTCCATCAAATTGCGGGCAAAAGCGCGGGGCTCGAAGGGGCGCAGATCGTCCTCGCCCTCGCCGACACCGATGGCTTGGATGGGGACACCGAAGCGCTGCGCCAGGGCGACGATAATACCGCCGCGCGCCGTGCCGTCGAGCTTGGTGACCACAAGACCGGTGATTGACGCCAGCTGGCGGAAAGTGTCGACCTGGGCGTGGGCGTTTTGGCCGGTGGTGGCGTCGAGGACCAGCAGGCAATCATGGGGTGCCGATGGATCGAGCTTCTTGATCACCCGCAGGATCTTTTGCAACTCCGCCATCAGGTTGGCTTTGTTGTGGAGGCGGCCGGCGGTATCCAATAGCAGGACATCGATATGCTCGGCTTTGGCCTGCTCAAGTGCGGCATAGGCGAGGGCCGCCGGATCGGTGCCGGCGGCACGGGCGACAACCGTGCAACCGGACCGCTCGCCCCAGATCTGGAGCTGCTCAATGGCGGCGGCGCGGAATGTGTCGCCAGCGGCAAGCATCACCGAATGGCCCTGGCCGCGAAAATGGCGGGCGAGCTTGCCGATGGTCGTGGTCTTGCCGGTGCCGTTGACACCGACGACGAGGATCAGGTGGGGGCGATGGCGAGAGTCGATGACCAGGGGTGCTGCCACCGGCGCTAGAATCCGCTCGATGTCGTCGGCCATGGCGGTTCTGATCTCGGCGTCGGAGACTTCCTTGCCGAAGCGGCTCTTGGCCAGATTCTCAGTCAAGAGGGCGGCGGTGGCGACGCCGAGATCGGCGGTAATCAGCAGTTCTTCGAGGTCGTCCAGGGCTGCCTGGTCGAGGCGGCGCTTGGTGAGTATGCCGCCGATACCGGTGCTTAACCGGGATGCGGATTTTTGCAGGCCAGCGCGCATGCGTCGCAACCAGCCGGTGCGGGCGGCGGCCTCGCTCATAGTGCGCGCCGGTGGAGCGGGCGGGCGACAAGCTGTTGGGCGGCAATGGCAACCAATTGGCTCGGGACAATCGTGGCAGGTGGCTGGGGGGTGTCGAATTGGACGGGTAAATTATGTTCGGTACGGCCCGTTGACGGACTTTCGACCAGTATTTTGGCAGTGCGGCCGAGATGGCGCGATAGGGTGGATCCAAGGGCGTCGAAGCCGGCTTGGCGCAGCATCGCAGCGCGGTCGCGGCGCACTTGGCGTGGCAGTTGGGGCATGCGGGCGGCAGGAGTGCCCGGACGGGGGCTAAAGGGAAAAACATGTAACAGGGAGAGGCCGCAGTCGGCGACCAGGCGCAGGGTGTTGTCGAACATGGCGTCGGTTTCGGTGGGAAAGCCGGCGATGAAGTCGGCCCCGAGGACGATATCGGGGCGGGCGCGGCGGGCGCGGTCGGCGAACTCGATGGCATCGCGGCGCGAGTGGCGGCGCTTCATACGTTTGAGAATGAGATCGTCACCGGCCTGAAGTGAGAGATGAAGATGGGGCATTAGCCGTGGCTCGTCGGCAATAAGGGCCCATAAATCGTCATCGATCTCCGCCGGGTCGAGGGAACTCAGACGCAATCGGGGCAGCTCGGGCACGGCGCCGAGCAGCCGGCGCACCAGCTGTCCCAAGGGCGGCCGGCCAGGCAAATCGGCGCCGTATGAGGTGATGTCGACCCCGGTGAGGACAATCTCGGCATAGCCGGCGGCACAAAGGCGCCGGGCCTGATCGGCGATGGCGCCGATGGGGATACTGCGCGAGGGGCCGCGGGCGAAGGGGATAATGCAAAATGTGCAGCGATGGTCGCAGCCATTCTGGACTTGGACAAAAGCTCTGGCGCGGCCGTCAAAGCCGTCGACCAACTGGCCGGCGGTCCCGACCATGGCCGCGGCGTCATGGACGCGGATTTTCTGCGCCGACATGGCGGCCGGCAGGAAACTGTCGGACCGGAGTTTCTCATCGTTGCCAAGAACGACATCGACTTCCGGCATCGCGGCGTAACCCTGCGGGTCAATTTGGGCACTACAGCCGGTGACGATAATGGTCGCGCGGGGGTGTTCCCGGCGGGCCTTGCGGATGCTTTGCCGGGCCTGGCGCTCGGCCTCGGCAGTGACGGCGCAGGTGTTGACGATAACGCTGCCGGTAAGGCCAGCCGACAGGGCATTCTGGCGGATAATCTCGGATTCGTAGGTGTTTAGCCGGCAGCCGAAAGTGAGGATTTCCACGTCAGCCATGGTCGCGGCCCGGTGCCGGCAGCTGGCCGGAAAAACTGAAGGATGCGGGGCCGGTCATGAGCACATGGCCGTCATCGCGCCAGTGCAGATCCAAATCGCCGCCATCGAGCGCGATCGCCACGCGGCGCCGGGTCAAGCCGCGACGGGCCGCGGCGACAGCGGCGGCACAGGCACCGGTGCCGCAGGCACGCGTGATACCGACGCCACGCTCCCACACGCGAAGGCGTATGTTGCCGGCGTCGATGATCTGGGCGATGCCAATATTAGCGCGGTCGGGAAAAAGGGGATCGCATTCGAGGCGCGGGCCAAGATCGGCAAGGTCAATAGCGGCGGCGTCGGCAACAAAAAACACGGCATGAGGGTTGCCCATGCTGACGGCCACAGGGTGGCGCAACGGTCCGAGTTGGAGCGGCAAATCCAGAGTATCCACGGCCCTGGCCAGAGGAATGTCCCGCCATTGGGTGCGGGCGAGGCCCATATCCACACTCACCATGCCGTCGGGCGCGGCGATGCTGGCGTGCAGCAGGCCGGCGCCGGTTTGTATGGTGGCGGTCTTGGCATGGGTCTCCCGGGCGACAAGCCGGGCGACGCAGCGCGTGGCATTGCCGCAAGCGGCGACCTCACCGCCGTCGGCATTGTGGATGCGCATGAAAATGTCGGCGCGGGTGTCGGTGGGCAGCGTCAGGGTGATGAGCTGGTCGAAACCGATGCCAGTACGCCGATCGGCCAAATCGCGGATCGCGGCGGCGGTGGGGAGGAAATCGCCCGCGCGGGCATCGACAACGACGAAATCGTTGCCCAAGCCGTGCATTTTGACAAAATCACGTGTCCCCATGGCCGGGATATAGGGTGGCGGAGGCAGTCTAGTCCACCTAAAAGCGTGCGCCGCGCCGTGGGTCAGTCCACTAATGCCTTCACGAGTTGGACAACTTGCCGGCGAACGCGGGTGTTGGGAATGCGTTGGAAATTATGGTTCAAATCAAGGATCTGGCGGGTATTGCGGGAATTGGGCTGGCCGTTGTCAATATTCTCTTCCGGCAAGCTCGACGGATTGGGCGAGGCGGCGGCACCGCTGATGCCCTCGAAGAAGTATCCCGGCGCAACGCCAAGCACACAGCATAATTCCCATAATTTGCTGGCGCTGATGCGATTGGCGCCGCTTTCGTATTTCTGAACCTGCTGAAAACTGATCCCGAGCTGGCGGGCTAACTCCTTCTGCGGCATCCCACGCATCTCGCGGCGCTGACGAAGACGTTGGCCAACATAGATGTCCACCGGATGTGCCACCCTCTAACCTCCTGTCAGGGCAAACGCAGAACTCCGTGCCCATTGGTTGATGCTACGCGCAAACTTGCAGGCGCTTTGTGTCCTCGGCGATGCAATCTACCTCTTCGGGGTGGGACTTTAGCGTATGCAGTAGGATAGGCGATTCTTAACGATTGAAAATACAGCATTTTGTCGCATATCCTGGCCGGTGAATCAACTGTATGGCTGATACGGCGGTGATTCAACTGCGGAACGCCTTGCCGTTGGGCGAGGTCCGAAATTCGGCGGTGTTTCGGCCGTTATCGCGGTTTTGGGCCCGTGCGCGCCTTTGTTCGTAAGTGCTCCAGTAAGCCTTTTTTGCGGCGCACTGATTCGCACTGACCATTTCGCTGGAAATTGCGTGTACCGGCTGAAAGGCCGGCCGCGGTTGACTCGCGGTACGGGGGAGCATAGCGTGCGGCGGCTAACGGCATTGTATGTGCCTTTGCGTCCTGTGGGGCGACGTCAGTCCACGAGTATCGTGCGCTGGCGCGTTGTGCGTTGGGGTATGGCGAGAGATTGACGGGGGGCAATGAACCCCTAGGGAGCGACATTTGTTCGAGTCACTGACAGGTCGGCTTGGCGAGGTTTTTGACCGCTTGACGCGGCGCGGGGCGCTGAGCGAGACCGATGTCAAGGCCGCCTTGCGGGAAATTCGGGTGGCGCTGCTGGAAGCCGACGTGGCGCTGTCGGTGGTGAAGGACTTTGTTGCCAGCATCGAGGCCGAAGCGACCGGTCAGGCGGTGATCAAGAGCGTCACGCCGGGTCAGATGGTGGTCAAGATCGTCTATGACCGGCTGGTCGAGATGCTCGGCACCGAGGCCAGCGAGATCAACCTGGCGGCCGCCCCGCCGGTGGCGATCCTGATGGTCGGCCTGCAGGGCTCCGGCAAAACCACGACGACGGCGAAGCTGGGCAAGTTTCTGGTGGAAAAGCAGGCCCGGAAAGTGCTGATGGCGTCGCTGGACGTGCGCCGGCCGGCAGCGCAGGAGCAATTGCGCGTGCTTGGCGACCAAGTGCTGGTAGCGACACTGGATATCGTGATCGGCGAATCGCCGGTGAAAATCACCGCGCGGGCGATGCGCAAGGCGCGGCAGGAAGGCTATGACGTGGTGTTGCTGGACACCGCGGGGCGGCTGTCGATCGACGACGAACTGATGGCCGAGGCGGCGGCGATCCGCGACGCGGCGAAACCGGTGGAGACGTTGCTGGTCGCCGATGCCATGACCGGCCAGGACGCAGTGAATACGGCGCGGGTGTTCCATGAACGCATCGGCCTGACGGGTATTGCCTTGACCCGGGTCGATGGCGATGCCCGGGGTGGGGCGGCGCTGTCGCTGCGGGCGGCGACAGGCTGTGCGATCAAATTGATCGGTGTGGGTGAGCAGCTGGATGCACTGGAGCCCTTTCACCCACAACGTATCGCCAGCCGCATCCTGGGCATGGGCGATGTGGTCTCGCTGGTGGAGAAGGCCTCGGAGATAGTCGACCGCGACGAGGCGGAAAAAATCGCCAAGCGGCTGCAAAAGGGCCAATTCGACCTGGAAGACATGCTCTCGCAGTTGCAGCAGTTGAAGAAGATGGGGGGACTTGGCGGCGTGATGTCGTTGCTGCCGGGGGTGGGCAAGGTAAAAAAACAGCTCGCCGCCCATCAGGTCGATGACGGCCTGATCAAACGGCAGGAAGCGATCATTTTCTCGATGACGCGCAATGAGCGGCTGAAACCGGCGATTATCAAGGCCTCGAGGAAAAAACGCATTGCCGCCGGTGCCGGCGCCAGTGTGCAGGAAGTCAACAAGCTGTTGAAACAGTTTCAGCAGATGCAAGGGATGATGAAGCGGATGCGCAAAATGGGCAAAAAGGGCAAATTGCCGGCCGGTATGCCGGCGGATATGTCCGCTCTGCCGCCTGGTTTGATGCCGCCGCGGTAGTGTTTCGGAGCGCCGGGAGGCGCGTTTGTTTGACACAAGATGGGGATGTGACAGGTTATGGCTTTGAAGATCAGATTGGCCCGGGGTGGCGCCAAAAAGCGGCCTTTCTACCGGATCGTGGTGGCGGATATCCGCAGTCCGCGGGATGGCCGTTTTATTGAGCGATTGGGCACTTATAACCCGATGCTGGAGAAGGACGATCCGGCGCGGGTGGTGCTGAAGCGCGAGCGGATCGAATATTGGCTGGGCTGCGGGGCCAAACCATCGGACCGGGTGGCGCATTTCCTGGGCGCGGCCGAAATGAGGCCGGTGCCGGCTGTGCCGTCGCAGACGAAGAAAAACCAGCCGAAAAAGAAAGCCCAAGAGCGCTTGGCCGCGGAGCAGGCAGCGGCTGCGGCGGAGCCGAGTGCCGATGCGGCGGCTGAAAGCGCCGACGCCTAAGTGGATCGCGAGGCAGAAATGAGCCAGTCAGACCGGGTTTGTGTCGCCGCCGTCGTCGGTGCGCATGGCCTCAAGGGTCTGATCACGCTGCGGGCCTTTACCGAGACGCCGGAGGCCGTGGCCGACTATGGCCCGGTGGAGACCGAGGATGGGGTTCGCCGGCTGCGGCTGGCGGTCGCCGGACGGGCCGGCAAGGGCCGGCTGCTGGCGCGTGTCGAAGGGGTTGGTGACCGAGACGAAGCGCTGGCCTTGCAGGGGCAGCGGCTCTATGTGCCCAGAGACCGGTTGCCGCCGACGCAGGACGATAAAGAATTCTATCATGCGGATTTGCTGGGGCTGCGGGTGAGCGACTTGGCCGGCAAGGCGCTGGGAAATGTCACCGCCGTCCATGATTTCGGTGCCGGCGATGTGTTGACCATAAGAGACAAGGCGGGCAACGAAACGACGTTGCCCTTCACCGAGGCGGTGGTGCCGACAGTCGATCTCGAGGCCGGCCGGCTGATCGTCGATCCACCGCAAGAATTGGAGGATGGCGGCGCTGACGTGGGTGGCGGGAGATGACCGCGCGACCTTGGCGGGCCACCGTGTTGACGTTGTTCCCGGAAATGTTCCCGGGGCCGTTGGAGACCAGCCTGGTGGGCAAGGCGCTGAGCCAGCGCCGCTGGTCGCTGGAGCTGATCGATATCCGCGCGCACGCCAAGGGTCGCCATCGCAGCGTCGACGATCAGCCTTTTGGCGGCGGACCGGGCATGGTGATGCGGCCCGATGTGGTCGACGGGGCGTTGCAGGAATTGGCCGGCGGGGCGGCGGGAGCGGTTGACCCTGCCGGGCCAATACTCTATCTGAGCCCGCGCGGCCGCCGCCTGGATCAGGCAGCGGTGCGGGCCCTGGCGGCGGGGCCGGGGGTGGCGCTGCTGTGCGGGCGTTATGAAGGCATCGATCAGCGGGTGCTCGATGCCTGGGCCGTCGAAGAAGTCAGCCTTGGCGATTTTGTGCTGGCAGGGGGCGAAATCGCGGCGATGGCCTTGCTGGAGGCGTGCGTGCGGCTGCTACCGGGGGTGGTGGGCGAGGCAACATCCCTGGCGGAAGAGAGTTTTGAAGCGGGGTTGCTGGAATATCCCCACTATACACGGCCACGGGTCTGGCAAGACCGGGGCGGCGAAAAAAGGGCGGTGCCGGATATCCTGGTATCGGGGCATCATGACAGGATCGCCGATTGGCGCCACCAACAGGCCGTCGCGATGACACAGAAACAGCGGCCGGATTTGTGGCGACAATACATAGCGGCACAGCGCAGACAAGGAGTTGAGGCATGAATATCGTGCAACGGATGGAGGCGGATCTGGTTGCCAAACTGACGGCAGAGCGCGCCGTGCCGGATTTTGGCGCCGGGGACACGGTGCGGGTCAATGTCAAGGTCGTCGAGGGTACGCGCGAGCGCATACAATCCTATGAAGGGGTATGCATCGCGCGCAAGAATGCGGGATTGAATTCCTCGTTCACGGTGCGGAAAATCAGCTATGGCGAAGGTGTGGAGCGCGTGTTTCCGCTGCACAGCCCGCGTATCGCGGCGATCGAAGTGATCCGCTTCGGCCGCGTGCGGCGTGCCAAGCTCTATTATTTGCGCGGCCGGCGCGGCAAGTCGGCACGGATCGTCGAGCGGACGAGCGGCCGGGCGATGGCCAGCGTGGCCGGCAAAGGCAAGGGCAAAAAAGCAAGAGCCGCCGGCAAGTAAGGCCCCCGGATGCAGCGCGGCTGAGCCCTGCCACCGCCGATGGTGCGGCAAATGGCGAGGTCCGATGCAAAGCAGGGCCGGCGGCAGGGAGTGAATGGCTATGGGCAGCGAACCGCGAACTCTGTTCGATAAGATCTGGGACCAGCATCTTGTTCATATGCAGGACAACGGTACCGGCCTGATCTATATCGACCGGCATCTGGTGCATGAAGTTACCAGCCCGCAGGCGTTCGAGGGTCTGCGGTTGGCCAAGCGGAAGGTGCGGCATCCCAAAGCGTCGCTGGCGGTGGCCGATCATAACGTGCCGACCACGGACCGCGAGGCCGGTATCGCGGACGCGCAGTCGCGGCTGCAGGTGGAGACGCTGGCGCAGAATTGCGCCGATTTCGGCATTCCCTATTTCGACATGCACGATGTTCGCCAGGGCATTGTCCATATAATCGGGCCGGAACAGGGTTTTACCCTGCCGGGCATGACCATTGTCTGTGGCGATAGCCATACGGCCACCCATGGGGCGTTCGGGGCGCTGGCTTTCGGCATCGGTACCTCGGAGGTGGAACATGTGCTGGCAACCCAGACGCTGATCCAGACGCCGGCCAAGAATATGCGGATTTCGGTGGCCGGTTCATTGCCCGCCGGGGTGACGGCCAAGGATCTGATCCTGGCGCTGATCGCCAAGATCGGCACCGCGGGCGGTAACGGCCATGTCATCGAATATGCCGGCCAGGCGATCGGCGATCTGTCCATGGAAGGGCGGATGACGGTGTGCAATATGTCGATCGAAGGCGGGGCGCGGGCCGGGTTGATCGCGCCCGATCAGACGACGTTCGATTATCTCATGGGGCGGCCGATGGCGCCCAAGGGTGCGGCCTGGGAGCAGGCGGTGGCCTATTGGCGCCGCCTGCCGAGTGATCCCGGGGCGCGTTATGACCGGGAAATCACGCTGGATGTGGGGGATATCGCGCCGCAGGTGACCTGGGGAACGAGCCCGCAGGACGTGGTGCCGATAACCGGCAAAGTACCGGACCCGGAAGCCGAACCGGATGGGGTGCTGCGGCAGGCCATGGAACGCTCGCTGGACTATATGGGACTGCGGCCGGGGACGGCGATGCAGGATATCGCCGTGGACAAGGTGTTCATCGGCTCCTGCACCAATGGCCGGATCGAGGATCTGCGGGCGGCGGCGGCGGTGGCGGCCGGGCGGCGGGTTGCCGAGGGGGTGCATGCGATGGTGGTGCCGGGCTCCGGGCTGGTCAAGGAGCAAGCCGAGTCTGAGGGTTTGGACAGGCTGTTCCTGGATGCCGGCTTCGACTGGCGCGAACCGGGCTGCTCCATGTGTCTGGCGATGAATGCGGACCGACTAGAGCCGGCAGAGCGTTGCGCCTCGACGTCGAACCGCAATTTCGAGGGCCGTCAGGGGCGCGGTGGGCGCACCCATCTGGTGAGCCCGGCGATGGCGGCGGCGGCGGCGGTTGCCGGGCGGCTGGCGGATGTGCGCGAACTGACACCGGTGGAGGGCTGAAAATGGAAAAATTCTCGACCCTGAAAGGTGTGGCGGCGCCGTTGCCGATGGTCAACGTGGATACGGACAAGATCATCCCGAAACAGTTCTTGAAGACGATCAAGCGGACCGGGCTCAGCGAGGGCCTGTTCTACGAAATGCGCCATGACGAGTCGGGTAAGAAGCTCGATGGTTTCGTGCTCGACACGCCGCCCTACGAGCAAGCGAAAATATTGGTGGGGGGCGAGAATTTCGGCTGCGGCTCATCGCGGGAACATGCGCCCTGGGCGCTGCTGGATTTCGGTATTCGCTGCGTCATCGCGCCGAGTTTTGCCGACATCTTCTACAACAACAGTTTCAAGAACGGTATTTTGCCGGTCAAGCTGCCGCAGGCTGACGTGGACGCCTTGATGGCGGATGCGCAGGATCGCGCGAATCCGGAGCTGACCATCGATCTGGCGGCACAGGAAATCCGCCGCCCGAACGGGGCGGTGATCCGTTTCGAGCTGGATCCGTTTCGTAAACAATGTCTGTTGGAGGGCCTCGACGATATCGGCCTGACCTTGCAGCAGGAGTCGGCGATCGCGGATTACGAGGCTAAGCAAAATCTGGCAACACCCTGGCTGGCGGCGACCTGAAACCCAGAATCAGCGGAATTTCGGCATGGAAAACCCGGCGGGCGCCGTCGCGCTCGCCGGGTTCTACCATCGGTTCGATGAACCCCGCGTCCATGCACTTGCGAGAGTCTGGTAGCAGTGGTTGACTCGCGTCGTCAACCAAATTTTGTGGTAGCTGGCGACGAATTGCGTATATCTTGTGGTTAGTTCGGGGCGGCCCGCTTTGGGCTTTGAGCGGGCGGGGAATCGTGACAAGTTCACGCCTCTCGAAATTCCTGCGAATCTTAATGAATATTCTGTCCATTCAGTCGCATGTCGCCTACGGGCATGTGGGCCACGCCGCGGCGACTTTTCCCTTGCAACGCTTAGGTTTTGAAGTCTGGCAAGTGCCGACCGTGGTGTTCTCGAATCACCTGGGCTATGGGGTCAAACGCGGCCGGGTGGTGAGTGCCGAGGAAGCCGAGGCGCTGGTCGAGGGGTTGGAAGATGTGGGGGCGCTGGCCAGCTGCGATGCCGTGTTGTCGGGATATCTTGGCGATAAGGCGCTGGGGGCCGTGGTGCTGGGCGCGGTGAAGAAGGTTCGGGCCCATCGTCCCGAAGCGATATTCTGCTGCGATCCGGTGATGGGCGATGTGGACGAGGGTCTCTATGTCAATGCGGATATTCCCGCCTTCGTGCGGGCGGAAATGGTGCCTGCCGCCGATCTGCTGACGCCGAATATATTCGAACTGGAGCAGCTGACCGGTGAGCGCATCGGCGATTTGGCGGATGCCACGGCGGCGGCGCGGGGATTATTGGCGCTGGGGCCGAAGCTGGTGCTGGTGACCAGCGTGCCAGGCGCGGATGAGCCGGAAAAGCAGATTTCGATGTTGGCGATTACGGCCGGCGAGGCCTGGCTGGTCTCGACCCCGCATGTGGATCTGGCGCCGACGGTCAAGGGGACCGGCGATATGGTGGCGGCGCTGTTTCTTGGCCATTATCTCGGCGCCGGCGACGCGGCCGCGGCGCTGAGCAAAACCGCGGCGGCGGTGCATGGGGTGCTGGCAGAAACGGTGCGATTGGGCGCGCGTGAATTGCAGATCGTCGAGACCCAAGAAAAGTTATTGGGCCAGCAAGACATGTTTCCAGCGCGACGTGTGAGGTAACGGGTTGCGTCATCGTGCAAATCTGATATGGAAGCTTAAGGTGTCTTGAGTAAGTTCACCATCCATCTTCCAAACAAACATTATTGGCCGCAGTGACGGGCCTGGTATTCCTTAACGGCATTTTCTTTGGACTCTTGCTGGCCGCTCCGGTCGGGCCTGTCGGGGTGCTTTGTGTCCAGCGCACCCTGACCGAAGGGCGCATGCATGGGTTGCTTTCCGGCCTCGGGGCCGCGGTGGCCGATGCCGTTTATGGGGCCATCGCCGCCTTCGGTGTCACGGCCGTGGCCGGTTGGATTACCGGGCATCAGGCGTTGGTACGGGGTGCGGGTGGGGTCCTGTTGTTGGTGCTGGCAGCCAGCTCCGCCTTTTCCAAGCCTAAGCAACCAAAGGAAAAAATCATCAAGAAAGTGCGTACCGAAAGCCTGCTGCGGGATTTTCTGTCAGCATTCTTCCTGGCCATCACCAACCCGATCACGCTGATCGTCTTTGCCGGTTTGCTGGCAGCCCTGGGGGATGTCGATCTGGTGGCCTCGACGGGTGCGGCGGTGTGGCTGGTGCTGGGGGTGTTCGTGGGCTCGGCGATGTGGTGGCTGGCCCTGAGTGCGGCAGCCGGTTTTTTCCGCAACTATATCGACCGTGGTTTTCAACGGGGCGTCAATCGTGTCGCCGCGGTGGTGCTGTGCGTGTTCGGCACTTACGCGTTATGGTCGGCCTATCAGCTCGCCGGGTAACAAGCTTTAGGCGGCTCGTTGGAGGAATAGGCGGTCGAGGGATTCGGCGATTTGAACCGCATTAAGAGCGGCGCCTTTACGAAGATTGTCAGACACGATCCATAAATTGAGGCCATTCTCGACAGTCATGTCTTCACGGATACGGCTGACATAAACAGCATCCTCGCCGGCGGCTTCGGCCGGGGTCACATAACCTTCGTCGGCGCGGTGATCGACAACGGTGACACCGGGGGCGGCGCGCAGGATGGCGCGGGCGTCGGCGGCGGTGATCTCGTGCTCGCATTCGAGATTGACGGCTTCGGCATGGCCGATGAAGACCGGCACGCGGACGCAAGTCGCGGTCAATTTGATCGCCGGGTCGAGAATCTTCTTGGTCTCGACGACCATTTTCCACTCTTCCTTGGTAACACCGTCATCCATGAAAACATCAATATGGGGGATGACGTTGAAGGCGATCTGCTTGGTGAATTCTTTCTTCTGGACAGGGTCGTTGACGTAGATGGCGCGGGTCTGGTTGAACAGTTCGTCCATGGCCGCCTTGCCGGAGCCCGAGGTGGACTGATAAGTGGCGACAACAACACGGTTGATGGTGAAAGCATCATGCAGCGGCTTCAAGGCGACAACCATCTGCATGGTCGAGCAGTTGGGATTGGCAATGATATTCTTGGCGGTGTAACCGGCCAGGGCGTGTTCGTTGACCTCGGGCACGATGAGGGGGACGTCCGGGTCCATGCGAAAGCAGGAGGAATTGTCGATGACGATGCAACCGGCGTTCGCCGCCTTGGGGGCAAATTCCCGCGACACTTTGGCACCGGGCGAAAATAGACCGATGTGGGTGCCGGCAAAGTCGTAGGTGGCGAGATCCTGGACCTTAAGAATCTCGTCCTCGCCAAAGGAGACCTCGCGCCCGACCGAGCGGGCGGACGCCAGAGCGACGACCTCGTCGGTGGGAAAGTTGCGCTCGGCGAGGGTTTTGAGGATTTCCCTGCCGACATTACCGGTGGCGCCAACGACAGCAACTTTGTAACCCATGGTTTCGGGTCCCGAATATCTGTGGTGGGTCAGCGACCAATTAGGCCGGTTGACGGGATTTTGCAAGCATCACGGCCATGGAGACCGTCAGGCGGCGCGGCGGTCGAGGGCCGCGAGCAGGGCGTCGCCGATCTGACTGGTGGAGGCCAGGGTGTGGCCCGGCGACATGATATCGCCGGTGCGCAGACCACTGGCCAGCACGTCCTGGACGGATTGCTCAATCAGCCTGGCATCCTCGGCCATGTCGAAGGAATAGGTGAGCATCATGGCAAAACTGAGCAAGCTGGCGAGGGGGTTGGCCTTGTCCTGGCCGGCGATGTCCGGGGCGGTGCCGTGGACGGGCTCATAGAGAGCGTGGCGGCGGCCCGATGTGGGATCGACGGCGCCGAGACTGGCCGAGGGCAGCATGCCGATGGAGCCGGTCAACATGGCCGCTTCGTCGGACAATAAATCGCCGAAGAGGTTGTCGGTGACGATGACATCAAATTGTTTGGGATCGCGGACCAGCTGCATGGCGCAATTGTCGGCGAGAATGTTGGTGTATTCGATGTCAGGATATTCCTGGGCCGCGATGGCGCTGACGATGCGGCGCCAATAGGCGCCGGATTCCATGACGTTGGATTTTTCGGCCGAGGCCAGTTTGTTGTTGCGCTTGGCGGCAAGCTCAAAGGCGACACGGGCGATGCGCTCGATCTCCGGCTTGGTGTAGATTTGGGTGTCGAAAGCGCGCTCGGTGCCGTCGGGCAGGGTGTCAATGCCACGGGGCTCGCCGAAATAGACGCCACTGGTGAGCTCGCGGACAATCAGCAGATCAAGACCGCGGACAATCTCCGGCTTCAAGGTGGAAGCGTCGATCAATGCGTCGAAAACGACCGCCGGGCGCAAATTGGCGAAGAGGTCGAGATCCTTGCGCAAGCGCAGCAGGCCGGCTTCGGGTCGATGCTGGCGGGGAACGTCGCTCCATTTGGGGCCGCCGACGGCACCGAGCAGGATCGCGTCGACAGTCCGGGCAATGGCCATGGTCTCGTCGGTGACGGCGACGCCGTGGGTGTCGTAACAAATGCCGCCGACAAGGCCGTCCTGGACATCAAAGGTTACGCAACGGCGCTTGTCCATCCAGTCGATGACACGGCGAACCTGGGACATGACTTCGGGGCCAATGCCGTCGCCGGGCAGAATCAGGAGCGATTTATTGGCGGCCATGGGCGCTCTCCAGAGGAAATCAGGCGCGGCTGGTTGCCGGCGCGGCGCCTTATTTCCCATGGGCGGGCGCTAGAATCAAGAAAGCGTCAGGTGCGCGGACGCGGGGTCCATCGCGTGTGCTCCGAAGAGCACCCTGACGCCTCTTGAACCGGCTGACCCGAAGGTCATCGCGATTCAGAGGTTTGAGCCACCCGAAAGCAGTCCAAACCGTGGATCGTTGAGCCCGAAGGCTGTCCCGATCCGGAGGTTCTCCTCTCCCAAGTGTGCTCCAAACCTATGATCCTTGGGCCCGAAGGTTCGCAGATCAACGGTTCGTCACACCCGAGGGCGATTCGATCCGTGGAACCGTTTGGCCCGAAGGCCGCCTGGTTCCGGTCAGCGGGCCCGAAGGCTCGCTGACCTGCGCCGGATTTGCCGACACGAAGGCCAACTCGTCCGACGTGAGCCTGGCTCGCACCAAACTCACGGCACATAACGGTCCAGGTCTCGGGCCAACCACGACCGCGGGCGCACCCCTGGCCGATACGTGATCCGCCATCGCGGCGGCTGCCCAGCCCAGGGGATCCGAAAACCCTCCGGGCCTGCACCCCTTGCGGGGCCGTGACCTGTAAAGGCGCATAATCCCATCCGACCCGCAGGTCCTTTTCAGAAGCGAACTTCCAATCCGGATCTGCTTCCACACCGCTCGTTTTCTCCGAGGAGTCCGCTTGCGGTGTGTCGCGGCTTGTGATCCCGGGCCGGCGAGAGCCTTGGACAACAAACCGACTAAAGCCTCCCTTAAGCTCGGATTTCGTGACCGGCGGGCGGCCACGAGCCCCTTGCCCAGCGACCATGCCGCACCCGAAGATGCAATATGACCGCGCGTCTCATGCAGACATGACCGAAGCCGTGCGCTGCCTCAACGAGGGAAGACCGGCCGAACAAAACGACTTGCCTTCCTTACCGATGGTCCGGTCCTCCGAAGAGGTGATCACGAAACTCGGTGATCCAACCTCAAGACCGCCGTCAGACGGTGGCCCCGAGCCCAAGCGCCAAATTGTGTGGCGAACCACACATCCGTCGCGTCGGGGGTAGCTCTGAACGCCCGAAGGCAATCTTTACTACCGTTGAAGACACCAGGCCTTGCGATCCCGGAACCTTCGGCCATGATCCGGCTGGCGAACCATCCGGGTCATGTTTGAAGCGCTGCCGCCTTGCTTTGGTCCGGTTGCCCGGCCCGCCGCCTTTAGGCTTCTCCATTTTCAATCGTTGAACCCCGAGAGGCGAAACGACCGAAAAAGAGAACGCTTCAAAACGTTATGTGCTGATAGATATGATCATTTGCGCCCGCTTTTGTCGCAACAGCAAATGACCGAAATGCGCGGATTTCTTGTGCATAAGAATCGCGATGCTGCACAATTTGTCCACAAGTTTTCCACAAGCCATGAGGGCGGTTTAGCGGCGGAGAGGTTGCTGGCGAATGCCGTGGGACGGCTTGGCAGCGGGGATAAACATATGGGTTCGTTGACTGTCTATAAGGAGCAGTCTAAATGGGGGGGCTGGAGCCCGCGCGTTGGGCAGGGGTGCCGGCATCCGTGAGGTGGGTTCATGCAGAGTGACAAGCGTCCCCTTTCGCCGCACCTGCAAGTCTATAAGCCGCAGCTGACATCGATGCTGTCGATCCTGCACCGGCTGACGGGGGTCGCGCTGGCGGCCGGTACGCTGTTGCTGGTCTGGTGGCTGGTCGCGGCCGCCGCCGGGCCGGAGGCGTTTGGCACGGTGCAGGCGTTCGTCGGCAGCTGGCTGGGGCGGTTGCTGTTGTTGGGCTGGACGTTCGCGCTGCTCTACCATCTCTGCAACGGGGTGCGCCACTTGGTTTGGGACGTGGGTTGGGGGTTTGAGCTGACCCAGGTCTATGCCAGCGGGTGGATCGTCGTTGGCGCCTCGGTGGGCCTGACAATTCTTGTATGGATCCTTGGCTACGCCGCCAGAGGGGGCGGGATATGACCTTGAAAACACCGCTGGCACGGGCGCGCGGTTTGGGTTCGGCGAAAACCGGTGCGGAACATTGGTGGGCCGAGCGCTGGACGGCGCTGGCGCTGGTGCCGCTGGTTATATGGTTCGTGATCTCGGTGATCGCCCATATGGGTGACGATTATAGCGCGGCGGTGGCGTGGATCGGCAGTCCGGTGACGGCGGTGCTGCTGGTGCTGCTGATCGCGGCGGTGTTTCACCATGGGCAGCTGGGTCTGCAAGTGGTTGCCGAGGACTATGTCCATGACGAGCGCTGGAAGCTGGCCGTCATCTTCGCCGTCAAGGGCGGGGCCATCATGCTGTCGGTGGCGGCTATTCTGGCGGTGCTGCGGATCGCGTTGGGAGGGCCGGCATGACGCAGGCCTACGACATCATCGACCATGAGTATGACGTGGTTGTCGTCGGTGCCGGGGGCGCGGGGCTGCGGGCGACCTTCGGCATGGCGGAAAAAGGTCTGCGCACGGCATGCGTCAGCAAGGTGTTTCCGACCCGCAGCCACACCGTCGCCGCGCAAGGGGGGATCAGTGCCGCACTCGGCAATATGGGCGAGGATAACTGGCGCTGGCACATGTATGACACCGTCAAAGGGTCGGACTGGCTGGGCGATCAGGATGCCATCGAATATATGGTGCGCGAGGCGCTGCCGGCGGTGATCGAACTGGAGCATTATGGCGTGCCCTTCAGCCGCACCGACGACGGTAAGATCTATCAGCGCCCGTTCGGCGGCATGACGACGAATTTCGGCGAAGGCCCGCCGGCGCAACGGACCTGTGCGGCGGCGGACCGTACCGGACATGCCATCTTGCACACGCTCTATCAGCAAGCATTGCGTCATGAGGCGGAATTTTTCATCGAGTATTTCGCCCTCGACCTGCTGATGGACGACGATGGCGGGTGTGTCGGGGTGATGGCGTGGAATTTGGCCGACGGCACAATGCATCGTTTCCGCGGGCAGCAAGTGGTGCTGGCCACCGGCGGTTATGGGCGGACCTATTTCTCGTGCACGTCGGCGCATACCTGCACCGGCGATGGCGGCGGCATGGTGGCGCGGGCCGGCTTGCCATTGCAGGACATGGAATTCGTGCAATTCCATCCCACCGGCATCTATGGTGCCGGCTGTCTGATTACCGAAGGGGCGCGCGGCGAGGGCGGCTATCTGACCAATGCCGATGGCGAGCGCTTCATGGAGCGCTATGCACCGTCAGCGAAAGATCTGGCGAGCCGCGACGTGGTCAGCCGCGCCATGACCATCGAGATTCGCGAAAAACGCGGGGTCGGCAAACAGAGCGACCATATTCATCTGCATCTGGAGCATCTGGATGCGGCGGTGATCCATGAGCGGCTGCCGGGCATCGCCGAGACGGCCCGCATCTTCTCGGGCGTCGACGTGACCAAAGAGCCGATCCCGGTGCTGCCGACCTGCCATTACAATATGGGGGGTGTGCCGACGAATTATCACGGCGAAGTGGTGACTTTGAAGGATGGCGATCCCGACAGCGTCGTGGCCGGGCTGATGGCGATCGGCGAGGCGGCCTGCGTGTCGGTGCATGGGGCCAACCGGCTGGGCTCCAATTCACTGCTGGACCTGGTGGTGTTCGGGCGCGCGGCGGCCCAGCGGGCGGCGGAACTGGTCAGGCCCGG
>QIGO01000113.1 GCA_003230015.1 Alphaproteobacteria bacterium | reverse complement strand
TGTTCCACCCTTCGGCAAAATCAGGCGCCTCGACAACCAGGCGGTCGAATATCGCCAAGGCATCGTCGAGGCGGTTGCGGCTCATGGCCTCAATGCCGTTATTCATGCTGGCCTGGGCAGCGGGGTCGTCGGTTTGAATCCAGATCGACCAAATGAGCCGCTCGGCCTGACGGGCTTCGCGGTCGCTTTGAGTGGTCTGCAGCACAGCAAATAATCTGTCCAGGCGCGGGTCCAGCTGGTCGGCGCCGGCGGAGCCTAGGGGCAAAAGAACTAGAAGGACGAGGACGACTATTTTGGCTAGCATGTGCTTCAATATGGGCCAAAGCTGTCCCTGGGCCAAGTGGCAAAACCCGCAGGGGTAGTATTGAGCGATCATATTTCGATCACAAAATGATGAGACAGATGGATATCGTCGATCAGTTTTCAGCCAATTACAGCGACGCGCGCGGCAAGTTCCTGGCCGGTTGCCTGGGCGCGGGAGCCCAAGTGACACATTATCGAAACCCGGTCGCGGGCCCCGACGGCGAAGCCCTCTTCACCGATGTGGCCCGCCTAGGGCCGGCGGCCGCGGCGCGCGTGCTGTTGGTCATTTCGGGAACCCATGGAGTCGAGGGTTTCTGTGGCTCGGGCGTGCAGGCCGGGCTGCTTGAAAATACCGACGCACCGACATTGCCCGACGGCGTCGCGCTGCTGTTGGTGCACGCGATCAACCCTTACGGGTTCGCCTGGCTGCGGCGGGTGACGGAAGACAATGTGGACCTCAACCGCAACTTCCTCGACCATGAGGCAGGCGGATATCCTGAAAATCCCGGCTACGACCAACTGGCCGATGCCCTGGTGCCGGAAATTTGGGATGAGGCGGCGCGTGCGTTGGCGGAGCAGGTTATCGATGAATATGGTGAGCGGCACGGCCTGTTTGCGCTGCAAGCGGCGATCAGCGTGGGACAGTATCGGCACAACCAAGGGTTGTTCTTTGGCGGTCAAGCGCCGACATGGTCGCGACGCGTGATGGAACAAATCGTGAAGGCCGAGCTTGGGGAGGCGCGGCATGTGGGGCTGATCGATTTTCATACCGGACTGGGGCCCTATGGTTATGGCGAGCCAATCTGCCTGCACGAGCCGGACCAGGCGGCGCATAAACGGGCGCGGGCGTGGTTCGGGGAGGACGTCACGAGCCCGAAGGGCGGGTCTTCAAGCTCGCCCGACGTCAGGGGTACTTTGGCCGAGGGCCTGTTCAACTGCGTCGGCCACGCGCAATGGACCGGGATTGCCCTGGAGTTTGGAACCAAGCCGATCCCCGATGTCATCAATGCCCTGCGCGGCGATGCCTGGTTGCATAATCATGGCGAGGTCAAATCCGCGCAAGGGCGCGAAATCAAGGCAACCATCCGCGCGGCGTTCTATCCCGACGAGGCGGATTGGAAGCGCAAGATCTGGACCCGCGGGGCGGATATGGTGAAACGGGCTTACCGCGGCCTGATAAGCGCCTCTTAATGGCGGGGTATTCAGGTACTCCGCCGGCCAAGAAACTCGGTATCAAAGCGGGGCATTTGGTGATGATTGTCGATGCGGACGCGGGGTGGGCCGGCGGCTGTCATCCTGGCGTGATTTACCCAAACCCAGCGCCTGAAGAAGCGCATGGGAATGGTGCGGGGTAAGATAAAGACCGATGGCGCCCTGTGGATCGCCTGGCCCAAACAGGCGGCCAAGACGGCGACAGATCTCAACGAAAACATCGTGCGCGCCATCGACCTTGAGGCCGGGCTGGTCGACGTCAAAGTATGCGCTGTCGATGAGCGCTGGTCGGGTCTGAAATTCGTTTATCGCTTGGCGGACAGAGTCCGGGTTTGAGTCATGGTCCCAAGGCGGCCGGTTTGGGGCCGCCGGTGGCCCAATCGAGCAGCTCGGCCGTATGGACGACCGGCACGTCCAGATGCATGGCGATCTGGGTCATGCAGCCGATATTGCCGGTGGCGATCAGATCGGGCTGTGTCGCCGCCAGGTGGCCGGCCTTGCGGGCGCCGAGTTGGTCGGCCAATGCCGGTTGCAGCAGGTTGTAGGTTCCCGCAGAGCCGCAGCATAGATGGGCTTCGGCGGGCTCGGAGACCTTGAATCCGGCCTGGCGCAGCAATTGTCCGGGCAGGCCGGTGATGCGCTGGCCATGCTGCATGGAACAGGCGGCGTGATAAGCGACATGTTCGGTGCGCGGGCCCGGCCGCACCTTGAGATCATGTTCGGCCATGAATTCGGTGATATCGCGGGTCAGTGCGGATATGCGCGCGGCTTTGGCGCTGTATTCGGGATCGTCGCGGAATATGTGGCCATAATCCTTGAGCGTGGTGCCACAACCGCTGGCATTGACGACAATGGCATCGAGATCGCCGGTGGCCATGACCTTGTACCAGGCATCGATGTTGATGCGGGCCTGGTGACGTGCCTGCGCCGCCTTGCCCAGGTGATGGACGAGGGCGCCGCAGCAGCCCATGCCTTTGGCGATAACGACTTCGATACCGTGGCGGGTCAGCAAGCGCACCGTCGCCTCGTTGATCTGGGTGGCGAGCACTTGCTGGGCGCAACTGGACAGCAAGGCGACGCGGGCGGTGCGCCTGACCTGGGCCGGGAAAGTTTGCGGGCGGTCGACCGCCGCGCGCCGGCTGATTTGCCGGGGTGCTATCTCGACAAGCCGGCGCAAGCGGCCCGGCAGTTTGCGGGCGAAGGGCCGGACAAGGCCGACACCGCGCAATGACAGACGGAACAGCCGCGGCCATGGCAGAACCACGGCCAAGAGGGAACGCAGCAAACGCTCGGGCAGGGGCCGGGTAAATGTCTTCTCGATATGGCTGCGCGCGTGATCGACCAAGTGCATATAGTTGACACCGGACGGGCATGTGGTCATGCAAGCAAGGCAGGACAGGCAGCGGTCGATATGCTTGACGACCTGCGGGCTGGCCGGGCGGTCATTTTCCAGCATGTCCTTGATGAGGTAGATGCGCCCGCGTGGGCTATCCAACTCGTCGCCAAGCAAGACGTAGGTGGGACAGGTGGCGGTGCAGAAACCGCAATGGACGCAGGCGCGCAAGATTTGATCGGCCTCGGCGATCGCGGGATCGGCCAGTTGGGCGATGGAGAAGTTGGTCTGCATGACGGCTAGATCCCGGCGTAAAGGCGGCCGGGGTTGAGAATGCCCTTGGGGTCGAAACCTTGTTTGATGCGCCGGGTCAATGCCAGGACAGGTTCGGGCAGGGGTTCGAAGACCGGCACCGCGGCGCGCAAGCTTTCGGGGGCACGGATCAGAGTGGCATGACCGCCGGCCGCGGCAATGGCGGTGCGGACTATGTCATGGCCGGCCCGGTCGGAGGCGGGCGATACAGCCAGCCAAATCAGGCCACCGCCCCAGTCGAAAAAGGCTTGGCCATCAAGCTGACCGAGGATCTGGCGGGCGACGCCGTGCCCTGCCTGGGGGGCGGTGGAGAGCCGCCAAAGGGGCCAGTCAGATTGGGCATGAAAGGTGACGATGTCGCGAAGCTCACGCCACAAAATCTTGCTGGCGCCGGTGTGCAGTTCCTCGGTGTCGCCGAAATCGGCAAGGGCGGCGCGCAGAGACTGAGAGCGCGCGGTCACCGATGGACCGACACCCTCGAGGCGCAAGGCGGTGACGGCGCTGGCGGCCTTACCGACATAGTCGACCGTGGAGAGGCCGGCCCGTGGCGCCGGCAAATGGGCGGCGCCCGAGACCTCGAGGCTGGCGCCGAGAGCCCGGGTCATGGCGGCAGTGGCATCGTCGAGGCCATAGACCAGTATGGTGCGGGTCTTTGCGGGCGCCGGCAGCACTTTGAGGGTAAGCTCGGTGATCACGGCCAGGGTGCCGTATGAGCCGGTTAGCAGCTTGCTGAGATCGTAACCGGTGACGTTCTTGACGACACGTCCGCCGGTCTTGAAAATTTCGCCACGGCCGCTGACCGCATGGACGCCGAGGACATGATCGCGGGCCGCACCGGCCTGGATGCGGCGGCTGCCGGAGAGATTGCAGGCCACCGTCCCGGCCAGGGTTGCCGAAGCCGGCGGCTGACCCAGCAAGGGGCCAAGATCGGGGGGCTCGAAGGCCAATTGCTGGCGGTGCCGGCTGAGTTGCTGCTCGATCAGCGCCATGGGTGTGGCGGGGCCGGCGGTCAGCACCAGTTCTTCGGGCTCATACAGGGAGATGCCGTGCATGGCCGAAATGTCGAGACAATGCCCGGCTTCCATGGGCCGCCCGAGAGCTTGCTTGGTGCCGCCGGCGATGACATTGAGGGGGGTTTGGCTGGCCATGGCCCAAGCGACGGCTTGCTCGACCTGGGTGGCGTTTTGCGGGTGCAGGGTAGAGTCGTCGGTCACGGCTCAAAAACGGGGCAGATCGGGGAAACGTGTCGCGCCACGATGAATATGGACACGGCCGAGCTCGGCGCAGCGGTGCAGAACCGGAAATACCTTACCGGGGTTGAGCAGCTGGCCGGGGTCGAATGCGCATTTCAGACGTTGCTGATGGTCGAGGTCGGTTTCCGTGAACATAGTCCCCATGAGATCGCGCTTTTCGACACCGACGCCATGCTCACCGGTGAGCACGCCGCCGACTTCGACGCAGAGGGTGAGGATTTCGGCGCCGAATGACTCGGCCTGCTCAAGCTCCCCGGGCTTATTGGCATCATAGAGAATAAGCGGATGGAGATTGCCGTCGCCGGCATGAAACACATTGGCCACGCGCAGGCCGTATTTTTCCGACAACGCGGTGATGCGCTCCAGGACCTGGGGCAGGCGACGGCGCGGGATGGTGCCGTCCATACAATAATAATCGGGGCTGATGCGGCCAACAGCGGGAAATGCCGCCTTGCGGCCGGCCCAGAATTGCAGGCGCTCCTGCTCGGTTTCGCTGACCCGGACGGAAACGGCGCCATGGGATTGGGCGATGGCGCGGACTCGCTCGATGAGGTAGCTAACCTCGGGCGGCGGGCCGTCCAGCTCGACGATCAGCAGGGCCTCGACATCAAGAGGATAACCGACCTGGACGAAAGCCTCGGCGGCGGCGACGGCCGGCTTATCCATCATCTCCATGCCGGCGGGGATAATGCCGTCGGCGATGATGCCGGCGACCGCTTCACCGGCGGCCAGAGAGGTGGGAAAACCGATGAGCAGGGCCCGGGCAACCTCCGGTTTCTTGAGCAGCCGCACGGTGACCTCGGTAATAATCCCGAGCAGGCCCTCAGAGCCGGTGATAACGCCGAGCAGGTCATATCCGGGGGCATCGAGATGCTTGCCGCCGAGACGGAGACTTTCGCCGCCGGGCAGGACCAACTCGACACCGAGCAGGTTGTTCGTGGTCAGGCCATATTTGAGGCAGTGCACGCCGCCGGAATTCTCGGCGACGTTGCCGCCGATGGTGCAGGCGATCTGGCTCGAGGGATCGGGCGCATAATAGAAGCCGTCGGCGTCGACCGCTTCGCTGATGGCCAGATTGGTAACACCGGGCTGGACGGTGGCACAGCGGTTGGCGAGATCAATATCGAGGATACGCTTGAATTTGGCCATGCCCAAGGTGATGGCGTCGGCAGCGGGCAAGGCGCCGCCAGAGAGGGAGGTCCCTGCCCCGCGCGGCACGATCTTGACGCCATTCTCGTTGCAATAAGCCAGAATCCGGCTGACCTGGGCGGTGGTCTGGGGCAAGACGGCGAGCAAGGGCAGTTGGCGGTAGGCGGTCAGCCCGTCGCACTCATAGGCCGCCAGCGCCGCTTTGTCGGTGATGACCCCCTCGCCGGGCACGATGGCCCGCATGGCGGCGATGATCTGATCGCGCCTGGCGATAATCCCCGGATCGGGGTCGGGCAGCTTCATGGCTTGGTTCCGCTTGCAAATCAAGCGGAAGGTGGCGCCGGTAGGGCGTCACTGTCAAGCCATGCAGGCAAACCAGGCCGCGGACACACTGAAGCAGCGCCCGAGGCGCTGGCGGCGCGGCGGAAAGACCGTGGTATCAGCCCTGGCGGGCTTTGAAGCGCGGGTTGGTCTTGTTGATGACGTAAATACGTCCCCGCCGCTTGACGACCTGGCAGTCTTTGTGCCGCTTTTTAATGGTCTTGATCGAGTTGACGACCTTCATGGACCTGTCCTTGGTTGGCGGAGCCGGAACGTATAGAGCGGGCTTGGCGGTGTCAACCGCCGGCCCTGCCCATGCAGGCGGCTCATGCACGCAGACCGGCCAGGGATAGGCAAACCAAGTAGTGGCAAGTGCCCACTATTGAGCATGCTCATCACGGCTTCTTTATCGCACCCGGTAACAACTTCCAAGTATGCCAGAGATGCCGTTTACAAGTTATTTACTATACCTAAATAGTGTGTAGCCAAGAAGAGAAAATCTCTGCGATGCGATGGAGACACGCTTGTCACTTGTTGACACATCGACCCACCCGTTCCGCGCAACCGTGTTGCAGCAGACATCTGTTGCAAACATGGAGCGGGTGAGCGCATCGGCCTCAATCTCCCGGAGGATGACCCTAGCCCCGTAGCCGCTAATCAACATTGCCGAGCCGGAGTTCACCATGGATGTGTTTGACCTGTTTTCCGACGTATATGGCCGCGAAGCCCAAGAAGATATGTCGCTGCACGACTATCTGCTGGCCTGCCGCGACGATGCGGGAATGTATCACACCGCGGCTGAACGAATGATCGACGCGATCGGCGAGCCGGAGCTGGTGGATACCAGCATGGATCCGTCCCTGGGGCGCATTTTCCTCAACCGCACAATTAAGCGGTATCCGGCCTTCGCCGATTTCTATGGCATGGAGGATACCATCGAGCGGATCGTCGGCTATTTCCGCTACGCCGCGCAAGGTCTGGAAGAGCGCAAACAGATCCTCTATCTGCTGGGCCCGGTGGGCGGCGGCAAGTCGTCGCTGGCGGAAAAGCTGAAGCAACTGATGGAGAATCACCCGATATATGTGCTCAAAGCCGGGGATCAAATCAGCCCCTTGTTCGAATCACCCCTAGGCCTGTTCGAGCGCAGCCGCATGGGCGATTTGCTGGAGAATAAATATGGCATCGCCAGCCGCCGCCTGACCGGCCTGATGTCGCCTTGGGCGATCAAAAGGCTGGATGAATTCGAAGGCGATATTTCCAAATTCTCCGTGGTGCGGCTGATGCCGTCACGGTTGCGCCAGGTGTCGATCGCCAAAACCGAACCGGGCGACGAAAATAACCAGGACATCTCCGCGCTGGTGGGCAAGGTCGATATCCGCAAGCTGGAATATTTCAGCCAAGGAGACCCCGACGCCTACAGCTATCTGGGCGGCCTGAACAGGACGACCCAGGGATTGCTGGAATTCGTCGAGATGTTCAAGGCGCCGATCAAGGTGCTGCATCCGCTGCTGACAGCGACGCAGGAGGGCAACTATTTGGGCACCGAGTCCTTCGGCGCGTTCCCCTTCCAAGGCGTGGTGCTGGCCCATTCAAACGAAGCCGAATGGCAGCAATTCAAAGCCAACAAGAATAACGAGGCGTTCCTGGACCGCATTTCGGTGGTCAAGGTGCCCTATTGCTTGCGGGTCTCCGAGGAGTCGAAGATCTATGCCAAGCTGTTGGACGAGAGCCAACTGGGCGAGGCGCCGCGGTCGAGCGAGACTTTGGAGACGCTGGCCCGCTTCTGCACGCTGACACGACTGAAAGAGCATGAAAATTCGACGCTCTATTCGAAAATGCGGGTCTATGACGGCGAGAATCTAAAAGATACCGACCCGAAGGCGAAATCGATGCAGGAGTATCGCGATACCGCCGGCGTGGACGAAGGCATGACCGGGGTGAGCACGCGGTTCGCCTTCAAGGTGCTGTCGGAAACATTCAATTACGACACCGAGGAGCTGGCCGCCGATCCGGTCCATTTGATGTATGTGCTGGAACAGGCGATCAAACGCGAGCAGTTCCCCGACGCCGAGGAATCGACCTATCTGGAATTCATCAAGTCCGAGCTGACGCCGCGCTATGCGGAGTTCATCGGCCACGAAATCCAGAAATCCTATCTGGAGTCCTATACCGACTATGGTCAAAATCTGTTCGACCGCTACATCGCCTATGCCGATGCGTGGATCGAAGAGCAAGACTACAAGGACCCGGATACCGGTCAGATCTTCGACCGCGCGATCCTCGATGCGGAGCTGTCGAAAATCGAAAAGCCGGCAGGTATCGCCAACCCCAAGGATTTCCGTAACGAAGTCGTCAAGTTCGCGCTGCGGGCGCGGTCGCACAATGCCGGCAAGAACCCCTCCTGGACGAGTTACGAGAAGCTGCGGGTGGTGATCGAGAAGCGGATGTTCTCGAAGGTCGAAGACTTGCTGCCGGTGATCAGCTTCGGCTCCAAGAAGGACAGCGAATCGGACGAAAAACACAATGAGTTCGTGCGGCGGATGACTGGCCGGGGCTATACCGAACGGCAGGTTCGGCGCCTGGTAGAATGGTATATGCGGGTGAATAAGGCAGGCTGACCCGTCGGACAGAGGAGCGTCAAACGATGCCGCAATTCGTCGATCGCCGCCTCAACCCGAAAGACAAGAGTCTCGGGAACCGACAACGGTTCATCCGGCGGGCCCGGGCCCATATCAAACAAGTGGTGGATGATTCAATCCGCGAGCGCAAGGTCACGGATATCGCCAGCGGCGAGTCGATCAGTATTCCCACCAAGGGGATCGAGGAGCCGCAATTCCGCAATAGCGCCAAAGGCGGCAAACGGGAGCGGGTGTTCACCGGCAACAAGGAATTCGTCGCCGGCGATGAAATCGAAAAACCGCCGAGCGGTGCCGGCGAGGGCGGCGGCAAGGAAGGTGCCGAGTCCGGCGAAGGCGAAGACGAATTTCGCTTTGTGCTGACGCGGGACGAGTTTCTCGACCTGTTCTTCGAAGATCTCGAACTGCCCGACCTCGAGAAGACCAGCCTGCGGGAAGTGATCGCCTACAAACCACGCCGCGCCGGCCATACCAGTTCGGGCACGCAGACGAACCTTAATGTGCTGCGGACGATGCAAAAAAGCTTCGCGCGGCGGCTGGCGCTGCGGCGGCCAAAGCTGGCCGACGCCGAAGAAATCGAACAGCAGATTTTCGCGCTCGAGGCGATCCCCGGACTGGGCGGGGCGAATGCCAAGAAACTCGCCGAACTGCGCAAACTGCTGGAAAAAATCGATGCCAAGCGCCGGGCGGTGCCCTTTATCGATCCCATGGATATTCGGTTCAATCGCTTCGAACAGCAGCCGCAGCCCAATACCAAAGCGGTGATGATCTGCATGATGGATGTCTCGGGCTCGATGGGGGAGCGCGAGAAGGAGTTGGCGAAGCGGTTCTTCGTGCTGCTGCACATGTTCCTGGACCGACGCTATGAGCGCACCGACGTGGTGTTCATCCGCCATACCCATGAAGCCCAGGAGGTGGACGAAGAGACATTCTTCTACAGCCGGGAGACCGGCGGCACGGTGGTCAGCACGGCGCTCAAGGAAATGCTGAAAGTGGTGGCGGACCGTTATTCGCCGCAGGAATGGAATATCTATGCGGCGCAAGCCTCCGACGGGGAAAATTTCACCGGCGATTCGGCGCGCTGCGTGGCCCTGCTGGAAGAAGAGCTGATGCCGCTGTGCCAGTATTACGCCTATGTGGAAATCGTCGATGAGCGCGAGGCCGACCTGGTGTTGGAATCTCAAAATGGCGCCGCTCTCTGGCGGTCCTACCGGGCGGTCGCGGGAAACTGGAAAAACTTCGCCATGAAGCGCATCGCCAAGCCGGGGGACATCTACCCCGTGTTCCGCGAACTGTTCGCCCGCCAGAGCGCAAAGTCGTGACCGTGCAAAGACCCGCGAAGCTGCTGTTCGACAGTTCGGACTGGACTTTCGACAGGCTGCGGGCAGCCTATGACGCGATCGAGGATGTGGCACTCAACGATTTGGGCCTCGATATATATCCCAATCAGATCGAAATCATTTCGTCGGAACAGATGCTCGACGCCTATTCCTCGGTGGGCATGCCGCTGATGTACCGCCATTGGTCGTTCGGCAAGCGCTTTGTGCGCGAGAGCCATCTCTACCGCAAGGGGTTCAGCGGTCTGGCTTATGAGATCGTCATCAACTCCAACCCGTGCATCAGCTACAATATGGAAGAAAGCAGCATGGCCATGCAGACGCTGGTCATGGCGCATGCAGCGTTCGGACATAATCATTTCTTCAAGAACAACTACCTGTTCCGGCAATGGACCGACGCCGAAGCGATCCTTGAATATCTGAACTTCGCCAAGGGTTATATCGCGCAGTGCGAGGAGCGGCACGGACCCAACGCGGTGGAGGCAATCCTGGATGCCGCCCATGCGCTGATGGACCAGGGGGTGTTCCGCTATCAGCGGCCACCAAAATCCAGCGCCAAGGTCAAGGATGAAAAACGGCGGGACCGGCTGGCCTACGAAGAGGCGATGTTCCGTGACATCTGGCGCACGGTTCCGGTCAATGAAGCGGTGCTGGAAACCGAGGGCCAAGCGGAAATTTCCGAGCGCCAGGGGGCGATGCAGCTGCCGGCGGAAAACCTGCTCTATTTCCTGGAAAAAAACAGCCCGGCCCTAGAGCCGTGGCAGCGCGAAGTGCTGCGTATCGTGCGCTGTATCGCGCAATATTTCTACCCGCAGAAACAAACCAAGGTGATGAATGAAGGCTGCGCGACTTTCGTGCATTACACCATCATCAACACATTGTACGACCAAGGGCGGTTGAGCGAAGGGGCGATGCTGGAAATGCTCGACAGCCATGCCAGCGTGGTGTTCCAGCCAGACTTCGACGATCCACGCCATCGCGGTATCAATCCCTATGCGCTTGGCTTCGAGATGATGCAGGACATCAAACGGATCTGCGTCGAGCCAACGGACGAAGACCGGGAGTGGTTCCCCGAGATCGCCGGCTGCGGCGACTGGCGGGGCACCTTACGGCACGCCTGGGCGAGTTACCGGGACGAATCGTTCATTCAGCAATATCTGAGCCCGCATGTGATGCGGAAGTTCAAGCTGTTCAGCCTTACCGACGACGAAAAACAAAGCCACTATAAGGTCAAGGCGATCCATGACGAGCGGGGCTACAAAGAGGTCCGTGCCGCACTGGCGCGATCCTACGATATTGGTTATGTGGACCCGCATATCCAAGTCGTCGACGCGGATATGCGCGGCGACCGGGCGTTGCAACTGGAACATCTGGTGCGCGACGGCATCGCGCTGTCGGTGAAACACCGGGATCGGGTGCTGGGCTATGTAGGCGCGCTGTGGGGGTATGATGTCCATCTTGTGGGCATCGATGCCGACAGCGGCAAGGAAGTCTATCGGGCCAGCTCGGGTGACAAAGGCGAAGATGCCTGAGGCCGAGTATTACCGGCGAATGTCCGAACGAATGAGGCCTTTGGCGCGGATGTCCCCTTAACGAGGCAGTGGCCCCGTAGGGATTAACGCGCAAGATCGCAAAATCTTTACCAGCCCTGAATCAACGGCAGAAATCCAACCAGGGATGGTGGGCGCGGCTGGGATTGAACCAGCGACCCCCACGATGTCAACGTGGTGCTCTCCCGCTGAGCTACGCGCCCGGCCCCCGCATGAGAGGCGGCCTCGCCAGCCCCCGGGGTCGTTTGGCCGGGTCTACACCGCGGCGCTGGGGTTTGCAAGTCCGAGGGTTTCAGGCCGCCAGCAGGCGGTCGACATTCTTTACGAGATCACGCAGATGAAAGGGCTTGGAAAGGATCTGAGCCTCGGTAACTTCTTGCCTGGCATTCATGGCTACGGCGGCAAATCCGGTGATAAACAAGACTTTCAGACCGGTTGCCCGGCGGGCGGCCTGGCGGGAAAGCTCGATGCCATCCATGCCGGGCATGACAATATCAGCGATCAAAAGGGCAAAATCCCGGGTGCCAAGGGCATTGATCGCGGCGACCCCGTCGGGCACCGCCACCACATCGTGGCCGGCGCGGTGGAGGGCGCTGGTCAGGAAGGTCCGCATGGCGTTGTCGTCTTCTGCCAATAAGATGCTCGCCATGTTTGCTCACCCTTTGCTTTACCCGTGTTGGGCCATACTCCGATGGTAGAGGCCCACTCATTGCGAAAGCATGAATACTTTCGCATCAGCCAAGGACCGGCATCGGCACAAGAGTGCGTCACGGGGATGACAAGGCTTATGGATTCAGCTACATCAGCGCTATGGACGTTTTAGGGATAGACTCGGCGCGGTCACGTCAGCCGGTCGAAGTATTGGCACCGGCGGTGCAAACGGCGCCAATAGTGTTCTCCTCGCCCCATAGTGGCCGCGACTACCCGGCGGATATGATTGAAAAATCCCGACTGTCGGCAACGGATTTGCGACGGTCGGAGGATTGCTTCGTCGACGAGCTTTTCGCCGACGTGCCGCAGCACGGCGCGCCATTGCTAAAAGCGATGTTTCCGCGGGCCTATGTGGACCCGAACCGGGAACCCTTCGAACTGGACCCGAACATGTTCACGGACTCGCTGCCGGACTATGTCAACACACGCTCGCCACGGGTTTTTGCCGGTCTGGGAACGGTTGCCCGGGTGGTTGCGAGCGGCGCCGATATCTACTCGGAGAAGCTGCAATTCACCGATGTGAGGCGGCGAATCGACAATCTCTATCGCCCCTATCACGATACCCTGGCCGATCTAATCCAAACGACAAAAGCGATGTTTGGATATTGTCTGTTGATCGATTGCCACTCGATGCCATCGGTGTGCGGGCCGATGGAGCATAATGCCGGCCGCCGGCGGCGCGTGGATATGGTGCTTGGCGACGCGCTTGGCGGTTCCTGCACGCCGGGCCTGACAGCGTTGGTGGAGCAAAGCCTGCGCGATATGGGCTACACCGTGGCCCGCAACGCGCCCTATTCGGGGGGTTACATTACGCGCCATTACGGGCGCCCCCATGGCGATGTGCATGCGCTGCAGATCGAGATAAACCGGGCACTCTACATGGATGAGGAGCGCTTTCAGAGACGGCCCCAGATGGTGCGCCTGAAGGGCCATCTCAGCGCCTTGGCAGAGCGGCTATGCGGGGCCGGTCAAAAGGAGCTGGCGGCGTAATCAAGGGCTCGTTGGCCGATGCGACCAAGCCAAAGGATATGCTGACTATTCGGAATGCCGTGGCAGAAGATTGCGGTGTTTTGGGGGATATATACGCACATAACGTGCTGACCGGGACGGCGACGTTCGAGACCACACCGCCTGACAGGCTTGAAATGACACGCCGCCTTGGCACCATCCAAGGGGCCGGCCTGCCCTATCTGGTGGCCGAGCTTGACGGTGAAATCGTTGGTTTTGCGTATGCGGGGCCCTACAGGGAGCGCTACGCCTACCGCTTCACACTGGGAAATTCGGTTTACGTCGCCGGGCACGCGCAGGGGCGCGGGGCCGGGCGGGGCTTGATGAGTGAACTGATCGCCCAATGTCGGGCGCTGGATTATCGGCAGATGATCGCGGTGGTGGGCGACGACAATGCAGCCTCTATCAAACTGCACGAATCGTTGGGTTTTCGCCGTGCCGGTACCCTGATCGGGGCTGGTTACAAGCTCGGCCGCTGGGTAGACGTGGCGCTGTTGCAGCGCGCCCTGGGACCCGGCAACGAGACGGCGCCGCTGGCATAGGCCGCCCCCTCCCCCGCGCAAACAAAAAAAGGCCGCGACTAGCGCGGCCCAAGTAAGGGAGGAAACATCAAGACTGCGACACCGGCTGTCACCTGTGCCGCACTGCACAATATGGGACTCTGTTTGCCCTAGTGCAAGGGGTGACTTGGGCAACTCCCCGCATTTTCTCCACTATACCAAGCCTACTCTATGATGGTGCGTTGCGATATCGCGGGATGATCTTGGCTTGCATCCGCAGTCGCGCGGCTTTGGCGCGGGTATTGCACGGGATTGGCCATGTTTTACCGTCTATACCTGATACTAGGCCTCAGCGGTCTGTTGTTCTCCGGCACCTTCGCGGAGAGAGCCTGGGCCGCCGAAAATGGCGCACAGGGCCGGTTTTGCTCAGTCGCGGCCACTCAGGCCGGCAGCGACCAAGGCCTGCCCGCCGGGCTGCTCAACGCGATCTCACTGGCCGAAACGGGGCGCTGGGATAGCGCCAGGCAGGCAAGTTTTGCCTGGCCCTGGACCGTCACCGCCGGCGGCGAAGGCAGATTCTTCCCGACAAAGGCAGCGGCGATCGCTCAGGTGGAGCAGCTCAAGCGCGACGGGGTGCGCAATATCGATGTGGGCTGCATGCAAATCAACTTGATGTATCACCCGCAGGCTTTCGCCGACCTGGATGCCGCTTTCGACCCGGGCGCGAATGCCCGCTATGCGGCCCAGTTCTTGGCCGGTCTGAAAGAAGAGACGCAATCCTGGCCGGGCGCCATCGGGCGCTATCATTCGGCGACCCCGGCCCGGGCGCGGTATTATCTGGGCAAAGTGACGCGGCTGTGGCTGGGCCAGAACCAAGCACAGCTGGACCAGAGGAATTTGACCCAGGCGACGGCAACCAAGGCGCGGCAAGACGCCGCGGCACAGGCAGAAGCGGCGCAGCGAGAAGCCGCCGAGCTACATCGGGCGGCGGTGATCGCACGCTTTCTGAACCGCCGTGCCGAACGCGCGGTGGCCAAGGCCGGCCAATCCTGAAGGGCGGCAATTTTGCGGTACATCTTTGGCTAATGCCGCTATAGGTTGATCATTATGATCGACGATGGCGACAAATTCCAACCGACACCGATGGCGAAGATGCCGCGCTTCGCCGGAAGCTCAACATTCATGCGGCTGCCGCTGATCGACGAGCCCGGGAAAGTGGATATCGCGCTGATCGGCGTGCCGTTCGACGGCGGGACGACAAATCGGGCCGGGGCCCGGCATGGGCCACGGCAAATACGCGAGATGTCGACGATGATCCGCCGGGTGCATCATGTCAGCAAACTGGCGCCGTTCACCCTGTGCCGCTGCGCCGATTTGGGGGATGTGCCGATCAACCCCCTCGATCTGATGCAAAGCCTGGAAAAAATCGAGCAGTTCATGAGCCGCGTCCATGGCGCCGGGGCAGCGCCGCTATCAGTGGGCGGCGATCATCTGGTAACGCTGCCGATCCTGCGGGCGGTGGCGCGGGACCAGGCGCTGGGTATGGTCCATTTCGATGCCCATTCGGATACCACGGACAGCTATTTCGGCGGCAGCCGCTACAGCCATGGGACGCCGTTCCGGCGGGCCATCGAGGAGGGCCTGCTGGACCCGACCCGGGTGGTACAGATCGGCGTCCGCGGATCGCTGCACGATGTGGATGACCTGGATTGGCCGTTGGCCCAGGGGGTGCGGATCATCACCATGGAAGAAGCCTATGACCTGGGATGCGACGGGGTCATCGCCGAGGCCCGGCGGGTGGCGGGAACCGGACCGGTCTATGTCAGCTTCGATGTGGACGGGCTCGATCCCGTCTACGCGCCAGGCACGGGCACGCCAGAAGTAGGGGGGCTAAGCACCCACGAGGCGCAACGCATGATACGGGGATTGCAGGGGCTCGATATTATCGGCGGCGATGTGGTGGAAGTCGCACCGCCCTACGACCCGTCGGGAAACACGGCCCTGGTGGCGGCGACGATGCTGTTCGAGATGCTCTGTGTGTTGGCGGATGCGCGCGCGGCGCGGGCCATTTGAGGGCGATGACGGCACTCGCGGCACCCGAGACGGAAAATGGATGGCTTGAGAGCCGGCAGGATGGCGACCATTTGCTGGTGCGGCTCGGCGGGTCCCTGACAACGCGCCATGTGGGCGCGGTGGACGCCAGGTTGCGGGCCCTGGATGTGGCCAATGCGCCGCGGCTGGAGATCAACCTGAACGCGTTGACGGGCTTGGATACGGCTGGGGCCTGGCTGGTCCACCGAACCCGGGAACTGGCACGAAAGGGCGGCGGCGAGGTCAGGCTGACCGGTGCTACGGCGAGCCAGTTGGCCTTGATAGGGGTGATCGCCGGCCATGCCAGACCTTGCCCGCCGGCGCCGCCGCCGGCATCGAGCCTGCTGCGGCTGGTGGCCAATCTGGGCGTGGCGACCATCGGGCTGGGGGCAATTGCCCGCGACCTTGTCAGTTTTCTCGGGCAGACTGTCGTGGCGCTCGGCAAAGCGGTGCTGGCGCCAAGGCGGGTGCGGCTGACGCCGTTGCTCTATCACATGGAAGAAGTGGGTTTGAACGCGGTGCCGATTGTCGGCCTGCTGTCGTTTCTGATCGGTATTGTGCTGGCCTATCAGGGTGCGGATCAGTTGGCGCGCTTCGGCGCGGAAATCTTCACCGTCAATCTGGTGGGTGTGGGCGTACTGCGCGAAATGGGCGTGCTGCTGACCGCGATCATTGTCGCCGGGCGCACGGGCAGTGCCTTTGCCGCGCAGATCGGCACGATGAAAGTCAACGAAGAAGTGGATGCGATGGGAACCATGGGACTCGATCCGATGGAATTCCTGGTTTTGCCGCGGGTGCTGGCGCTATTGCTGACGCTGCCGTTGCTGGGCTTTTTCGCCGACATCATGGGCTTGGCGGGGGGTGCGGTGATGACCGGATTGGCGCTGGATATCTCGTTGTCGCAATATATCCGCCAGTTGCAAACCGCGGTGCCGCTATCGGCGCTTTGGGTGGGTTTGATCAAGGCGCCGGTTTTCGCCTTCGTGATCGGCCTGGTGGGCTGTTTTGAAGGACTGAAAGTCGACGGCAGTGCTGCTTCGGTGGGGCGGCATACGACGCGGGCGGTGGTCGGTTCGATATTCCTGGTGATCGTGCTGGATGCGCTGTTCTCGGTCCTGTTCTCGATCATCGGCTTTTGAAACATGGCTAAACCGGCGCCGGTGATCATCGTGACGGGGCTGCGAACACAGTTCGGCAGGCAGGTGATCCACGATGGCTTGGATTTTTCCGTGCGCCGGGGCGAAGTGATGGGCATCGTCGGTGGATCGGGCAGCGGCAAGTCGGTGTTGCTGCGGACCATGGTGGGGTTGATAAAACCGAGCGGCGGCAACATTTCGGTTCTGGGTAGAGACATTGGGTCGGTACGGGGCGAAAAACGGGCGCAGATACAACAACGGATGGGCATGTTGTTTCAGGACGGCGCGTTGTTCAGTTCGCTGACCGTGGCGCAGAATATTCAGCTGCCCCTAAAAGAACACGGCCGGATTTCGGGGGCGTTGCTGGTGGAGCTCACGGACGTGAAAATCGGCATCGTGGGTTTGCCCCTGGACGCGGCCAACAAATATCCGTCCCAACTCTCCGGGGGCATGCGAAAACGGGCGGGATTGGCACGGGCCTTGGCGCTGGACCCGGAGATCCTGTTTCTCGATGAGCCGACCGCCGGGCTCGACCCGATCGGCGCGGCGCAGTTCGATGAGTTGATCGGAGAATTGCGCCGCGCGTTAGGGCTGAGCGTGGTGATGGTCACCCACGACCTGGACAGTCTGGCAAGCATATGCGATCGCATTGCGGTACTGGTCGACAAAAGAGTTATTGTCGGCACAATGGATAGTCTAATGCACCACAAGAACGAGTGGGTTCATGCTTATTTTCACGGCCCGCGGGCAAGGGCGGCGAAATTGGGCGGGCAATCGGCAAAATCGAACGCGCCGGCGAGGGTGGCGGAATGAAACATGGAAACGCGGGCTAGCACGCTTCTGGTCGGCAGTTTCGTGCTGCTGCTGGTGCTCGGCCTGGTGGGCTTTGCGGTGTGGCTGGGTAAGGTGCAGTTCGACCGGGAGGTCGCCCGCTATGACATTTACTTCACCGGCAATGTGAGCGGATTGCGCGTCGGCAGCATTGTCAGCTATCGCGGCGTGTCGGTGGGGGAAGTCATCGATGTGCGTATCGACCCGGGGAATGTGGAACGGGTGCTGACAACGATCGAAGTGCCGGCCGAAACGCCGATCCGCAGCGATACGGTGGCGAGCTTGCGAACCCAAGGTATCACCGGCGGTCTCAATGTGCTGCTGTCGGGCGGCACCCAAGGGGCAGCACCCCTGGTGCCGGAACCAGGCCGGGAGCGGGCGGTCATTGCCGCCGAAGCCTCGACCCTGGAACAGCTGTTCGACCAGGCGCCGGTGCTGGTGGACAATCTGCAATTGCTGGTGGTGCGCGCCGCGGCGGTGCTCAGTGAGCAGAATCAAGCGGCGTTGACGCGGACATTGGGCAATCTCGATCTGCTGACCGGCGCCCTGGCCGACCGCGTCGTCGACGTGCAATTGCTGATCAACGATAGCGCCGGCACAATGGCCAATGTCCGCGACGCGACCGCCGAGTTCGAGCAGCTCGCGGCAAAGTTGAATGCGCTGATGGGACCGCTGGCGGCGCGCGCCGAAGAGACGCTGCAATCGGTGCAGGCGACAGCCGAGAGCCTGGATGGCGCTGAAATCAGCCAGCTGATCGCCGATACAAGGCAGGCAGTCCAGAGTTTCGACAGCATGGCCTCGGAAATCAAAGCCCTGGCCAAGGAGAATAGGGAGCCTTTGCTGCAATTCTCCACCGGCACGCTGGTGGAGTTCACGACTTTTCTGTCGGAGGCGCGGGAACTTATCGTCGGGCTCAACCGGGTGACGACAGAAGTTCAGAGAGATCCCGCGCGCTTCCTATTCGGCAACCAGCAGCAAGGATATGAACCCGGTGACAGGTAATTCATACCTATCGCGGCGGCGGATTTTGCAGATGGCCGCGGCGCTGCCCGTGGTCGGGCTGGTGGGCGGCTGTGAAGGGGTGTTGCCCGGGCAAGGGCCACCGCCAAGGCTGTTCCGGCTGACGCCGAAGAGTACGTTCGGCGATGCGCTGCCGACTGTCGCGTGGCAGCTTGTGGTGGAAATGCCGGTAGCGGCGGCGAGCCTGAATACGACCCGCGTGGCGCTGCAGCGCCAGGCGACCGAGATCGAGTATTACGCGCGCGCCAATTGGGTCGACCGGTCGCCAACGATGGTGCAAACCCTGATTATCGAGTCGTTCGAGAATTCCGGCAAGATCGTCGCCGTCGGCCGCGAGTCGATCGGGCTGCGGTCCGATTTTGTCCTAAAAACCGAACTGCGGGAGTTTCAGGCCGAGTATTTCGATGGGCCGGTGCCGGCAGCCCGTGTGCAGATCAATGCCAAGCTGGTGAAGATGCCGCAGCGCGCGATCATTGGATCGGTGCGGATCGACCGGGTCGCGCCGGCCGAGTCCGACCGCCTGGAAGCCATTGTCGAGGCTTTCGACGAGGCGCTTGGCAAAGTCCTGAAAAATTTGGTGACCTGGGCCCTGGAAACCGGCCAGGAGGCGGTCGGCAAGAGTTAGACCCGGCGCAAAAGCGGCCCTTTCGCAAGGGCGTCGGACCTGCTAGAGAATTTTTGTTGGCTTGAGTTCACTCGATGGTTGCAGCTGCTTGTTTCGAGGCATTTTCATTTCGCTCGAATGTTCCCGCTTAAACGACAAAAGCCCCGGAATTCGGGCTTGGCAAGTTCTTAAACCGATATCAAGGCTGATGCTGTATCAGGTGCCAATCAGTGGTTGCCGAGACCGCGCGTCCAAACCGTGAATCAGATCACCGAAAAGATGGCACCTTATTCTTCTTTACCCGAACCAGCGCCCGATTGGGCGCTATTCCTGGATGTGGACGGGACCCTTGTGGAGATCGCCGAGACGCCGGACGCGGTGATCGTGCCGGCCGGCCTGGCAGAACAGCTGGGGCAGATCAGTGCTGCCCTGGACGGCGCCGTGGCCCTGGTCAGCGGGCGCTCCATCGCCAGTCTAGAGGCGCTGCTGGGCTCCGTGCCGATCGCCATCGCCGGGTTGCATGGTCTGGAGGTGCGCCAGGCGGGCGAGAAGCAAATCCAGCGCGCGCGGGTAGATCTGCCGCCCCTGCAGGCGGCGCGAGAGGCGCTGCAGGCCTTTGTGGACGCACATGAGGGTGTGACGCTGGAGGATAAGGGCCTGACGTTGGCCGTGCATTACCGGGCGGCGCCACAGGCACAAAGCGCGGTGGAGACAAAGGCCGCAGAGCTGGCGGCCCGGCATAAAGGCCAGATCCACGCCATCCGGGGCAAGATGGTTATCGAACTCAAACCGCCGGGGTGCGACAAAGGCAGCGCCATCGAGGCGTTCATGGCGGCGCCGCCGTTCAAAGGCCGGGTCGCGGTTTTCGCGGGCGACGATATTACCGATGAAGATGGCTTTGCCGTGGTCGACCGCCTGGGCGGCATTTCAATACGGATCGGCGCGCATGCCGGCGGGTCGCTGGCCCGGTTGCGGTGCGCCAGCGTTGCCGACTTCGGCCGATGGCTGACCGGTATCGCGGAGAAATTGGCTACAAAGGCCGGGCGAGACCCGTCCTGATTGGGAGTAACGAGCCTTATGAATGACCTCAACCTTGCCGTGATCGGCAATTGTTCCTTTGCCGCGTTGATCGACGCGCAGGCGAAAGTGGTCTGGACCTGTTTGCCGGGGTTGGACGGCGACCCGGTTTTTTGCAGTTTGCTCGAACCCAAGGGCGAGAACGCGGACCGCGGCTATTTCGAGATCGAACTGCTGGATTTCTCACATAGCGAGCAACGCTATCTGCATAACTCAGCGATCCTGGTGACCAGGCTTTATGACAAAGATGGCTGTGGTATCGAAATCACGGATTTCGCACCGCGCTTCAAACAATTCGACCGGATGTTTCGCCCGCAAATGCTGGTCCGGCACATACAGCCGCTCTCCGGCAACCCGCGTATTCGGGTCAAACTGCGACCGACGAGTGCCAATGGCGCCCATAGACCGGTGCTCACCCGAGGCTCGAACCATATTCGGTACGTCACCGAAGAAGGGGTATTGCGGCTGACGACAGACGCGCCGCCGTCCTTTGTCGCCGAGGAAGTTCCCTTTGTCGTCGAGAAGGCCATCACCATGGTGTTCGGCGAAGACGAGAGTCTGCGCGCCGCGGTGGCCAAGACGGCGCGCGCATTTTTTGAAGATACGCGAGAATATTGGCGGGAGTGGACACGTTACCTGTCGATCCCCTTCGAGTGGCAGGCCGAAGTCATTCGCGCGGCAATCACGCTGAAACTTTGCAGCCAGGAAGAAACCGGGGCCATCGTCGCGGCGATCACGACCTCGATCCCGGAGGCAGCGGATACCGGCCGCAACTGGGATTACCGCTTTTGCTGGTTGCGGGACTCCTATTTCGTCGTCAATGCGTTGAACCGCCTGGGGGCGACGCGGACCATGGAGGATTACCTCTACTATATAACCAATGTCATTGCCGGTGTGCCAGACGGAGTGCTGCAACCGGTCTATGGCATCATGACTGAAGCGAAACTTACCGAACGCACGGTGGATAGCCTGGCGGGGTATCGGGGCATGGGGCCGGTGCGGGTCGGCAACCAGGCTTATGAACAGGTGCAGAACGATGTCTATGGGTCGGTTATCCTGGCGCTGACGCAGATATTCTTCGACCGCCGCCTGAACCGGCCGGGTAATCAGGAATTGTTCGAACGGCTGGAGGAGCTGGGCGCGAAAGCGGTTGAGGTTTACGACACGCCCGATGCCGGGCTCTGGGAGCTGCGGAATACCAAGAAAGTCCACACTTTTTCGAGTGTGATGTGTTGGGCCGCGGCCGACCGGCTGGGCAAGATCGCGGCGCAATTGGGCCTGAGCGGGCGGGCGCGCTATTGGCGCAAAACCGCTAAAGACATGCACAAGAAGATCTGCGAACGAGCCTGGCACAAAGAGCTGAATTGCTTTGTCGAGAGTTTCGGCGGCAATGAGTTGGACGCGGCCTTGCTGCTGCTGCACGAGCTAGGATTCCTGGCCGCCGACGACCCGCGCTTCGCTGCCACCGTCGAGGCCATCGGCCGCACCCTGCGGCGGGGCGACGTGATGTTCCGCTATGCCGCGGCCGATGATTTCGGCCGGCCAGAGAATGCGTTCAATATCTGCACTTTCTGGTATATTGAAGCACTCGCCGATATCGGCCGCACCGAAGAGGCGCGCCGGCTGTTCGAGAATATGCTGGCGCAACGCAATTCCGCCGGTCTGCTTTCGGAGGATCTCGATCCGGAGAGCGGGGAGCTGTGGGGCAATTTCCCGCAAACCTACTCGATGGTGGGACTGATCAGTAACGCCATGCGGCTAAGCAAGAGTTGGGAGAAAGCTGTTTGAGCCGCCTTGTCGTCGTTTCCAATCGCGTCGCTCCGGTTGACGAGGGTAAATCCTCCACCGGCGGGCTTGCGGTCGCGGTGCTGGCCGCGCTGAAGCGGATGGGCGGCATCTGGTTCGGCTGGAGCGGCGAAGTGACGACGACACCGGCGGCGCAGCCGCGGATGTTCGATGTGGGCAGGCTGAGTTATGCGACGGTCGATCTGACGCCACAGGATTTCGAGGAATATTACAACGGTTTCGCCAACAGCACCCTATGGCCGCTGTTCCACTACCGGCTGGACCTGACTTCTTTCACCAGGCGTCAATATGCCGGCTATCTGCGGGTCAACAATCTTTTCGCGGCCAAGCTGGCGCCGCTGTTGCAGGCAGACGACCGGGTGTGGATCCACGATTACCATTTGATCCCCATGGCCGAGGCGCTGCGCCGGGTGGGCTTCGGCGGCAAAATCGGATTTTTTCTGCATACGCCGTTTCCCGCCCATGAGGTGCTGCTGGCGCTGCCGAGTCATGATGATTTGGTGCGGGCCTTGTGCGCCTATGACGTGGTCGGGTTCCAGACCAGTCGTGACCTGAACTCTTTCCGCGACTATGTGACGCGTGAAAAGGTCGGTGAAATGCAAGAAGACGGCCTGACGCGGGCGTTCGGCAAGGTCTTCATGGCGGCGGCATTCCCAATCAGCGTCGATACCGTCAACATCGTGCGGATGGCCGAGGCGGCGGCGAAAGCGCAGCAGACGATGCGCATGGCGGCGTCCCTTGGCGGCCGTAAACTGATCCTGGGGGTTGACCGGCTGGATTATTCGAAAGGGCTGGTTCAGCGCTTCCATGCCTTCGAGCGGCTGCTGGAAAACTACCCCGAGAATCGCGGCCGCGCGACAATGATGCAGTTGGCGCCGCCGTCGCGTACCGAAGTTCCCGAATATGTGGACATCCGGCGCTCCCTCGAGGAGGCGGCGGGGAGTGTCAACGGCAAGTTTGCCGATATCGACTGGGTACCGATCCGCTATCTGAACAGAAGCGTCAACCGGCGGACGTTGTCCGGGTTCTTTCGCATCGCGCGGATCGGGTTGGTGACGCCGTTGCGCGACGGCATGAATCTCGTGGCCAAGGAATTCGTCGCGGCCCAGGATCCGGACGATCCCGGGGTGCTGGTACTATCGCGATTTGCCGGCGCGGCGGAGGAGCTGTCGGCAGCGCTGATCATCAATCCATACGATACCGATGAGATGGCGGAAGCCATGCAGCGAGGCCTCGACATGCCCATGGACGAGCGCCTGAGCCGATGGCGGGAGATGTTCTCCATCCTGCAGGAAAACGATATCGACGCCTGGCGCCAACATTATCTCACGGCGTTGGACGCCGCGCCCTACCGATGCTGATATGAGCCGGGCCAAGGAGGTGCGCGAGGGGCTGCGGCTGCTGGCGGATATCGGCGGCACAAAGGCTCGCTTTGCCTTGGCATGGCCCGGCCAAGAGCCAAGCGATGTGGCGGTGCTGCGCAACCGCGAGCATGACAGTCTGGCGGCGGCGGCACAGGCTTATCTGGCAAGGGTGGGCGACGCCCGGCCGGTCGACGCGGCGTTCTCGGTCGCCTGTCCCATATCGGGCGATGCCGTGGCGCTGACGAATTTCGGCTGGGCGTTCTCGGTCGCGGCGATGCGGGACCAGTTGGGTCTGGCGCGCTTGGAAGTGGTCAATGATTTCTCGGCGGTGGCATATTCAGTGCCGCATCTGGGGCGCCAAGGGGTGCGGCAACTTGGCGGGGGCGAGGCGGCCGACAATAGCGTGATCGGTGTCATCGGTGCGGGTACCGGGCTCGGCGTTTCGGGGCTGATACCGTTCGATGGCGGTTGGACCGCGCTTGCCTCGGAGGGCGGGCATGTGACGCTGGCGGCGCGCAACGACCGCGAGGCCGCGGTCCTGGCAGCCATGCGCAAGCGTTTCGGGGGCCATGTGTCGGCGGAACGGGCGTTGTCGGGCCCCGGTCTGGTCAATCTTTATGAAGCGCTGTGCACGGTTGAGGGCGAAGCGCCGGAAGCCTTGCAGCCGGACGATGTGTCGGCGCGGGCCGTGGCCGACGGCAACTCGCCATGCGGTGCCGCGGCGCGGATGTTCTCGGCCATGCTGGGCAATGTGGCGGCGGATCTGGCGTTAACATTGGGGGCCTTTGGCGGCATTTATATCGCCGGCGGTGTGGTCCACAATATGGCCGCTGCGTTCGACGCCAAGCTGTTCCGGGCGCAGTTCGAAGACAAAGGCCGGATGGCGAAATTCGTCACGCCCATCGCGACCCTGTTGATCACCCGGCAGTGGCCGGCCTTCCTGGGGCTGACGGCGGTGCTGGATGGCAGGCGCGAGGGACCTTAACGATGAAGTGCGCTCGCCCTCTTGGGGCGATGAAATTGGCGGATACCGGCGCTGGTGCTTGTGTCCTTTTCGTGGCGCCTGGTAAGTAACTGGTGACAATTCTTGTGTAACCCTCGGACGAGCGCCTTGCCATACGCAAAAGGCGCAACCACACATCCAAGTGGCGGTTGACATGCAATTCGTAGTTTCGCACTGTCGTAAGATCATGAGCCATAAATGGCCGAAACCGGCTTGGTATAATCCGGGGCATTGGGGGGAAGTTGTTATGCGCAGGAGAATGATCTTCGGCGGTACGTTGGCGGCGGCGGTCGTGGGCATTGCGATCGGTCTGTCCAGCGCAGCGTTGTTGCCGAATGAGTCATCCCGCGTATTGGCGGCCGGCCTGGGGGCCGACAACGATTCCAGGCTCGACCCGAAAGCCCAAGTCGCGATAACGGCGGCCTGGGAAGCAGCGTGGGAAGCAGCGCCAGTGGCGAGCGTGACCCGGGCGGTGGTGGCACGCAACGGCGATAATCTGATGGGGCTGCTGACACGGGCCGGCGCGGCGCGCAGCGATGCGGCGACGGCGATCGAGTCGCTGAAGGGCGTGTACGACCCGCGGCGGGATCTGCGGGTCGGCCAAAAACTGCTCATTACCTTCGACCTGGGCAATGCGGGCGCCGAGGCGCCCATGCAGCTTGCGAAACTAAAACTGCCGCTGGCCTTCGACCGCGACGTGTCGGTGGAACGGGCGAATGGTGGCGGCTTCAAGGCGCAAGAGACCGAGAAAAAGCTGGAGAGGCGTCTTATACGTGCCGCCGGAACAATCGACTCGAGTCTGTTCCAAGATGGGCGGGAAGCGGATATACCAGCATCGGTGCTGGCGAAATTGATCCAACTCTACAGCTTCGACGTGGATTTCCAGCGCGAGATACGCCAGGGCGACGCATTCGAGATCTTGTTTGAAAGATTCTTCGATGAGCGAGGCGACGCGGTCCATGATGGCGAAGTCGCCTACGCCATGCTATCGCTGCGCGGCTCGACTTTGCCGCTCTACCAGTATGAAACGCCAGAAGGCAATCTGGACTATTTCAACGACAAGGGCCAGAGCGTGCGCAAGGCGCTGATGCGCACGCCGATCGACGGCGCGCGGCTATCGTCGCCCTATGGCAAACGCGTACATCCCATTCTTGGCTACACAAAAATGCATACCGGCACCGATTTCGCCGCACCCCGGGGGACGCCAATCTACGCGGCGGGCAACGGTACAATAACGCAGATCGGGCGCAACGGCGGCTATGGCAATTATATCCGGATCCGCCATAGCAACGGCAGCTATCAGACGGCCTATGCTCATATGAAGGGCTTTGCCCGCGGTCTGAAAAAAGGCAGCCGGGTAAAACAGGGGCAGGTCATCGGATATGTGGGGTCCTCGGGAAATTCGACAGGCCAGCATTTGCACTATGAAGTGTTCAAGGATGGCAGCCGGATGAATCCAATGAGCCTGAAACTGCCGAGTGGTGAAATTCTCGCAGGGGCGGCACTGGATCGTTTCACTGCTCACCAAGTGCAGATCGATACGCTTAACGAAACCCTGGGGCAGGACGTGCAGTTGGCGGGCAAACCAGACAAATAAGACCAAACGACCGGGTCCGCGGCGGGGCCGCAGCTGGGCTTTACAACAATGGCCGGGTTTGTGACCCGGCCATTTGCAGTTTCAAGAATGGCGGCTGGTTAGGCCGCGGCGCTGTCGCTTTGTGGTTGGCTAGGATCGATCGTCAGGCTGCCGGCACGGACGGAAACCCGGGCGACATCACCATCAACGAGTTTTCCCTCCAAGAGCATAGTTGCCAACGGGTTTTGCAAACTGCGCTGAATAACACGCTTGAGCGGCCGGGCGCCATAAACCGGGTCATATCCGGCATCCGCCAACCAGTTCATGGCGTTGTCGTCGATCTGGAGTTCGATGTTGCGGTTGGACAGCATTTTACGCAGATGGTCGAGCTGTATTTCGACGATATTCGCCATATGGGCGCGGCTGAGGCGATGGAATAGCAGCAGTTCGTCGACCCGGTTGATGAATTCCGGGCGAAAAGCACTGCGCACGATGCTCATGACCTGCTCGCGCACCTGGTCGGTGTCGGCACCCTCCTGCTGGCCCGCCAGCACCTCGCTACCGAGATTCGAGGTGAGCACAATCAAGGTGTTGCGAAAATCGACGGTACGACCCTGACCATCGGTGAGGCGCCCATCGTCGAGGACTTGCAACAAGATGTTGAAGACGTCGGGATGGGCCTTCTCGATTTCATCGAACAAGATGACCTGATAGGGACGGCGGCGCACGGCCTCGGTCAAGGCGCCGCCCTCCTCGTAGCCGACGTAACCCGGCGGCGCGCCGATGAGCCTGGCAACGGCGTGCCGCTCCATATATTCGGACATATCGACCCGCAGCAGTGCGGCTTCATCGTCAAACAGGAAATCGGCCAGCGCCTTACATAGCTCGGTCTTACCGACTCCGGTGGGGCCGAGGAACATGAAGGAGCCGATGGGCTGGTTGGGGTCCTGCAGACCGGCGCGGGCGCGCCGTACCGCATTGGAGATGGCGGCGATGGCCTCATCCTGGCCAACGACGCGGCGGCGAAGCTGTTCCTCCATGCTGAGCAATTTGCCGCGTTCGCCCTCAAGCATCTTGTCGACGGGGATACCGGTCCAGCGCGATATCACGCCGGCGATGTCGGCGTCGGTGACGACCTCATTGAGCATGCTCTGGCCGTCGCCGGGCTGTTCTTTCAACCGTTGCTCAAGATCGGGGATGGTACCGTAGGCGAGCTCGCCGGCGCGCTCCAGTTGGCCCTCGCGTTGAGCGATTTCCAACTCGCCGCGGGCGTGATCGAGGGCTTCCTTGAGTTTTTGGGCGCCCGCCAGCTTTTCTTTTTCGGCCTGCCAAACAGCCGTCAGGTCGGCAGAATCCCGCTCCAGCTGGGCCAACTCAATTTCCAACTTGGCAAGCCGGTCCTTGGAGGCGTTATCGGTTTCCTTGCGCAGGGCCTCGCGCTCAATCTTCAATTGGATAATGCGGCGATCAAGCTCGTCGATCTCTTCAGGCTTGGAGTCGATTTCCATGCGCAGGCGGGCCGCCGCCTCGTCAACAAGATCGATGGCCTTGTCGGGCAGGAAACGGTCGGTGATGTAACGGTTGCCGAGGGTCGCCGCGGCGACCAGAGCACGATCGGAAATGCGCACGCCGTGATGGAGTTCATATTTTTCGTTGAGGCCGCGCAGGATCGAGATGGTGTCCTCGACTGTCGGCTCGGCAACGAAGACCGGCTGGAAACGGCGCGCCAAAGCGGCGTCCTTTTCGATGTGTTTGCGATACTCGTCCAGTGTGGTGGCGCCGACGCAATGAAGCTCACCGCGGGCCAGTGCCGGCTTGAGCATGTTGGAGGCGTCCATGGCACCCTCGGCGGCACCGGCACCAACCAGGGTATGCAACTCGTC
>QIGO01000082.1 GCA_003230015.1 Alphaproteobacteria bacterium | reverse complement strand
GCGCCATCCATGCGCGCGGCCTCAAGGATTTCCACCGGAATCTCGCGGAAATATGTGAACAGCATCCAGATCATGATGGGCAGATTTATCAACGTTACGACGATGACTAAACCGGTGCGTGTGTCGAGCAGGCCGGTATCGCGGAAAATAAGAAAGATGGGAATGAGGACGCCGACCGGGGGCAGCATTTTCGTCGACAGCATCCACATGAGCACGTCCTTGGTGCGGCGCCCCGGCACGAAGGCCATGGACCAGGCCGCCGGAACGGCAATCAGCAGGCCGATGATGGTGGAACCGAAGGAAATGATGACGGAGTTGGCGAAGTGGCGGAAATAGTTGGACCGGCGCTGGACCTCGAAAAAACTCTCGAGAGTCCAGTCGAAAAAAAGGAAGGATGGCGGTGACGCGATGGCCTCCGCTTCGGTTTTGAAACTTGTCAATATGGTCCAGAGGATGGGGAAGAACATGGCAAGACCGATTGACCAGGCAATCGCGGTGACCACGGTTTTTTGGGATTTGGGGGTGGCGCGCGCCATGGGTTCACAAATCCAAATTCTTGCCAATCATGCGCATCAGGAAGATGGCGACAATGTTGGCAAGCACGACGGCCACGATGCCACCGGCAGAGCCGCCGCCGACATCGAATTGCAGCAGCGATTGAGCGTAGACGAGATAGGTAATATTGGTCGACGCAAAGCCCGGCCCGCCGTTGGTGGTGACCAGAATCTCGGCGAAGATGGAGAGCAGAAAAATGGTCTCGATGAGGATGACGACGGTGGCCGCCCGGGCCAGATGCGGCAGGACGATATAGATGAACCGGTGCAGGGGACCCGCACCGTCCATTTCGGCCGCCTCCTTCTGGTCCTGATCGAGGGATTGCAGTGCGGTGAGCAGAATCAAGGCGGCAAAAGGCAACCATTGCCAGGCGACCATGAGCATGATGGAAAAAAGCGGCGCCTTGCCGAGGAAATCGAACGCCTCCAGTCCCAGTGCTCTCGCCGCATGGGCGAAGAGGCCGTTGACCGGGTTCATGAACATGTTCTTCCAGACCAGCGCCGACACGGTGGGCATGATGAAGAAGGGCGAAATTACCAGGACCCGGACGATGCCTTGGCCCCACATGGGCTGGTCCAGCAGGATCGCCAAACCGGTGCCGCCGACAATGGTGACAAGGAGAATGCCGCCGACGAGAATTAGGGTGTTTTTCAGCGAGGCGAGAAAAGCCGGGCCGGTCAAGAAGAAGGTGTAGTTACTTAGGCCGGCCCATTCCTGGGTTCCCGGCAACAGCAGGTTAAATCGCAGAAAGGAGAAATAGATCGTCATTGACAGGGGGATGATCATCCATCCCAGGAGGAGGATGACAGCCGGCGATATCATCAGCCGTGCGGCGGTGCGTGAATGTGCGGTGGCCATCGCCCTGGTGCCCTCGACGCCGATGGAGGAAACGAAGATTGGGGGTGGCGCCGTGGCGCCACCCCCATTTTACGTTGCGGCCGTCCTATTTGATGTAGCCGGCCCTTTTCATCTCGCGTTCGGTTAGCTTTTGGGCGGCTTCGAGCGCTTCCTCGGCCGACATGGACCCGGCGAGTGCGGCGGCGAATTGCTGGCCGACGGAGGTGGCGATGCCCTGGAACTCCGGGATGGCAACAAACTGGACACCGACATAAGGCACCGGATCGACGGTGGGTGAGGTGGGGTCGGCAGAATTAATAGAGTCCAGCGTCATCTGCGCGAACGGGGCGGCTTCGAGATAGGCCGCGTTCTCGTAAAGCGACGTGCGGGTGCCCGGCGGCACGTTGGCCCAGCCCTCCGTGGACGCGACAAGCTCGGTATATTCCTTGCTGGTCGCCCAGGCGATGAACTTCTTGGCGGCATCGATTTTGGCGGAACCGGCGGGAATGGCGAGGGACCATGCCCAGAGCCAGTTGCCGCGCTTGCCAAGGCCGTTGTCCGGCGCCAAGGCAAAGCCGACCTTGTCGGCGACGGTGGAATCATTGGGGTTGGTGACAAAGGAGGCGGCGACAGTGGCGTCGATCCACATGCCGCATTTGCCGGACTGGAACAGGGCTAAATTCTCGTTAAAGCCATTCGAGGAGGCGCCTGGAGGACCGGCATCCTTCATCAGGTCAAGATAAAAGTTCAGCGTGTCCGACCATGCCTGTTGGTCGAATTGCGGGTTCCAATCCTCGTCGAACCAGCGGGCGCCGAAGGAGTTGGCGGTGGCGGTAAGAAACGCCATGTTCTCGCCCCAACCGGCCTTGCCGCGCAAGCAGACACCGAAAATTTCGTTGTCTTTGTCGGTAACCTTGCGGGCCGCGTCGGCGATGAAATCCCAGGTGGGCGCGTCCGGCATGGTCAGCCCGGCCTGCTCGAACAGATCCGTGCGGTACATGACCATGGAACTCTCGCCATAGAAGGGTGCGGCATACAGGGTGCCGTCGACGGACAGGCCGCCGCGGATCGCCGGCAATATGTCATCGACATCATAACTGGCATCAAACTCCAGAGGGACGAGCCAGTCTTGTTTGGCCCAGATGGGCACTTCGTAGGTGCCGATGGTCATGATGTCGAACTGACCACCTTTGGTTGCGATATCGGTGGTGACACGCTGGCGCAGCACGTTTTCCTCAAGGGTGACCCATTCGAGCTCGATATCGGGATTCTTGGCGGTGAAGTCGCCGGTCAGCTTCTGCATACGGATCATATCGCCGTTGTTCACCGTGGCGATGGTCAGCGTCTCCGCCTGGGCGACCGCCGTCAGGATGAATGTGCAAGATGCGCCGTAGAGTAGGAATTTTAGTGTCATGAGTTATTTCCTCCCGTTCGTTGAAGAGCATTTGCTCCTCTCTTAGGCATTTACTCACTCGCGGGCCTTGAGTGTCAACAGCGAAATGGCGCCGCGGCGATTGTTTTGGACGGGGCAGAATGGCCCGGTCGTCAGGATCCCCCTTGAAGCAGGCATTGGGCGGTGCGCTCGTCGGTGATCAAGCCGTTGATAAGCCCGCCGACGAGGGCGGCGCGTATGGCCGCCGCCTTTGTTAGGCCGCCAGCGACACCGACGGTCAGCCGCCGCGGCGGGCTCTCCAGGGGGATGCCGATGAGGCGATTGGCAACGGAGCCGCTCAGGATCTTGCCGTCATGGTCAAAGACCCAGGCGGAGCTGTCGCCGACGGCGCCTAAATTGAGGAGTTCGGCCAGTTCCTGGTCATTGACGAAGCCGTCCCGGTGCAGCGGTCCGCCCCAGCCCACTTCACCGATGCCGACAAAGGCGACCTTGGCCATGGCGGCCAAGTCACTGACGTTGCGATAGGATTTTTGCGACCGAAGAAGCGTATGTTCCTGAGCGCTGTCGGCGATGACCGGCATGGGCATGGGGAAACATTCGGCGCCGACACGATCGGCCAGGCGGGTGACAACGTCATAGTGGCTGGCCCGGCCGTCGCGCGTCATGTTGCCGACCAGCGAGACGATTTTGTGCTGCGGACAACTCATGTGGGGAACCTGGTCCACGGACTCCCGCAAGGTGCGGCCGGTGGCAAAAGCGAGAACCAAGGGCGGCCGCTGGGCGAGGAAATTCTGGAGGTAACCGGCCGTGCGCTCGGCGATGCCGGGCACCGGGTCGTTGGATGAAGGATCCGCCTGGGCGACTTCGCACAGCTGTAGGCCAAATCGCTGGCGCAGACCTTCGGCCAGCGCCTCGCACTCACCGATGGGGTGATCGAGCTGGAATTTTATGAGCTTTTTGGATACGGCCAGGGACACCAGGCGCTGGGCGGCTTGCCGGGAGACGCTAAGCTTGCCGGCGATTTCCTCCTGAGTATTGCCGCCAATGTAATAAAGCCATGCGGCTCGAGCGGCGAGATCGAGCTTCTGCTTGCCCCGGCTATCATCCAAAGACACATTACCTCACATATTGCCCGAGTGCTGAGCGTCTGCTCAAGTTACTCCCTCGCAGGTCCGGTGGCTAGTCACACCGATGCGGTAGACCGGTTGACATTATTTGGCGAGGCTTAGGATCGGCGGGCCGCGGCTCAGGAGGCGAAGAGGCGCGCTACAGACGGACGAAATCGGCGCCGCATCGGCGCTGGATGAGCCGAGCCTGCTGCGATATCTGGAATCTGAGTGATTTGGCTATTTGGTCCCCGTCTCTCTGCAACGACGTTAATTTGGACCGATCGCCGATCTGGGGTACCGGTTCGAGAGAAAAAGTCGTGTCCGGGTTGTCAGGATCGGAGAAATTTACGACGACCTGCCAGGGCACCGAGAGCTTTGCGTTAGCCTTAAGACTGTCGATCAGATCGGCAAGAAGTCTGACGAAGACGATGGAATCGCAATAGAACCAGACCCGAGGCAGTTTCCAGAGTGACCCATCTTTGGAAATATGGCCCTCGCAAGACCAGCATGGGTAGAATAGTCCAAGGCGTTTCATCTCGAATACCAAGGGGACGATGCCACGCTCTATGGGGTGTTTGTGGGGGTCGCAGGAGAGTTGTTCAGGCGCGTCGGGACAATAGGGCGAGCAACTGCATTGGCACGAGGTCGAGCCGCATTGATGGCATATGATCGTGCAGCTTTGGCCGCATACCCGGCCTTCGACGCATTTCGTGAACGCGGCTTTGGCGGTCGCTCTGCTTAGCCGCCGGGTCTGCCGCACCGGTAAGGTGCGACGCTGGATACGCACAGCACTGCTCCCGTCAGGGCAAGGCGACAATTATAGGTTGTCTATTTGAACATTAAGTTAACCTGGAGATGGTCTGCGTTCGCGGCGATCCGCGTCGGCTCAAAGGGGAGAAACTAACAGATCGATCGAACTGAGGTTGTTTGAAGGAGCCGACAAAAACCGCCAGTTTTGGGTGGCAACAGGGAGAGGCTTCCGATGTCCAGCCAAAGTCGATCAATCACCGGACCCAAGCATCCGCGAGGCATTGCCGCCATGGCCGCGAGCTTGTTCAGGGTCATGCGCTGCCGGTGGCGCCAGCGACTGGCCCTTGGTCGGCTCGACGACCGATTGCTGGAAGATATCGGTGTTACACGCGCCGGGGCGGGCCGCGAGATCGGCAAACCGCCGTGGCAGCCGTAGCCGCGGCGGTTTTCGCGCGGTCAGCGGGCGGCGATGATGCCGATTTCGACGAGAATGTCGGGCAGCGCCAGCTTGGCCTCGACGCAAGCGCGGGCGGGGGTCTGGCCGTTGACGACCCAAGCGTCCCAGAGCTCGTTCATGGCGCCGAAGGTGGCGATATCCGACAACCATATGTTGGCGGTCAATAATTTCGACTTGTCGCTGCCGGCCTCGGCGAGCAGGCCATCGATTTTGTCGAGGATCTGTTTGGTCTGGCCGGCGACGTCGGCGGTGCGGTCGTCGGCGACTTGTCCCGCCAGGTAGACCGTTTGGCCATGGATGACCGCTTGGCTCATGCGCGGGCCTGATTGATGCCGGGTAATGTCCATATGTTTCTCCTCCACCATTGTTTTATGTCGACGCCGTATCCGAGGCATATCACCGCGCGGGCGGCTCGGCAATCGGTGGAGGGCGGCTAGCTGGTATTGCGGCGGTCGCGGCGGGGCGGGGTATTTTCGAACTGGGTGGCGCGACCGGGGCGAAAGAGAGCCTGTAATACCAGGGCGCGGTCGGCGGCCGATTCGTGATCCTCTTCGTGGCGGTTGAGGGCAAGAAATGTCTGGACCATGGCGACACGCTCACCGGCGTCGGACATCAAGGAAAGGTTGGCAAAGAAGAAACGGCTGACCAGTTGCAATATCCAAATACCAAACAGAATGATGAGGCCGATGACGATGGTGCCGGCGACCGGGGTAATGATGCCCGGTGGTAGGGTTGCATCGTCCGGGAGGTCGCGCAGACCGGGCAATTGGCGGACCAGGCCCTCGCCGACGGTGGCGAACCAAAACACGGCGTAGATGATACCGGCGGCAATGGCCGGGAAGGCGAGCCCGGCCATGGCCGCGGCGATGCGGTGGCCGATGCGTTTGCGTGACCAATAACCGGCGGAACTGCGCAGGCTGAGCCGGGCGGCATAATCCCGCTCGAGTGCCGCGAGGCTGGCTTTGTAGTCGTCGATGGCCTGGGTGTGGCGGGCGCTGAGGTCGGCATATTGCTGATGCAGGCGGTCCATGTCGGCGCGCTCCTGCGCAAGCCACTCGGTTATGCTGATGACGGCGTCCTCAAGATCGCGCTGTTTGTCGGCAAGCCGCTTGTTCCATTCGTTGCGCATGGTCACAAAGGCGCCTTGTTCGGCGCGCAACGCGGTGGGGCCGCCCTGCTCGACCACGGTGGCGCGGGCGAGGGCGTGGAGCAGGGGCAGCAGATCATGTTCGACCCGCCGGCCGCGGTCGGCAACGGTCAGAGTGAGGTGGGTATAGGCCGCCAGCATGGCGATGGCGGCGGCCGGGTCGGTCTCCATAAGGTGGAGAATTATGCGGCCGCGAACCGAGCGATGGTGAATGCAATCCATCAATGCATAACGGTTGAGAGATTGCACGGCGCGGCGGTGGATGTCGGAGAGGTCGCTGCCCGGCGGGGCGGCAAGGGCCTGGCGGGCGATGCTGACGATCTGACTGGGAACGGCCTGCTGGCGTTGTAGAGCCGGGTCGCCGGTCAAGGGAGGCAAGGTGTCACGATGGTCGGAAAGGCCGTGCCACGCCGCGACTTCGCGTTCGGCCCAGCTGAGCAATTCGTTGTATGTCGCGAAGGAGACTCGGCCTGGATTGTCGCCCAGATCCAACTCGATCGCCGGGTCGATCAGTGTGGTCATTTCGGCCATTACAAATACCTGATGCCGACAAGCGCCGCCATTACCTGCCGGCGGATTTCTGCCCCTCAAGATAGTCCGGCCACTGCTGCGCCGGGGCGGGCGCACAGAATGCCAGTGGAGCCAATGGGTGGAAAGGTCACGGAGAGCCAAAGCGGAGGCCTAATAAGCGTTACACCGGCTGGGTAGGCTCGGTGAGGAAAGAATCGATGATTATTCGAGTCATATTTGGTCTTCACATCTTGCAAATTGCGTCGTTCGTCATAAAATTAAGTGAGTAGATTGGAGGTTACAAAGATGACCCCACCCGACAATTCAAAGTCGCTCTGAAAATTAGAATCTTCACACAATCATAGGCTCGACCCATAGGCCGGGCTGGCTAGGACTTGACAGTCTAGCACTGACGACCCCGCTCGCGTCCGCGCGTCGGGGTCGTGCCGTTGTGAAGGCGGCGGGCGAGGCTACCGGCTCAACAGAGTTTTGCGAATCCAATCGGCGTGGCTGGCGACTCGGGTATAGAGAAGTATGTCGCCATACTGCACAGCACCGTCGCGGCGGCCATTGACGGGCCAGCCACTGCCGCCGCTGCTGACGCCGACAATGCGCCATGCCGCGTCGAGGAAAGCAAAAGCCGGGCCGCCGCTGTCGCCGGGGTAACTGCTGCCCTCCAAGGGCAGGGGGGTGGCGTCGCTGGTGCCGTAGCCGGCGATGGCGAGCCAATAAGCGTCGGTGATGGCGTTGAGGGAATTGCGCGACTCGCTACCGTCGTCGAAGTCGAACATCAGCAAGCCACCACGGTCGCGGCGGCCGGTGAAGGGCTCGACGGCAATGTCGCGGTCGAGGATGTTTTCGGCGGCGCGGCGCAAGGCCGGCAGACGCCATTGATTTTCATCGGTTTGGGAGCCCACAGCCGCCTCGCCATACCCTGCAATCAGCAGCCGCCGGCCAACCTGCGGGGGGCGCGGGGACATTGTCGCCGGGGCGATGCCGCTAACCGGCCGGGCGAGGCGAATCAAGGCGATGTCGGCGAATTCGGCGCCAATGAGGTCGGCGTCGGTGGTGCCCGGGGCCGGCTGCTCGGCAAAAGCGGGATAGCCGCCAGCCTGGTCGCGGGGGGTGAATATCTCCGTGACGCGGTATTCGGCGCTGGGCAGGCTGATGTCGGTGCCGAAACGGATGAGGAGGCCGTCGACAAACCGCGCCGGCCGGTCGGGGTCCAAGACGACATGAGCGGCGGTGAGAACCCATTGGGGCGCAATCAGCGTGCCGGAGCCGACCAGGTCAAAACCAAGATCGTCGCGGACGCCGATGGCGGCGACGGCGGCGAAATCCGGGGCGGCGGTGCCCGGGCGATGGGGGCCAAGATTGTTGGCGAGATCCAAGTAGGCCTGTTCGCCCGGCCCCTCGCGCATGCCGATGGCGGCGGCGGGGCCGGGCAGGATAATCCCGCAGACAGCCAGGAGGAATGCCGCCGCGCCCGCGGCGCGGGCTAGGGTCTTTGTAATTTTGATGGACTCAAAACCAGACTCTAGAGTCTGGTTTTGGCGTGTCCGCTTTTCGCCGAAATACTCTCGGGCGTTGAGCATCGTTGCAGCGGGTTGCGGACTGACGCTGCGAAATCGATTCACGCTGAAATGCTCCGCTGTGACGCCGTTGTGCCGATCCCAAATCTCGCAGATATGGGCTCATCTCGGTGAATTCGGTCTTAGCGCGGGTGAGGCACTATCGCAAGGCCATGTGGCTCTGCGGGGCTAACAGTCGGCGGGCCGCCAGCGGCTGGCGCGGTCCTTCGCCAAGGCGACGTCAGCCGCGGTCATTTGAGCGGCGAGTTTGCCTGATGCATTCTCGGCGGTGCTGTGGCCCTGGCCGGCGGCCAGGGTATACCACATGAGGGCGGTGACGGGATCGCCCTCCAAGGCAATGTTATATTGGTTGTCGAAACCGGCCCAGTACTGGGCCCCGGCGGCGCCGCAGGATGCCTGTTCCAAAGTCAGCCGGAAGAAATCGTCGCGGCGCATGGCGTAGACGATCTGCCTCAGGATGGGGTCGGATATCTTGCTATCGTCGAGATGGCCCAAGAGAAACTGGTTGGTGAGGTCGGGGCCAGGCGAAAATGCGGCCATGATATCTTGTTCGGGCTCGTTTGCCGCCGCGCAGCCGGCGAGCAGCGCGGTTGCGACGATGAGGCTGGCTGACAAGCGGCGCATGGCTAGGTCCCCAAATTAGCCTGGCAGATTAGCGCGTTTGCAGACCCCGATCGCTGGCTATCGGGACAGTCCGATGAACGCGAGGGCAATACTCCTTTGGTATTAAAGGGAGCCGCCTTGCCGCGGGCGGTTGGAATATACAATCTCGCCGCAGCCGAAACTGAGCATCATGTTGATCGCGGTATTGTCGTCGCTCAAGGGGCAGGTGATGGCCTCAATGCGGAATACGCCCTGATCCGTTGACGCGTTTTCATAAATGTCGAGGACCGGACCGCGCCCTTCAATGCAGCGCTGGTAGCGTGCCAAAATGCGCGCCCGCCCTTCTTTTTCGGTCAAGTCGAAGGCTGATTGGCCGATCTGTACCGAATGACCGGCAGCCGGCCGTGCGCCAATGAGGCGGAAGCGGAAATCAACAGGGTCGGCGAGCACGTCGATGAGGGAGACTATGTGCAGAAGGTGAGGGATATCTATGGGATCGAGATCGGCGCGGCAGGGGAAATCGCGGTCGCCGCGCAGCAGGCACCAGTAGTCGAAGCCACGCCTGATATCGGGATGGGTGATCTCCTGGCGGATTTTGTCGATCATCTACGGGTCTCGTAGGGAGTCTATACGGCGATCCAGATGCAATCGTCGCCAATAATGATTTCAATAAGCTAAGCTAAGCGTGTTGGCCAGAAGGATAGCGGGGGCTTTTAGTCGTATTCGCGGCTTTTGTCTTGGGCATTTCGATCCATTCACTGACGCTCGATCGAAAATCGCGCACTCGACGTATATTGCTTCTTGTTTTGACACATTTTCCGATCGTGCAAAGTTATGCATCAGAACGGAACAAGGGCTGACGACCCGTTAGCGCAAGAGACCAATGACTGTGGCGGTGACGAGGCTGGCGGCCAATGCGGCGCCGATAACAGCGATGAGAAGAGGCCATCGCGCACGGCGGTGGCGCTGCTGGCGCTCCTGGAGGATCCGCCGTGCGAGAAATGCCTCCCTGACATTGAACTCGCCCTCGGTCAAGCCGCGGGTGAGTGCCTCGACGCTGCGTTCCCCAAGAGGAACAGGTTCGGCCATGGGACGCTACTCTCAGTCATCGCTCGGAGGGGCTGAGTATAGCTCTAGGCGTCCCCAACGTGAACCGTGACGGTACCGCCGGCACCAAAAGGCGGGCCGTCAACCGGGTCCGCGACAGATTGGCAGGGACCCGGGCCGGGTCTAACAGGCTGCTGAAAAAGTCGTGACGGGCTCAAAAAGATCCAATTGCCGCATCAATGCGTCGTAGATTTGATCGAATATTCGCGATATTCGAACAAATCTACTCCTATTGCTGCGAAAATTGTCTTCATTTTGATTCCCGCCAGACTTCTTCAGCAGCCTGCTAGCGAGAACGAAAGGGGGTATGGCAGGCGCTGCAGCCGTTCTTGCCAAGCGCGCCGAGCTGGGCGCCGATGGCAGCTGGGTCGCCGGTCCGGGCTACTTCGACAAGCTTCGCGGCCTCGGCCATGGCCATGTCGATGGCTTGGCTGAATTTATCGGGTTCCTCCCAGATCGCTGCCAACGTGCGGTTCTCCACACCAGAGTCCGGGCCGGTATTGGCGGCAAAAAGATCGGGCATCATTTCGGTGATATCGAGGATGGCCTGGGCGTGGGGTGCTGCATGGATCGTGAACGAAACCTCACCCTTGGCGATGGCGGCAAGGGCGCCCAAATGGCCGGATAAGGTCTTCATGACAGTCTGGCGGTATTTTATGGCATCGGCGGGGGCGTCCTGGGCCTGCGCGGAAGCATTGGTGGCGACCAAAAGAGCCAGAGCGAGGGCGGCTACCCGGCCGAGGTGCAGCTTTTTCTTCATGTTTCCTCCGGGAGTATTGAGTTATTGGACCTCGCACTTAATTTGGCGTGCGGTTATATTCAACCGGTTCAAGTATTCGTCATGATATCACCCTATTTCGACCGGAATCCGCCGTTTAGCGCGGTTGATCGCCGGCGCGCCGGGTGGCCTCGGCGATCTGGGCCGATTGTAGGATGGGGATGCCGGGCTGGCTCCGGCGAGCGCTCTGGGCGGCCTCGTCGAGGAGTGCACGGGCCTTGCCGTCGTCACGGGCGACGCCTAAGCCGTCCTGGTACATCCTGGCCAGGTTAATCTGGCCCTCGGTGCTGCCCTGATCGGCGGCGCGCTCAAACCAGGTGGCGGCCTCGGTGTCACTTGCCGGGACGCCGAGACCACGCAGATACATCAAACCAAGGCTGTTTTGCGCCGCCGGGTGATCCTGGTCGGCCGCGGCGCGATACCATTTCACGGCTTCGGCGTAATCCTGTTCGACAAGAATGCCTTGCTCGTATTTGCGGCCGAGGCTGGCTTGAGCGGCGGCCTGGCCCTGAACCGCGGCTTGCTTGAGCCAGCCGATGGCGCCAGTGGCGTCGGCGAATACACCACGGCCGGTTTCGTAAAGTCTGGCCAGTTCGAGCTGGGCTCTGGCCAAGCCCTGATCGGCAGCGCGGCGGAGCCAGCCGGCGGCAGCAATCGGGGTGGCCTTGCTGGCCATGCCATCACGAAGCATGAGGCCGAGATTGGCCTGGGCTTCGGCATCGCCTTGCCGGGCGGCGCGCGCAGACCAAGTGGCGGCTGCAAGCGGATCGCGCTCAACACCGTCACCGTTGGCATAGACGACGCCGAGGTTGGTCTGCGCCGGCGCGTAACCCGCCGTGGCCGCCAAGCGATACCAATGGGCGGCCTGGGGCAAGTCGGGGAGGATGCCGAGGCCGCTGCCGTAAATAAGGCCGAGGCCGTTCTGTGCCGGCGCATAACCCTGCATGGCCGCCCGGCGGACCCAATCATGGGCGGTGGTATAGTCGCGCTCTAAACCACGGCCTTGCTGATAGCGCTGTGCGAGCAAAAATTGAGCGTCGGCGGCACCCAATTCGGCGGCCTGGCGCAGCAGCTGCGTCGCCGCGTTTTGATCGCGACGGGTCGCCAGGCCCCGGTCGTGCAGAGACGCGAGCTGCAGCAGTGCCACGGTATTGTCCTGTTGGGCGGCGAGTCGGGTCCATCGCAGCGCCTCGGCGGGGTCCGGCTCGACGCCGATACCATAGCTGTAGAGCAGTCCCAGCAAGGCCTGGGCATCGCGATGGCCCTGGTTGGCGGCGCGCAGGAACCAGGCCGCGGCCTGGCCGTAATCGCGGGCGGTGCCGACACCGTCGCGATAGATCTCGGCCAGGGCGAATTGGGCCGGGGCAAAGCCCTGCCCGGCAGCGCTTTGGAACAACGATATTGCCTTGGCGGGGCTGCGCGGCACACCTTGGCCATGGGTATATTGTTGGGCTAACCGGTACTGGCCCTCGACGGAACCCTGGTCAGCGGCCATTTGGAACCAGTTGGCGGCGGCCGCGGGGTCGGCGCGATCGATGGCACTGGCGGCAAGGGCAAGCTGGGCGGCAATATGGCCGCGTTTGGCGGCGCGTTGCAGCCAGGATTGCGCGACCGGGTCGGTGCCGTCGCCGTCGGCCGCGAGGAGCCGCGCCAATTGGAACTGAGCCGTGGCGATGCCCTGGAGCGCGGCGCTGCGGTACCAACGGGTGGCGGCTTCCAGATCCTGGCCGGTGCCGCGGCCACCCTCATATAAGGCGGCGAGATTGGCCTGGGCGCCGGCGTGACCCTGGGCCGCCGCCGCCTGGAACCAACGGAAGGCGGCGGCGGCGTCGCGGGGCATGCCCTGACCGTCGAGTGTCATCAGGCCGAGCTGGTTCTGGGCGGCGGGATCGCCCTGGGCGGCGGCCATGCCATACCATTTTGCCGCTTTGCCGGGACTGGCGGCTATGCCGGTGCCCAGGCGCAGCATGTGGCCGAGATATGTTTGGGCGCTGGCCAGACCTTGTTCGGCCAAGGGGCGAAGGTTGGCAAGGGCGAGGGCGTAGTCGCCGCGCGTATACGCCTTGAGCGCGGTGTCAAAATCGGCAACAAGGGCCGCCGCGGTGGCGGCGGAAAGCAAGAGCGTGACGATCGCCGCCGATATTGATCGCCTGAATCGAGAGCGCGACATGGCAGACATGATGCAAACCAGAGCGCCGCCGCTCAACGGTTCGGGGTGAGGGTATTGCCCCTCTCGATGGAGGCAGTCAGGGAGATATGGTGCCATCCGCCCACGACGGGCGGCCATCAATTGTTAACCATTGACGCGCAATCTGCAGCGCTTCGGTAAGAGTTGCGATAAAGGCAGACAATGTTGGGTTTTGTGAGCAGCGATGCGTTGCAGGTTTATGTGGCGGAAGCCCTGGCGTTAGCCAAAGAAGCGCAAGGTGCTGGCCGCGTTGAGCTGGCCAGAGAGTATGGCCGTATCGCCGAGGTCTTGGCGGCGCGGGTAACGCGCATTAGCGACGGCCAAGCGGTGCCGGTGGCGGCGAACCTGCCTTAGACTTCCGTCGACGGCGATGGTGCTAATATTCGGACGGCGTGTCCTGGGTATGGCGAATAGCCGCGCGGACCACGGCCGCGGCGATCAATAGGGCGCCGGTTATCATCAAGGCGCTGCCGAAGATCACCTGGATCGGCGCTATATCAGCGGTTTCCTGAATGCCGTCGGATATGGATTCCATGGCTATGGTGTTGAACCAAGTGCCGGCGGCCAGGGCCATGAATCCGAATAGGGTAATAAGCAACGTATATGCGCTGCGCAGAAACTCGCGCATTGGTCGTCCTCCGCGAAACGGCCGATTCTCCACCATGTTGACAACGGCCAGGCGAGGTCAGCATAGCAGGGAGCCGGCGCGATCTCGAGTCGTCAAGGTGCCGGCCTAAGTCGAAAGCTGGAGTACGGCGAGCGGCTCGCGCTTGCCGGCAAGCTCAAATTCGCCGATGGGAACGGGGCTGAAGTTGTCATCGAGGGCGCTGGCGGTAGCCTGGCTGATGAGGATCGTCGTATCCGACTGGTCCGGGGGCAGGCGCTTGCCCAGCCCTTCCAGTCGTTGAGCCGTATTAACCGTGTCGCCGACAATGGTGTAATTCATGCGTCCGGGGGCGCCGATATTGCCGACGACGGCAGGTCCGGTGTGAATGCCGATACGGATGCGAACGGGTGGCTTGCCTTGTGCGCGCCGGTGCCGGTTATCGGCGGCAAGTGCCGCGGCGATGGCCTGGGCGGCGCGGCAGGCGTGGGCGGCATGGGCGGGCAGATGGTCGGGGGCGCCCCAGAAGGCCATCAGGGCATCGCCGATATATTTATCGATGGTGCCGCTTTCAGCCTCGATGGCGGCGCCCAGGCAGGTGAAATGTTCGTTGAGAAGCTCCTTGATGGCGCCGGCGCTCATGGTCTCGGACAGGCTGGTAAAACCAACGATGTCGGTGAACATGACGGTGAGGTCGCGTTCGTCGGAGGCGGTTTCGTTGCCATGGCTGGCCATGAGGCGGGCGACCAGGCGACGGGGCACATAAGTCTCGAACCAGCGCAAGCCGGTGAGCATGGCGTTGAAAGCGCTGGCCTGTTCGTTGATTTCACGGATGTAGCTGCCCGGAATGGGCTGGACGTCGTTGAGCTGCAAGGCCGCGACCCGGTTGGCGCCGGCGGCGACGCGGCGGATGGGGCGGGCGATAATGCGGGCCAGGCCGATGGCGGCGACAATAGCCAGAATCAACGTCGCCAAGCCGGCCAGGGCGGCATCGCGGAGGCGGAGCAGCTCGGCGTTGACTTGCTGCAAGGGCAAGTAGGCGCCGATGAGCCAATTGCGATCGCTATAACCATCGATGAGTTTGGTGAAGACGATCTGGGTCTGGCCGCCGCTTTCAATGGCGGAAACCTCGACGCCCGCGGCGGCGGCGTTGGCGAAACCGGGGATGGGTTTGCGTTCGGCCAGACGTTGCAAGGTGAGATCGCCGATGCGGGAAAGCGGTACCGTCGGGGCGGTTTCCGACAGCTCGTCATTGGCCGAAGTGAGATGGTGGTGGGCGAGAACCTGATCATCGCCATAGAGGATAAAGGCGGTGGCTTCGAGGCGCAGGCTAATCTCCGCCATCAGAAAGGAAAGCTCGCGCATACCCACGACGGTGCCCAGGGTGCCGAGAAATTCGTCACCGCGGCGCAGCGGGGCGATCAAATTGACGAAGGTCTCGCCGGCATCCCGGCTGAAGGCAGGGGCCCCCCATTGGGGTCCGGACGCGGCGGTGACGCGGGCAATCATGGCGGCGACGGCGGGGTCTTGCGAGTCGTTGCCAGTGAGGGTTCCGGTGCCCGTGCCGGGGTCGCGAAAGGCGATCAGCTTTTGCAAATCGGGGTCCCAATAAACGGTTGCCATGATTTGCGGCGCGGCGGCGAGGGTGCCAAGCATAACGGCGCTCAGGCGTTCGCCGTCGGCGGGGTCGAGGGCGCCGGTGGCGACAAGATCGGCGATAAAAGTTGCCTGTTCGAAGACGGGATTGAGATGGTTGCGAATCGCGCTTTCGATCTCGCCGACGAGCATTGTCGACTGGACATTCAGCAAGTCGAGGGTGTTGCGGCGGGTGGTACTAAGGCCAATCCAGAGGACCGATCCGACCGCCACGAGGACGAGCAGGCCGATGCTGACGGTAAGCGTGACCGTCAGGGAGACCTGGTGGCGCGGGCGCGGGGTCAGGTTTGGAATTGGGTCCGGCGGCGGCGACATGACGCCACATTGTCGTGGCAGCATGGCCGGCGCAAGAGCAGAAAAAACAGGGCGACCCCGGGAAGGGGCCGCCCTGGAACAAATAGGATAAAATGCTGAAACGAAGAAAATGCTGTAACAAACAAAATTGATAAAATAATCGCGGAAATATACTTGCGCCTTCGACTAGGACCGTGTTTCAAGCGCGGTAAGACTATAGCCTGGGGGTTTTGCGTAGCCCCGGGCTCAAATGGGAGTCGGGGCCGTCAAACCGGGTTAGCCGGGGCCAAATGGCATAGGGGCTGGCCGCGCCGCACTGATAAGAATGGGATTGATGACCAAACCTGACGCAAAATCGCCGCGCTGGGACGGCGGTTTGATCGATATCCTGGCCGATTGGCTGATGAGCCAGGCGCTGGGCGAGACTGACATGGAGTCGCTCATAGAGGGCTGCTGCAACCGCTTGGCCGCCGCCGGCATACCGCTGTCGCGGGCGTATTTGGCCTTTCGAACCCTACATCCGCTGTTTCGCGGATTTGGCTATATCTGGCGCCGCGGCCAGGGCGTGACCATGGAGAGCTACGGCTTCGACTTGGATGGCGAACTGTACCGCAAAAGCCCGGTCCATCATATGGAAAGTACAGGCGTGCCTTATCTGCGGCGGCGGCTGACCGGCGGCATGGCGTTGCTGGATTTTCCGGTTCTCGAGGAAATGCTCGATCAGGGGGCGACCGACTATATGAGCTATCTCGTGCCCTTCAGCAGCGACGACGGGCTGACCGGGTCATGGGCGACAGACCGGCCCGCCGGGTTCAATGACAGCGATATCCATGCCCTGCAACGGATCCAGCGGCGGCTGGCGGTGGCCAGCAAAGTCGTTATCAGGGAGCAAAAGACGCGCAACATCCTGAATGCCTATTTTGGCGTCAATGCGGCGGATCGGATCCTTAGCGGTCATATTCGGCGCGGGGATGTGGAGCGCATTCACGCGGTGATCTGGTATAGCGATCTTCGAGATTCCACGGCGATGGCAGACCGGATGAGCGGGGAGGCTTATCTCGATGTTCTCAATAGCTATTTTGAGAGTACAGCGGGCGCGGTGAGCGCCCATGATGGCGAGGTTCTGCTGCTGATCGGCGACGCGGTGCTGGCGATTTTTCCGATCCATGATGGCCGCAGCGAGCGCGAGGCCTGCGGGGCGGCGATGGAGGCGGCCACGGATGCCCAGGCGCGGCTACGAAAGAGCAACAAACAGCGGGTCGAGGACGGTAACGAGCCGCTGTCCTTCGGTTTGGCGTTGCATGTGGGAGACGTGGTCTACGGCAATATCGGCCTGCCGGAGCGCCTGGAACTGACCGTCGTGGGGGCCGCCACGAATGAAGCGGCGCGGCTCCAAGGGCTGACCAAAAAATTGGGCCGGCCGGTCCTGGTGAGCGCGCATTTCGCGCAAAACCTCAATCTCGACTGGCAACCAATGGGGCAACATAATCTGCGCGGCGTCGCCGCGCCGCAGGCGGTGTTCGCCCCGCCGGGCTGAATCCGGTGGCGACCTCTCTCCTAAAAAAACGCCTACCACAGAACGGCATCCGGCGGGTTCGCGTCAGGCTACCTTGCGCGCCACCCGGTCGTTGCCGGGGCGGGGCGGAAATATAGCCGGACCGATGGGATTCGACGCAACAATTCCTGGCTGCTCGGCATCCCGGCGGAGGGTTGCGCGGATCTCATCACGGCGGATGCCGATGTCCGCCAGCATCCAGTCGCTGCATTGGGCAAGTTCATTGATGGCGATTCTGTTACGCCGCCAAGCTCGAAAAGCCTGCATGGCGGCGCGCAAGGTGCGGCCAGGCTTTAACAACGCGCGGCCAAGTGCAGCACCCTGAACGGGCCTGGTATCGACAATGCCGGTCTGGTTGCGGTCCGCGGCTATCGGCCGATTGGAGTTCTTCATGTCGGTCATCACATTCCTGCAGGTTGGCTGGGGTGTTTGCTATTTCGGAGATAGTGCCAAACACCTCAATCTCACAGGGTAATTATTGCATCGCAGCAATCACTTTTTTGCATATCTCCAGTATAATGTAATGGTTAATGGCTCCAGGTCATGCTGCGGCGCAATAGAGGGGATGCCAGGGGACTGACGGGGCGATCGCCGCCCCCTAACAGCCGGGCCGCGCTATTGGTCGTACCCAACCTTGTTGACGATTTTCGCCGCCACCGCGCGGTATTCGGCGATGGTCGAGAGGGGCATTGTATCGGCCTCGAACGTGCCGAGGGATTTGAGAATACCGGACCAAGGCACATTGGTGTTGACGGGATATTCGTTGTTTTGTTCGGCATACATTTGTTGGGCCAGGTCGTCGGCCAGGAACTCCATCAATTTAACGGCGTTGTCGCGGTTGGGGGCGTTCTTGGTCATGGCGATGCCGGAGATGTTGACGTGGGTGCCCTTGCCGCCCAGGGTCGGGAACACGACGTTGGCGGCGTTGGCCCAGACGGACTGCTCTTCGTCGGCCAGCATCAGGGCGTAGTAGTAGTTGTAACCGAGGGATAAGTCGCAAACGCCCTCGCTGATGGCTTTGATCTGGGCGCGGTCGTTGCCCTGAGGCTTGCGAGCCAGGTTGGCCTTCACACCGCGCAGCCATTGCTCCGCTTTTTCCTCGCCGTAATGGGCGATATAGGCGGCGAGGAGAGAGATCTGGTAGGCGTGGTTGCCCGAACGGGTGCAGATGCGCCCGGCCCATTTGGGATCGGCCAAATCTTCGTAGCTGGTGATCTCACCGGGTGCGACCCGGTCCTTCGATGCGTAAATCAACCTGGCCCGCGTGGTGAGGCCAAACCATTGGCCGTCGGGGTCGCGGTATTGCGCCGGTATCTTGGCGGTTAGTATCTCGGAGGTCACAGATTGGGTCAAACCGGCCTGCTTAACGTCACTAAGACGGCCGATATCGACGGTGAAAATCAAATCGGCCGGACTGTTCCGGCCCTCGTTCTTTAATCTCTCGACGAGCCCGGCCTTGGCAAAGACCACATTTACCTCGATGCCGGTTTGACGTTCGAAGGCATCGAACATGGGTTGAATAAGAAAGGGTTGCCGGTAGGAGTAGACATTGACTTCCTCGGCGGCCATGGCCGGTGCCGAGGACAAGATGGCGAGTGCAGCCGCGGCGGCGGCGTGGGTTATCTTCATGGGGTGGAGCTCCCGATTATATGAGAATGCGAATTACTTGCAGAACGAAACCGTACGCAACATGCACTGCGAATGCAAGTCATTTGCGCGTGGGTGCCATTTTGCCGCAGGGGGTGGCCGGGACTTGCGAGTCAAAGCCCCAGTCAATGCTTGGCATCAACTGGGGCAAAGTTGTGACACCTTACGATACTGCCGGCGGCTCAGTACGGGTTGACCGCCGAGACGGTTACCACGCCCAGTGTTATTGCCCACAGATAGGCGAAGGTGAGTAGGGTTAGTGCGGTGGCCGTTGCAGTTTCGAGCTTCTGCCGCATCTCTTAAGCCTCCCTCTTGAAGACCCAGGGTAGCTAAAACATGGCCTAGTGTGGCGAGTCGTGTCCATCGCGCGTTCGGGCGCCGGCGATCCGTTAGAGCGGGACCGGCCCCGGGCAGCAGAGGGCCGTGGGCGCCGGAGGGGAATGAAAACGGGCCGGACGCGGTTACGCCGGGCCCGTCAAAACGGCCTTTGGAGGCGAGACGGCGCTGCCGCGCGCCGGGACCTTTAACGACGGCCTAGCCGGTGGCCGGCTTGCTGTTCTGTTTTGGCTGGTTGGGCATGGCGTTGCCGGGCTGTGCAGGCTTGAGGGGGGCGATCTTGGAATTGTCGCGTTTGGCTTCCTTGGCGGCATCGAAGCGCCGGCAATGTCCGTCGAGAATGGCGCCGGCCTCGACGCTCAAACTGCGGTGAATGATGTCGCCGACAACCTTCGCGGTCTTGGCGATGATGATCTGCTCCGCCTTGATCTCACCGCTGACACTGCCAAGCAGAGTTGCGCGGTCGGCGGCGATCGATCCCTTAACCTGGGCGCCCTCGCCGATGGTCACGGTCTTGGACTTGATGTTGCCCTCCACCTTGCCATCGATCTGAATGTCACCGGCGCAGCGGAGATCGCCGATGATCTCCAGATCAGAACTGATCAGGGACGGTATACCCGAAGATTTGCCGCTTATCTTAGCGCTATCATCGCTGGTGCCAGCAGTCTCACCATTCTTGGAAAACATCGTCTCTTCCTCCTTAATCATGTTCGGGCAGCCGCAGCCGCCCCATCATTTTTCCCAATCCGGGCGCGGCCGCCAGGGGGCCCGCCCCTCGACGACGGCGCCGGGTTCAATAGATAGCGTGTGGTGAGTGATGGTGCCAACGACTCGCGCGGTCTTGCCGATAGAGACCACCGGCGCTCTTACCGGGCCGCCGACAGAGCCATGGATGGTCACCAGATCGGCGACAATCGCACCTTCAACAAGAGCGCCCTCGCCGACAGTGACCCCCTTGGCCGAAATGTCGCCAAAAACCCTGCCATTTACCATGATTTCACCCTCGCAGTGCAGGTCACCAGAAACGGTCATGTCGGTGCTGATGACAGTTTGCTCCATGGTTGTCTGCGCGCCCGGTCCCGCTTGGGGCCGACGGCGTGCCGGGCGTGTGTCATGATCCCCCTTGCGCTTTGTAAACATCGCTTTGATTGTAGTTGGCATTCCCGATTCGTAGGGTGCGCCAAACGCCCGCACCGTACAATACAAACTCTGCGTGGCGTCGGCTTGTAGCATTTATATGTGAGCCGGGCAGGGCCGGTAAACCGGCAGTTTGTGACGTTAGTAAGGCAGGCGCGATCAAACGCCGCGGGCGAGCAATTCGCTCAATGTGGCACGGTAGGCGTCGGCATTGCCAGAACGCAAAACGGCTTCCTCGGCGGCGGCGATGGCCTCATCGAGGCGGCCCTGCTCGGCAAGGGCGTAGGCGAGATTATTCCACAGCATGGGCATTTGCGGGTTACCGTCGATGGCGGCGCGCAGGGCGGCGGCCGCGCCGGCAAAATCGCCGAGGGCATAACGGGCGTTGCCTAAGCCGACACGGCCGCCGACGGAGTCCGGCCAACGGTCAAGAATGGCGGTGTATGCCGTGGCGGCGTCGCCGTTGCGGCCGACACGTTCGAGCCCGGCGGCGGCTTGTAGAATGGGCTTCTGGTCAGTACTGGCCGGGAGGTCGCCGGGCGGCAGCACGACGAGGGCCCAACGCTCGCCGCGCTCCCAGGTGCGGGCGAATGTCTTAAGCGAGGTGACACGGCGGAACTGGCGGCCGGAACGCAGGATGATTTCGCCGCGTTCAAGGTCATAACCAACGGCGATGGCGAAATGCCATTGGGGAAACCAATCCAGCGCGAGATTCTGGAAGACGATGACCGGGTTGCCGGCAGCGATCTCCACCAGAATATCGTCAAGGCTGGTCAACGGCACCGCCAAGCGGCCGTTGCGGCGGGCGGCGGCAAGAACATCGCTGCGCAGGGTACCGCTGCGGCCGGGGGTGAAGACCTGGTCGGCGATGTCGGCCTGGGTTACGGGCAATCCCGACCAGACCAGGGCCGATGCGAGGGCGGCGGGACCGCAATAAAGGTCTTCCTGGGGGAAAAAGGGAACATCGGTCAGCTCGGCGCGGAGCGGCAAACCGGCGGCAGCAAAAGTCGACAAATTGGGCGAGGCCTGCCGTGGCGCGACGCAGGCGGCGAGTATGACGGCGCAGACGACCAGCAAGACGCGGCCGGTGAACCAGCGCATTTGCGGGCTAGCGGACAAAGGTGAAAACATTGGTGGCGCCGATGATGTCGGTGATGAGCAGAATGATAAAGACCAGGCCGGCGGCACCGATGAGGATACCAAGGCCTTCGCCGGCCGGGAGTTCGTCAATGCGGCCGGCGATGTTCTCGATTTCCGCGTCCGATAAACTGGCGACGCGTTCGGTTGCTTCGGCCGGGTCAACGCCCAATTGAATCATCTCGCCACGAATGTCATCGCGAGCGAGGAAAGATATTACCGCCGCCCGTTCCGTTTCGCCGGCAAGAGTCGCCAGCGCCTGATCGGTGGAGACCATGGCGGCGCGTGCCGGCATGGGTGCCGTGGCACCAAACATGATTGCCGCAGCGGTGGCGAGGGACAATGCGCGGAGGGATGGCGTGTTGCGTTTCATGGCGAGGGATCTCTTTGCAGCGACCGCGACTCGGAGGCATGAGATCCACATTAGGCAAGGCTTTGCCGGCTGACAACCGGCTAGCCGGAGGGCGGTTCGTGAGGGTTAACGGGCGACCACCAAGCAGGCTTGTTTCTGGTCCTGCAGCTGCGCGCAGGCGGCCCTGGCCGTGGCGAGATCGGCAAAGGGGCCGGTGCGAACACGATAGAAAATACCGCGCTCACCAAGGTCAATGCGTTGCAGATCGAGTTGCTGCCCGGCCAGCAATTGGGGGAAGCTGGACCGAAGCCGTTGCCATTCGGAGGTCGCGACCTCTGGCGACTTGAATGATGCAAGCTGGAGAGACGGGCCAGCCGCTGCCGCAGGGTCAGGGCCGGCGACGGCCGGGTCGGCAGGGACAGGGCCGGCGACAACCGGGTCGGCAGAATCAGGGTCGGCGGGAACAGGGTAGGCGGGAGCTATCGGGGCGACGGCCGGCGCGACCGCGGTTCGTTGGGTCGGCACGGCAGCGGGCGCGGCGGTCGGGGTGGTATCGGAAGCCTGGAGGGTTGCGGTGGCGGTCTTCGCGGCGACCTGCTGCAGGCGTTCGAGTTCAGCAATATCCTGGCGGTCGCGCAGGACGTCCGGGTGATCGGTGCCCATGATGGTGCGGCGAATGTCGCGGGCGTCGGTGAGCTGGCTCAAGGCGGTGGCGTAGTCGCCCTGGGACCGGGACAAGGCGGCGAGGCTCGTCAGGCTGGCGGCGACCTGAAGATTGCTGCGGCCAAATGCTGCACGGCGCAGCTCAAGGCCCTTGGTGAACATGGCCTGCGCCTGGGTATAGTCGTTGCGGGCGAGGTAAAGCTGAGCAAGGCTGTCAAAGCTCTTGGCGTTAACCGGGTGATCGGCACCGAGGGTCCGCTGGCGTATGCGCATGGCGCGGGCCAGCAAGCGTTCGGCGTCGGCCAGTCGATCGCCGGCGATGTACAACGCCGCCAGCCGGTCGAGGGATGCCGCCACACTGCGGTGTTGGGGGCCGTAGCTTTGCTCGCGGATTTCGAGGGCGCGGTCAAGGGCTGTTTCCGCGGCGGGCAAATCCTGCAGGCGGATCTGAATGCCGGCGAGTAAATCCAAGGCATCGGCGACGGCGGGATGGGACGGGCCGAACTGGCGCTCGCGGATGGCGAGGGCGCGCTCGGCGAGGGGTTGGGCGCTTTTCGCTTCGTCGAGGCTGGCACGCACTTCGGCGGCGGCCATGAGGGTTTCGGCAAGAACCGGATTGTCGGGTGCCTTACCCTGGTCGAAAAGAATTATGGCGCGGTCTAACAATGGCCTGGCTTTGGCGAATTTTCGCTGCAGCCGGTAAACGCGGGCCAGTTCGTTCAAAGTGCGGGCGAGACGGTCGTCATTGGCGTCGAAGTTTTCCGCCTTGGTTAGGGCGGCGGTAAAATATTGCTCGGCGGCAGCGTAGTCCCGGTACAGGAGCGCCTGTTGACCCGAGGCGTAGTCTTCCTGCCAACTGGCCATGGCGGGGCCGGGGCCGGTTAACGATATCAGAATAACGATTGCGGCGATCGCCGACCATTTCAACATCGTGCGTAAATCCCCTGCAGGGCCGGAAGCGGCTAGAAAGGATGAGCCGGAACGGGTCCCACCCGGTTGTTCCAGAGTCGGCGCCAGCAACTAACAAGCATGATCGGGATTGTTAGCCGGGTGAATTAAGATTTGTTAAAGAGGCCTGCCGGAAGCTCATTCTTGACGGTTAAGAATGTGCAAACTTTTCCCTGTCAGAACATTAACCCTCGTCGCACCGACAGGGATAACCGGGCCATGATCAACATCGATGAACTGCGCCAGCGAGTCGAAGCCGCCGAACAGCGGTTCGACCTGATCGACAACTCGCGCAAGAAGGCCTCGGCACGGTTGATCAGTATGATGAACGCCATCGAGCAGGATCAAGCGCAAAGGCAATTACAACTTGAAGAAAGCAAGGCGCTGATCAGCAAGATGGCCGCGGAAAATCAGCAGCTTCGCGGCATGTTGCACTCGCTGTTGTTGGCAATGGAAGCTGCCGGCGGCGATCAAGGTGCCGAAATTTTGCGCCAGATGGACGACAAACTCACGGCGATGGTGGAGACAAATAATGTGGCGGGCGATGACGGGGCCAATAAAGCCCCGGTCGAGGACGTGTTGCCCGAACCGCCAGGGATCTTGCCGACAGCGGCCTTGGGGGCGGTCGCACCGATGATGCCGGAGCAATTGGCCGAGGTGGAGGAGACCGAGACGCCTGACGATGGCGAGGACGCTGGGCCCGAAGGGACAAGCAAGGTGCGCGAGATATTGGAGCGCATGAATCAAGAAAAACTGCAGAAGGCGAGCGCTGGCGCGGCGTCATCGCAGACCTGATAACTTGGTAGCGGTATTGGTAGAGGTTGCGGTGCAATTGGTATGACCGACCTTTATTTGCGTGACTTGGTGCCGATCGTCGAAATGCAGGCGCTAGAACTAAGACGATTGATGCGGGACAAAGAGCGGCTCAGCGAAAAGATCGATAGTCTGATTAGCGAAATTGGCTCATTGCGGGCGCTGCAGCAGCAGGATCGAAGCCTGCGCGAGAGTGAACATGAGCTGCGGTCGAAAATGCAGCAGACGATTACCGATCTGATCGAGTGGAACGAGCGTACCGGTGCGGCGGCGAAAGCAGCGGCCAGGCCGAAGCCAACGCCCGCGCAGACGAAGCCGGTGCCGGCAAAACCGGCGGTGGCCGATAATCCGGGTTTGCCGCAGCCGTCAGGCCGGGCGGATGGGGCAAAGACGGCGGGGCAACGGGCTGCCGTGGCGGTGACGGTAACGCCTGTCGCGCAATATTCAGAACATATGGAGATCCCGGCGTTCCTCGCCAACGGGCCGAGGGTCGGTTTCGATAGCTCGACCGCGGAAGATATCCGCGAAATACACGGCCCCAGCCGGGCCGAGGGCGAGGCGCCGATCAAGAAACTGCTGGCCCGGATTCGAGCCCGCAACGGCCTGCGATAATCGGCGAAGGCACCGATTTGCAGAGCCGTTCACAAGTTGGGCGATATTGGTAGGCTGGCGCGCGGCGGTGGGTCAGGCTTGTAGATTTCCGGCCATAGGGGCGCCAACGAGTGCCCGGATGACGGCCAGTTTGACCTCCTCGACACTATCGAAGCGCTGGTCGTCAAGGTGTCTGAGCTGACCCTCGGCAGTATAAAAGACGTAACGCGCGTCGACACTAATGGCGTGGCCAAATAGCTTGCCGTTGATCTCTATCTCATGCTGGGCGGCTGCCAAAGCCCGTTCCCCCTTCGATTCGGCGCCATTTTGAGGGGCAGGCCTTAACAAAGCCGTAAGTAATCGAGTGGCCTCCGGGAAAAGGCGACGCCGCTGGCCGAGGCGCCGGATGGGTCGAGAAAATTTAGAACATATGCCGAACAAATGCCTTGGAAGATTATCGTTTCCTTAGCGGGTTTGCGCCAGCGTTGGTGCGCAGGCAATGGGCCGGAGGGCGGAGATGACAGCGACCGTGGATCAGGCGTCGGCGCCGGCGATTGGCTGGTTGCGGTCGCCATCGTTCGACCTGGTTTTCGTGGTTGGCACAGCATTGCTGGCAATTGCCAGCGGGCTTGTGGTGGTCAACACACCGCAACTGTTTCTGCCGATATTGGTGATCAATCTTTGGCTGTTCGGCTACCATCATGTGATCGCCACCTATACCAGACTGTGCTTCGATCAGGAGAGCTTTCGCGCCCATCGCTTCCTGGTCTTGGGACTGCCGTTCCTGGTGCTGGCGGCGGTGGTGGCCGCCTCTTCGCTGTTCGGCTTCGGGGTGCTGGCGACAGTCTATTTCTATTGGCAGTGGTTCCATTACAGCCGGCAGAGCTTCGGCGTCGCGCAGGTCTATCGCCGCAAGGCGGCCGGTGCCGCAGACGAAAACGAACGTTGGGCCAAGGCGACATTCTATCTGGTGCCGCTGTGGGGCATCCTGCATCGCTCGAATCAGGATCCAGGGACATTTCTCGGCCTCGATTTGTGGGTCATTCCGGTGCCTGGATTGGCCGTCGATATGGTTGGGTTCCTGGCGTTGGCGAGTTTGGCCTGGTGGGCCGCGACCCGGGTTCTGGCGTGGTGGCAAGGCCGCCTGGCTATTGCCCACACACTCTACATGATCAGCCATTTCGCGCTTTTCGGTATTGGTTACGTGGCGATCGACAGTATCGACGCCGGGTGGCTGGTGCTGAATATGTGGCACAATACCCAGTACATCCTGTTTGTCTGGCTGTTCAATAACAGCCGGTTTCGTGACGGTGTCGATGCCAAGGCGCGGTTTCTTTCATGGCTCAGTCAGAGTCGCAACTTTTGGCTCTATGGACTTGTTTGTTTTGGCCTTTCCACGGCGTTGTATCTTTCGCTGATTGGTTTCGTGGCGGCGCTGGTGCCGGCGATCGTGATCTTTCAGACGATCAATTTTCACCATTATCTGGTGGATGGGGTGATCTGGAAGGTGCGCAAGAAACCGTTGCGCAAGACGCTGGGCCTGGCCCATTGACACTCATCCCCGGGGCGCGGACAGCGCAGGTGTTGGCGCGGGAAAAGCATGCCGGATTGGCATTGGGGCTGATTGGCGCGGGGCTGATTCTCGGCCTCTTCTACAACCGGTTCTGGTGGCCGGCGGATGAGGGTGTGTTCGTCCATGTGGCGGCCCGGATATTGGCCGGGGACGTGCTGAACCGGGACATTCAAGATATTCACCCGGGTTATGTGACGCTGATCAACGCGCTGGCGCTGCGAGTGTTCGGCATGGAATTGGTCAGCCTGCGTTATCCGTTGGTGGCGCTGGGGCTGGTACAGGCCGGCGTCATGGCGCTGTTGTTTGCCGGGCGGGGCGTGGCTCTGCCGGCGCTGGTGGCGATATCCTTTACCGCCTTGTCATTCGTGCAGTTTCTCAATCCGAGCGCCAATTGGTATGCGCTGGCGCTGGCGGTGACGATGATCGGGGTGCTGGTGTGGCTGCCGCCGGGGGCGCGGGGCCGGCTGGAGACCATCGGTTTGCTGTTGGCGCTGGTGTTCCTGTTCCGCCAGCTTAGCGGCGTGCTGGTGGCCATGGGGGTGCTGACATGGCTGCTGGCCGAAACGCCAAGGGGGACCGGGCGGCCGCGCCTGGCGCGGATACTGCTGGGGGTGATGGCGTTGGGACTTACCGGGTATCTGGCGACCAAGGCTCATTCGATGACGCTGATTGTGTTTGCGCCCTGGCCGCTGGCGATGTTGGCCTGGACCTGGCGCCATGGCGGCGCAGATGATCGGCAAGTGCTGCGGATGGCGGGGCGACTTGGCCTGGGTGGCTTGCTGGGGGCGCTGCCGCTGGTGGTCTATCATGCAGTCAATGGGTCGCTGGGTTATTGGTTCGACGATGTTTTCGTCACAGCCCTGGCGCTGACAGAGTTGGATTTTTTTGAACAGGCCAGCTACGCGCCCTATTTGCTGCTGGGCCTGGTGAATATCCTGCAATTCGACAGTGCCGCGGCGGTGCTGAACGGGATGTTCTGGAGCAGTGCGGTGCTGTTGGCCGGGGTGACCGGCGGGCTGACCCTGCGGTCGCTCATGCGCGACGGGCGCAATGGCCGTGGTTTTCATCCACTGCCGTTCATGGCGGTTTTCTATGCTTTGGTCTCGGTGCATTTTCAGATCCCGATATATTTGTTTTTCAGCTTGGCGTTGACGCTGGCGGCGTTGCTTTGGCTGACCGCCGATTGCGGTCAGTGGCGGGGCCTGGCGCCGGTGGCGCTGGCGCTGATGCTGAGCGGCGTGGGCCTGTACTATCAGGCCGGGCAGCCGCTGACCCGGGGCATCGTCGGGATTGTGCAAGGGCAGCGGGTCGCGGCGGTGGAAAGCGACGCGCGGCGCTGGGCCGGGTTGCGGATCGACGAGCCTTCCTACCGGGCCTATGGGCGGACCATCGCCTTGATCCAACGGGAAACAGCGGCGGATGAGGCGATCTTCGTGCTGCCGATGAATCCGGAGCTGTATTTTCTGGCCGAGCGGCGAAATCCCTTCAGCTTCTTCTCCACCGCGTTGGGCGTGCGCGACGACCAAGAGTTGGCGGCGGTGCTGGAACAGATCGCCATGGACCCGCCAAAGCTGGTGCTTTACCGGCCCGATGACAAATATAATACCAAGCGCAGCCAAGCGATCATGGATCGGGTGCGGCAGCAATATGTGGCGTTGGGGACCGTCGGTGGTTTCGAGGTCTACCGCCAAGAAGACGGTTAGAGTCTTGTTTTGGCG
>QIGO01000159.1 GCA_003230015.1 Alphaproteobacteria bacterium | reverse complement strand
AGGACGCCCTTGGGATTGCCGGTGGTGCCGGAGGTGTAACAAAGGGACGAGGCGGTGTTCTCGTCGAAATCCGGCCAGTCGTAACTGTCGCTATGGGCAGCGATGAAATCTTCATAACAAAGGGCGTTGGTGAGTGTTGTCGCAGGCATATCCTCGGCGCCGGTCATGACAATGACGGCTTCGAGATTGGTCAATTGGCTGGCGATGGCCTCGACCAAGGGCAGGAAAGTGGTATGTGGTATCGACAAACAGCAGCCGGTCACCGGCGTGATTAACGATATAGACGAGCTGGTCGGGGGAGAGCCGGGGATTCATGGTGTGACAGACAGCACCCATGCCGGAGACGGCAAAATAAATCTCAAAATGACGAAAACCGTTCCAGGCGATGGTGCCGATGCGATCGCCGGGGGTAATGCCATACGCCACCAGGGCATTGGCGAGTTGGCAGGATCGCTGGTGGGCTTGGGCATAGGTATAGCGGTGGATGGGTCCGGCGACGGTTCGCGAGACGATTTGTTGGTCAGCGCAGGCGTTGGCGGCGTGGCGCAGTAGAGCCGAAATCAGCAGCGGGGTGTCCATCATCAAGGCGCGCATATTCTCGATCCTCCCTGGTCGCTTGCCGGTGAGTGTAGCAGGGATTCGCCGGCGCGGTCGGCGCGCGCGTTTACACACCTTGGGGGGCGCACTAAGCTTGCGCTGACAATCGTTCGCCGGCCCCATGGATCGGACGGATAGGCAGGGAGGAAGCTCGTATGACGGGCACTTATATGGATATCGCCGCCGCCGATGGCGGGAATTTCAAGGCCTTGGTGACACTGCCCGAAAGCGGCAGCGGGCCGGCGATCCTATTGCTGCAAGAGATTTTCGGGCTCAACCAGCAGATGCATGACGTGGCCAAGCATTATGCCGAAGAAGGCTATGTGGTGGTGGCGCCGGACCTGTTTTGGCGCATCGAGCCGGGAATATCGCTGGGTTACGACGAGGCGGATTTCGGCAAGGCGCTGGGCTATCTGGGCCAGTTCGACCTGGACAAGGCGGCCGAAGATATGGGTGCTACGGTGGCCGCCATGCGGGCGATGCCGGAAGTGACCGGTATGGTCGGGGCGCTGGGCTTCTGCCTGGGCGGCAAGCTGGCCTTTCTGGCGGCGGCGCGGTGCGGGGTGGATTGCGCGGTGAGCTATTACGGCGTTGGTATCGAGAGTCTGCTCGACGAGGCGGGGGCCGTAACCTGTCCCATGGCATTTCATTTCGCCGGCGAGGATGACCATGTGCCGCAAGAGGCCGTGGCCAAAATCAAGGCTGCCTTCAGCGATCACAAACATACCGAATTTTTCGACTATCCCGGGGCGGCCCACGCGTTCAGCACGCCGGGGCGGCCGTCCTACGATAAAGCGTCGGCGATGATCGCCCATACCAGCGCGGTGGCACTGTTTCGGCGGGTGATGGGACCGATTTACAATCTGGTAGAGCTGTGGGAGGCCCATGTCGACTATGAATTCGGGGCCCGCGACGTGGACGCGACCATGGCGACCATGGTGGATGAGCCCTACGTCAATCATATCCCGACCATGACCGGCGGGGTCGGTTACAAGGATCTACATCGGTTCTACAAGAACCATTTCATTCCAAAAACGCCGGCGGATACCAAGCTGATCCCGATCTCACGGACCGTGGGGTCGGATAGGGTCGTGGATGAAATGCTATTTTGTTTTACCCATGATATCGAAATCGATTGGATGCTGCCGGGTGTGGCGCCGACGCGGCGGTATGTGGAAATACCGCTGGTGGGGATCATTTGCTTCCGCGGCAACAAGCTCTATCACGAGCATATTTACTGGGATCAGGCTTCGGTATTAGTACAGATCGGGTTGCTGGACCCCGCGAACTTGCCGATTGCCGGCATTGAGACAGCGAAGAAGATGGCGGATGAATCACTGCCGTCCAACACGCTGATGGCGCGTTGGACGGAGAGCGAGCCCGCCGCCGAATAATCAAAACAAATTGCGGGCGGCAAAATGCCGACTCGCTCCTGGGGAGGAAAATTCATGAAATATATGGATCGTCGACGGGTGCTGAAATATGGCGCGGCCGGTGCCGCCGCGCTGCCGGTTTTGGCCTCGTCCTTTGGTGGCGCTGCGTTGGCGCAGAGCGCGGATTCACTGACCATCGCCTATAATGTGGCGTTGCCGTCATGGGATCCGACAGTGGGGACGTCGGCGGTCAATCCGACTCTGCAATCGATCTATAAGTCGGTGTTCGACCAGTATCTCGACCTGGATAACGACCTCAGTTTGCGGGAGGGTTTGCTGACCAGTTGGGGCTGGAATGATGACCGCAGCAAGGTCAGTTTTACCCTGCGCGACGGCGCCTTTTGGCATGACGGGGCGCCGGTGACGGCCGAAGACGTGGTGTGGTCGCTGACGCGCGCGGCGGACCCTGACGCGGGCAATCCGGTGCAGCCGGTGTGGGCCGGGATCGGCAACTTTGAGATCGATGGCAACAATATCACCGCCGATGTGCTGAATTTCGACCCGGTGCTGTTCAAATGGATGGCCTTCCTGACCGGTTATGTGCTGCCGAAAAAATATCTCGAAGAGGTGGGCAGCGAGGGTTTCGAGCAAAATCCTATTGGCTCGGGGCCCTATAGGGTGGATGTGTTCGAACGGGATTCGTTCCTGCGGCTAAAAGCCTTCGACAAATATTGGGGGCCGAAACCGGCATTCGAAACGGTGGTATTCAAATTCGTCACCGACGCGACCAGCCGGGTCGCCGAAATCGAGAGTGGGGCATCGGATCTGACCATCGAAATCCCCTATGAGGAATTCGACAGGCTGAGCGCCAAACCGGGGTTGCAGGGGCTGTCAACGCCGGTCTCGGACATCGCGATGATTTTCCTCAATGATATCGGTCCCATGGAGGATAAGAATGTCCGCCTGGCGGCCAGCTACGCGATCAACAAAGAAGCCATTGTCGACCGGCTACTGCGCGGCTATGGGGTGCCTATAGATACCCTGCAAGCGCCGGAATATGCCGCCTTCGATGCCAGTATCAAAGTGCCCTACGACCCGGACAAAGCGAAAGAATTGTTGGCGGCGTCGGGTTTCTCGACGGATAACCCGGTGAAGTTCACCATTCAGACGACGCGGGGTTTTAAGCCGAAAGATTTCGAGATGATCCAGGCGATCGTCGGCATGTGGCGCAATGTGGGGATCGAGGCGGAAATCGAAATATACGAGATCGCCAAACATTTCGAATTGCGGGCGCGGGACGAATTGGCGCCGGCGGCTTTCTATAACTGGGGCAACTCCATCGGCGATCCGTCGACCTCGACCTTCTTCGCCATGTTCGGGCCGTCGCCCCATTCGGTTTGGGATACGGACGATCTCGACGGCATGTTGCTGCCGTTGCTGGGCGAAACGGACGAGGCCAAACGGATCGCGGGTTATAAGAAGGTCGACCGGTATATCGCCGAACAGGGTTATGTCATCCCGTTGCTGCAATATGTACAGCCGATCGTGCTGCGCGAGGGGCTGTCGATGACACCGCATGTGGCCAATTATGTGCTGCCGCAACTGATCAAACCGGCAAACTAGGGCCGGGACAAGCGAAAGCCGGGGCCCGGTGTCCGGGACGTATTTCTTGCGGCGCCTGCTGCTGGCGGTGCCGACGCTGTTCGGTGTGGCGGTGATCGTCTTCGTGTTGCTGCGGGTGGTTCCGGGCGACCCTATCGCGATGATGATTCCGCCCGGCGCGGGGGCCGAGGATATCGCCAATCTGCGGCGCGTCTATGGCCTGGACCAGCCGATATTGGTGCAGTTTACGCGCTGGCTGGCGGATTTGCTGCGCGGCGATTTCGGCATCTCGATCAGTTTGCGCCAGAATGTCGGTCTGCTGGTGTTGAGCCGCTTGCCGGCAACACTGGAACTGGCGCTGGTCGCCACCTTGCTGGCTGTGGGGGGCTGCTGGCCATGGCGGGTGTCTATTGGCGCGGGCGGTGGCCGGAAGCGCTGGTGGACGGGATTACCGGCCTGACCCTGGCGATCCCCGATTTCTTGTGGGGGCTGGTGTTCATATTGGTGCTGGGGGTGCTGGTGCCGGTGCTGCCGATCTCCGGGCGCGTCGACCCGCGCCAGGCGATTGAATTCAGCAGCCAGTTCTATTTGGCCGAGAGCCTCTTGCGGGGCGAGTTCGGGGTGCTGGCCATGCTGCTGACCCATTTGGTGGCGCCGGCGGTGGCGCTGGCACTGCCGTTGATGGCGGTGATCACACGCATGCTCAAGGCCTCGCTGAGCGAAGCGATGACCCAGGACTACATCATGGTGGCGCGGGTGAAAGGCTTTACCCGGGGGCGTATCATCCTGCGCGAGGCTTTGCGCAACGCGATGATCCCGGCGGTGACACTGACCGGTGTTCAGTTCACCTTTCTGGTGGGCGGCACGGTGCTGATCGAGCGGATTTTTAGCTATCCGGGGATCGGCAATATGGCGCTGGGGGCAGTGATATCGCGGGACCTGCCGCTGATTCAAGGGCTGGTGCTGACCTTCGCTGTGCTGTTCATCGCCATTAACCTGCTGATCGACATGACGATTGTCATGCTCAACCCACGGGTGCGTCATGGGTGAGCGTCGGTTATGGCGGGCGCTGGCGGGTAACCGGCGGGTTGTTCTGGGCGGCGGTGTCGTGGTGCTGCTGGTGGTGGTGGCGCTGGGCGCGCCGCTGCTCGCGCCCGAAGACCCGCTGCGGCAGGATTTGCTGGATTCGCTCCTGCCACCGCGTTGGTCCGGGGGCGATCCCCGTTATCTGCTGGGGACGGACGGCTTGGGCCGGGATATTTTTTCGCGGCTGATTTTCGGCGCGCGGATCGCCCTTACGGTGGCGGTGGTGGCGGCTAGTCTGGCGGCCATTCTGGGGACCGTACTGGGATTGGTGGCGGGTTATTTCGGCGGCTGGGCCGATATGGTGATCTCGCGCCTGGTGGATATCTGGATGGCGTTTCCACCGGTGTTGCTGTCCATCGTCCTGGTGGCGGTGATCGGTGCCGGCCTGCATTCGGTGATCATCGCCATTGTCATTGTCGATTGGACGCGGTTCTGCCGGGTGGTGCGGGCCGAAGTGCTGGTGCAGCGGGAGCAGGATTATGTGACCTCGGCGGTGACCATCGGGCTGAGCCGGTGGCGTATCCTGCTGGGCGAGATTCTGCCGAACCTGCTGCCGGTGCTGCTGGTGCTGCTGACCCTGGAGATGGGGATCGCGGTGATCGTCGAAGCGATCCTCAGTTTTGTCGGCTTGAGCGTGGCATCGGACTTCCCGACCTGGGGCGGCCTGATCCAAGAAGGGCGGCAATATGTCTATCAATCCTGGTGGCTGATGGCGTTGCCGGTGGCCTGTATTATCGTCGTGGTGGTGGGTTTTAACGCCCTGGGCGACGGTTTGCGCGCGGTGCTGGACCCGGTGATGCGGCGATGAAAGATATTCTCGAGATCGACGATCTGCATCTGGAGATCCGCGGCATGGCGGTCTTGCGGGGTGTGGATCTGAATGTCGCGGCCGGGCAGGTGCATGGGCTGGTGGGCGAAACCGGGGCCGGCAAAAGCATGGTTGGGCGGGCGGTGCTGGGCATCCTGCCGGGCGGGGCACGGATTACCGACGGCAATATGGCATTCGATGGCATCGATCTGGCGCAGCTGCCGGGGGCGAGCCGGCGACGCATGCTGGGCCGGCACATGTCGTTGATCCCGCAAGACCCCATGACGGCACTCAATCCGGTCTATCGGATCGGGCGGCAGCTTAGCGACGTGCTGCGGCACAGTCTGGGTTTGGGGCGCGGCGCGGCGCGGCGGCGGGCGCTCGAGTTGCTGGACGAGGTCCGCATCAGCGCACCGGAGCGGGTATTCAACCAATATCCCCACGAATTGAGCGGCGGTATGCGACAGCGGGTGCTGATCGCCGGGGCCTTCGCCTGCGGGCCGAAATTGATTATTGCCGATGAGCCGACCACCGCCCTGGATGTCACCGTGCAGCGCGAGGTGCTGCGTTTGATCCGCCGGTTGCAGCGTAACGAGGGCACGGCCCTGTTGTTCGTGACCCATGATCTGGGCGTGGTGGCGAAAATTTGCGACCGGGTCAGCGTCATCCATAGCGGACGGATCGTCGAATGCGGCCCGGCGGAGGCTTTGTTTTCGGCGCCTCAGCACCCCTATACCCGGGCGCTGTTCGCGGCGACACCGCGCTACGACCGGCCGGGGGAGAGATTGATGCCGGTACCGCGGCAGTTGACAAGGCGGATGCGGGACGACGCGGCGGCCTATGACCAGCACCGGCGCGCCATGGCGCGTTATGCTTGACGTGCGGGGGCTGAGTTTGGCGCTGCCGGACCGGGGCGCCAAGAGGTTGTTCAGGTCGACGCCCATGCGGCCGATCCTGCGGGGGATCGACTTGACGTTGGCGGCGGGGGAATCGCTGGGTATCGTCGGGGAATCCGGCTCGGGCAAAACCAGCCTGGGCCGTTGTCTGTTGCGGCTCTATGAACCCTCGGGCGGGCAGTTGCTGTTCGAGGGCACGGACATCACCCATTTGGGTGAGCCGGCGCTGCGGCCCTTGCGGGCCCGTATGCAGATGATCTTTCAGGATCCGCAATCCTCCCTCAATCCGCGCCGCCGGGTGGCCGATATCGTGGCGCGGCCATTGCTGAGTTTCGGGCTGGCCGTGGATCGGCGGGCGGCCCTGGTGGTAACGGACGGGTTGTTGGAGCGGGTGGGGCTGAGCAGCGCCCACGGGCGGCGCTATCCCCATGAGCTCAGCGGGGGCCAGCGGCAGCGGGTGGGGATCGCCCGGGCGATCGGGATCAAACCGGCCCTGGTGGTGGCGGACGAGATCGTTTCCGGCCTCGACGTCTCGACACAAGCGCAAATTCTCGACCTGCTGGCCGAGCTTAAACGGGATCTGGGAATTGCCCTGATCTTTATCAGCCATGATCTATCGGTGGTGCGGGTGGTCTGCGACCGGGTGATGGTGATGAATAACGGCGCGGTGGTGGAAAGCGGCCCCTGTGGGGCGCTGTTCGCCGCCCCAAGCCACCCCTATACTCGGACGCTGCTGGACTCGATCCCGTTGCCGGAGATCGATCCAGATTGGATCGACGGGCCACAAGATGGCGATGCCGGGTCGGCAGAGGGGAGAGCAGAGACGATGGATATCAAGGGAGCAGTGGCTTTCGTGACCGGCTGTAACCGGGGCATCGGCCGGGCGTTCGTGCATGCCTTGCTGGATGGTGGGGCGGCGAAGGTCTATGCCAGCGCGCGCGACCGGGACGGCCTGGCGGATTTGGCCGCGGGTGATGGCGAACGGGTCGAGATTTTGGCCCTGGATATTACCGATCACGGGGCGGTGGCCGCGGCGGCACAAGCGTGCGGCGACGTGACATTGCTGATCAATAACGCCGGGGTCAACGCCAATAGGCCGTTGATCGGCGGCGATATGGCCGAGCAGCGCCAGGAGATCGAAGTCAACTATTTTGGGACCCTGGCCATGTGCCGGGAGTTTGCCCCGGTCTTGGCGCGCAATGGCGGCGGCGCCTTGGTTAACATGCTGACTATCCTGTCACGGGTGAATCTGCCGGCCCTGGGGTCCTATAGCGCCTCCAAGGCCGCGACCTTGAGCTTGACGCAAGGGGTGCGGGCGCAGCTGGCCGGGCAGGGGACGCTGGTGGTGGGGGTGATGCCGGGGGCGGTGGATACGGAGATGAGCGCCCAGCAGCCGCAACCCAAGCTTGCCCCAAAAGAGGTAGCCGTGGCGGCGCTGGCCGCCGTGCAGGCGGGTTCGGAAGTGGTCTATGTGGGCGATATGGCGCAAGGGGTGGCGGCCGGGCTGGCCGCCGATGCCTCGGAAGTGGAAAAACAGTTCGCGGAATACCTACCGCAATGACACCGCTGGATGCAGACCGGCCGGGCGCGCTAAACTAAGACAAATGCGTGGGGCTGTGCTGACAATGAATAGAGTAAAGGGAGGACATATGTCCGGATTTTCTAGAACACTTAAATCTGCGGCGGCCGCCGCCGCTTTGGTCACCGTCATGGGGGCGGGCCCGGCGATGGCTCAAACCGTCAAACTCGGGGCGCTGATGGCGGTTACCGGGCCGATCGCCAATCTGGTGCCGCCGATCCTGGATGCGGCTAAACTGGCGGTCGCCGATGTCAACGCCAATGGCGGCATTCTCGATGGACGCGAACTGGAACTGGCCGTGGCCGATACCCAGGGTACGGCCCAGGGTGGTGTCGATGCGGCGACCAAATTGGTGAATATCGACAATGTCACCGCCGTGGTGGGGGCGCTGATGAGCGGGCCGAACATCGCCGCGGCCAACGCCATGCTGATTCCCAACGGTGTTGTCGGGCTCTCGCCGACCTCGACGTCGCCGGAAGTGACCGGGTTGGACGATAACGACCTGATCTTCCGGGTGGTGCCGAGCGATAATTATCAGGGCGCGGTCCTGGCCCGATTAGTGCTGGGCAAGGGCATCGAGAAAGTGGCGCTGTCTTACGTCAACGACGATTATGGCGTGGGTATTGCCGGCGCGTTCCGCGATGCCTATACGGCCGCCGGCGGCGTGATTACCGGCGATCAGGTGCATGAGCCGAAGAAGACTTCCTTCCGGTCGGAACTGGCGACCCTGTCGAAAGGCGACCCGCAATCGCTGGTGCTGATCGCTTTTGCCGGCGATACCGGGGTGCCGATCGTGCGCCAGTCGCTGGAAGGCGGCATGTTCGAGTCCTTTATCGGTACGGATTCCCTGCGCGACACGTTGCTGATCGAGCAGATCGGTGCCGAGAATCTCGAAGGCACCTTCTTCACCTCACCATCCTCACCGGCGGCCTCGACAGCGGCCGAGAAGTTCCAAGCGAACTTCATGGCGGCCTATCCGGACGGCGATCTGGATGCCATTTTCATCAATCAGACTTATGACGCCACATTCTTGCTGGCGCTGGCGATCGAAAAAGCCGGGACGACGGATCGCGGGGCGATCTCCGCCGCGTTGCGCGAGGTTGCCGGCCCTCCAGGCATGGTCATCGAGCCCGGCGAATGGGCAAAAGCCAAGGCCGCTATCGCGGCGGGTGAAGACATCGACTATTCCGGCGTCTCGGGCGGTCATGACTTCGACGAAAACGGTGATGTGGCCGGCGTTATCGGCGAGTTCGTCGTCGACGGCGATCGTTTCAAGGAACTCGGCCTGGTGGAATAACTCGATACCGGTTCGTGGTTGCGAAACCCCCGTTCCCGTCAGGGAGCGGGGGTTTGTTTTTGGCGGTCGCCGATTTTCGGTGATTTCTCCGGGATCAGGCCGCCGGAGAAGTTTTGCAGCATGACCTGAAGCAGCAAGCCAACAAGGAAGACGCGCAGCAGGGAGGCACGGACGGCCCAATCGGGGGGCAAAAATCCGGTGACAAGCTGGGTCATGGACCAGATGGCCCAAACGACAATGGCGCCGAGGATGGCGCCACGGTTGTTGCCGCTGCCGCCGATTATCAGCATCACCCAGACCAGGAAGGTGGTGAGCAGGGGCTCGGTGGCCTCGGGGCCGATGAATTTGAAGGCGTGGGCGGTCATGGCGCCGCCGAGGCCCATGAACATGGCGCCAAAGACAAAAGCCTGGAGGCGGAAGCGGACAACATTCTTGCCGGCGGCCTCGGCGGCGGTATCGTTTTCACGAATAGCGCGCATGACCCGCCCCCAAGGGGCATCGAGTGCGCGTTCGACAATGAAGTAGGTGGCGGCGACGACGAGGATGACGACGCCGAGAAAGGCGATTTGGGACCATGGGGTGGCGAAATCTTCAAAAGGGCGCGGCACATTGGTGATGCCGCGGGTGCCGTTGGTCATCCAAGTTTCGTTTTTCAGCACCAGGCGGAATATTTCGGCGATGCCGATGGTGGCGATGGCGAGATAGTCGGCGCGCAGGCGCAAACAGATACGGCCGACGCCATAGGCGACAATGCCGGCAGTCACCATGGAGCCGAGCATGCCCAGCCAGACCGGAAGATCGAAACCGCCGAGATGCTTGGGACTGGTGGGGGTGGTGAGAATGGCGGTGGTATACGCGCCGATGGCGAAAAAACCGGCGATGCCGGCGTTGAACAGGCCGCTGACACCCCAATGCATGTTGAGGCCGAGGACGATAATGGCGTAGATGCCGCCGATGGTGAACATGGCGACGAAATACATCATGATGCCGAAGAGCGTTTGTTCCATCAGAAGACCCTGCCGCGAAACAAGCCGCTGGGCCGCCAGATCAACAAAATAATCATGATGCCGAAAGCGACACCGGTCTTGTAACCCGGCGACAGCAGCGGCGCGTCGGTGATCCAGGGATAGGTGGAAAGCTCCTCGGCCAGGCCGATGACCATGCCGCCGGCGATGGCGCCATAGGGACGGCCGATGCCGCCGAGGATGGCGGCGGCAAAAACAGGGAGCAGCAGGTTCCAGCCCATAAATGTGTTGAGCTGGGTGTCCATGCCGACAAAAACGCCGGCGGCGGCGGCCAAACCGGCGCCGATGATCCAAGTCCAGGTGACCACCCGCTCAGTGTCGATGCCGGTGATGCGGGCGAGGTCGGGATCATCGCTCATGGCGCGCATGGCCTTGCCGGTCTTGGTGCGCGAGAGGAAATAATGCATGGCGGTAACCAGAAGCACTGTCGAGACGAGAATCTGGATGTGATTCTTCGACAGGCGCAGGCTGTCGAAAAAGATAAGGGGGCGCTGTATGCCGGTGGCATAGGATTCGATTTCCAGGCCCCAGCCGATCTGAATGACGGAGCGGACCATGAGGGCGACGCCGAAAGAGGCGATGACGATAATAATCGTCGGGCTGGCGCGAAACGGGCGGTAGGCAAAACGGTCGATGAAAATGGCCGCCGCCGCAGTGCCGAGCATGGCCAGGGGAATGGCGGTGATCGTCGGCCAGCCGGTCACGGCGACTACCGCCAAGGCGAGATAGGCGCCCAGTGTCATCATGTCGCCATGGGCGAAATGGGCGAACCGCATGATCCCGAAAAGCAGCGAGACCCCGATGGCGCCTAGGGTATAGATGCAACCCAGGACCAGGCCAGGCAACAAGTAGAAATTGATGAATTCAAGCACCGCGCCGCCGTGCCTCCCAATCCAGATATTCCCTTGCCATGACGTCAGCCACCGAGGAAGGACTTGGTGACTTCTTCATTGGCGAGAAGATTGGCACCGGCGTCGGTAAAACGGTTGCGTCCGGTGGCGAGAACATAACCACGGTGGGAGATTTCAAGGGCCTGGCGGGCATTTTGCTCAACCATGAGAATGCCGATGCCGGTGCTGTTGACGGCGATGATACGGTCAAAAATCTCGGCCATGAATTTGGGCGATAGGCCGGCGGTGGGCTCGTCGAGCATGAGCAGTTTCGGGGTCACCATCAAGGCGCGGCCGATGGCAACCATCTGACGCTGGCCGCCGGAAAGCTCGCCGGCGGGCTGACGCATTTTTTCGCGTAAAGGCGGGAATAACTCATAGACATGATCGAGGGAGGCCGTGATGTCGTCGTTGCGGCTGAATGCCCCCATCTCGAGATTCTCATGCACGGAAAGATTGGGGAAAATGTTGCGCTCCTGGGGCACATAGGCCATGCCGCGCTGGACCTGGGTCTGGGTGGCGGCGTTGGTAATGTCATCGCCATCGAAAATCACGCGGCCCTGGCGCAGATGGACGATACCGAAAATGGCCTTCATGGCGGTGGATTTGCCGGCCCCGTTGGGGCCGATAATGGAAACGATTTCGCCCTTGTCGACGGACATATGGACAGAGTCGAGAATATCCATCTCGCCATAACCGCCGGTCATGCCGGTCGCTTCCAGCAAGGTCATGGGGCGGTCCGCCGGGCCGCGGCACCGGCGCCGAGATAGGCCTCGATTACCGCCGGGTTGGCCTGGATTTCGGCCATGGTGCCTTGGGTCAGGACAGTGCCCTCGGCCATGACGATGACAGGGTCGCAGAGGCGGGCGATGAGGTCCATGTCATGCTCGATGAGCCAGAATGTGTAACCCTGTTCGCGGTTGAGGCGTTCTATATCGGTGGCCAATTCGGCCAGCAATGTGCGGTTGACCCCGGCGCCCAATTCATCGAGCAGCACGATTTTGGCGTCGGTCATCATGGTGCGGGCAAGCTCGAGCAGTTTTTTCTGGCCGCCGGACAGATTGCCGGCGCGTTCGAAACGCAGATGGGTGAGGCGGAGAAATTCAAGTACCTGCTCGGCGCGCTCGCGGATTTCGCTTTCCTGTTTGTGAATGCGGCCACGGACGAACAAGGCGACCAACAAACTTTCGCCGGCTTGTTCCATGGGCACCACCATTAGGTTCTCCAGCACCGTCATGGCGGAAAATTCATGGGGGATCTGGAATGTGCGGACAAGACCACGGGCGAAAAGCTGATGGGGCGGTTTGCCGGTGATGTCCTCGCCGTCGAGGGTGATGCGGCCGGCGGTGGGCGGCATGAAGCCGGCGACCATGTTGAACAGCGTCGTCTTGCCGGCGCCATTGGGGCCGATGAGGGCGGTGATCGAGCCTTTTTGGACGGTGAGGGAGCAATCGCGGACGGCTTGGATGCCGCCGAAGGATTTGGAAACATGCTCGACGCTGATGAGCGGTTGGGTCACACCATGAAGCTCCGCAGGCTGGCGATGACCGCGTCATTTTCCGCGGGCAAACCGATGGTCAGGCGCAGATAGGTGGGGAGGCCATGGTCGGCGACCGGGCGCGTGACAATGCCGTCGCGGGCGAGATGGCGGTGGGCGGCGCCCGCGTCCGGGAAACCAGCGAGCAGGAAATTCGTGCGACCGTTGGGCACAGCAATACCAAGAGACGTCAGCGCGGCGGTCAAGCGGGTGCGTTCGCCGGCGGTGTGCTCGCAGGTGCGGGCGACGAAGCCGGGATCGTCGAGGGCGGCAAGTGCCGCGGCTTGGGCGATGGCGTTGAGGTTGCCGATGGCGCGGACGAGGTTCATGGCGCCAATGGCGCCGGCGGGGGCATAGGCCCAGCCGACTCGGAAAGCGGCGAGGCCGTATGCTTTGGAGAAGGTGTGGGTAACGACAATATTCTTGGCGCTGTTGTCACGGGCGAGGGTGAGGCCGCTGTCATAGTCGGATGCGCCGACATATTCGGCATAAGCCGCGTCAATCACAAGTAGAACCGACTGCGGCAGGCCCGCGTGAAGCCGGCGCAGTTCCGGGGTGGGGAGATAAGTGCCGGTGGGATTGTTGGGATTGGCGAGATAGAGGATTTTGGTGCGCTCGGTGACCGCTGCCAGAAGAGCTTCGACCTGGGCGGTCAGATGGTGCTCGGCCGCGGTGACCGGGGTTGCACCGAGGCGAGTGGCGATGAGGCGGAACTGGGCGAAACCATGTTCGGTGAAGAGGATCTCGTCGCCGGGGCGGGCGTATATGCGGCCGATAATGTCGAGCAAATCCTCCGAGCCGTTGCCGCAGACGATGCGGGCGGGGTCGAGATCATGAACGCGGCCCAAAGCCTCGCGCAAATCGGTGCTGGCCGGGTCGGGGTAACGCGCCGGGTCGGCGCAACGGGCCGTGGCCGCGGCAATTGCCCGGGGGCTGGCACCGTAGCTGGATTCATTGAGGGACAGATCAATGAACTGGCCGCCCGGGGGTGGTGTTGCCTTAACCGCGGCGGTGCCGTCGGCGGCAAGAATGTAGGGGAAGGGTGCCGATCTCATGGGCGCGGCCGACGCAGGCCGGCGCTCGCCATGAGCGGCAGTACCCGGTCAATGAAATAGGGCAACTCGTCGCTAAAATTGACGAAAGACAAAGTGGTGCCGGCAAAGCCGATGGCGTGCATCTTGACCATTTCGTCGACGATATGCCGTGGCGTGCCAACCAGGGGATAGGTGCCGACGCCACCGGCGAAACGCTGGCGGTATTGGTCGAATACATGGGGGTCGTGGGAGTTGGCGAATTCCTTCTTCATGGCCATATGGCGGTCGACGGCGCCATGGTCGGCCAGATCGACGGCGTAGCGCTGATAATAATCCTCGGCCTCCTGCTGACTCTCGCGGCAGACCACATGGGTGGTGGTGAAGACGCCGAGGTCACGGCCGGCCTGCTGGCCGCGCCGGCGGATATCGGCGATATGGGCGGCGCCGCTCTCGATCTCGGCGAAGGTGGTGAAAAGGAAATCGCTGGTCTTGACGGCGAACTCCCGGCCCGGGGGCGAAAATGCGGCCGACATGGTCACGGGGCGCGGCTGCTGGATCGTCGATGGGGCGCCGACGACGCCCTTGAGGTCGTAATATTCGCCGGTAAAGTCGAAGGGCTCGCCGCCAGCGAATATGCGGGTGAGGATCTGATACCATTCATAACCCTGGGCGTAACGGTCATCGGCCTGGGCGGTGCCGAACATATCGAACTCCGGCTGGTTCCAGCCGCAGACAATATTGAGCCCGGCACGGCCATGGCTGACATGGTCGATGGTGGCCAGGGCCTTGGCGGCGAATACCGGGTGGACCAGCGGGGCGTGGACGGTGGAGAAGATGGCGATGCGCTTGGTCAGGGCGGCCAGGGCCGCACCGTGGGTCAGGGTCTCGTAAGAGCTGCCGCGGGCATCGGTCTGGCCGCCAAAACCCTGCCAGCGGGCGATGGGCAGAATGAACTCGATGCCGGCGTCGTCGGCGAGGCGGCTGATATGAACAATATCGTCCCACCGGGCCCGCCAGCGTTCGGGCACGGTGGTGAGGGCGAGGCCGCCATCGGCATTGACCGAAAAGAGACCTAGTTTGAACGGGTTTTCTCCGAATAAGGGGTTCGGTGCGACCGCGGCCATTGTTGTTTACTCCCCGGGCGGTTGGCTCTTTTGCAGTCGTGCCGAGCATCCTATGATTTGTATGAGAATGCAAATAATGGGGGAGCCGGGAAGAAATCGCGGGCCGGATCGTCTCAAGGGGAAGATTTGTGGGCGCTGACCTCGATCTCGACTTTCATTTCCGGCAGGGCCAGGGTGGCGCAGATGGTGGTATTGGCGGGGCGGATTTCGGCGAAGTGGCGGCCGATGATCTTGGCTACGGTCATGAAATCGTCCCGCTCGGCGATATAGCAGCGCAGACGGACGACGTCGGCGAGGCCGGCGCCGGCCTCTGCCAGGGCCTGGCGGATAATCTCAATGGCGCGTTCGGTCTGGGCGGCGACATCGGTGGGGTAGGTGCCGTCCGCGGCCAAACCGGTGGTGCCCGATACCAAGACCCAGTCGCCCTCGACGACGGCGCGGGAGTAGCCGGCAATGGCTTCGAAAGGGGATCCGGAAGAGATCAATCGACGCGACATGGTAAAGGGGCTCCGGTTCTGGGGGATTTTCTCGGTACTATTCAGTGACTCTTTCGTGAAGTCTTTAGGCTATGCTGGGCTGACATAGCAAGGTCAAAGGGCCGACATGGCACGACAAGTTCTGGTTGTCGAGGACAACGCCGATATTGGTAAACTCATAAAACTGCATCTGAGCGACCTGGATTGCCAGGTGCGCCTGGTGGAGGATGGCCGAACCGGATTCGAAGAGGCCAGGACCGGGCGCTTCGATTTGATCGTGCTGGATTTGAACCTGCCGGGCATGGAGGGCCTGGAGCTGTGCAAACGGCTGCGGCAACTGTCGGACTACACCCCGATCCTGATGCTGACGGCGCGGTCGTCGGAGATGGACCGGGTGCTGGGACTGGAATTGGGGGCCGACGATTATGTCACCAAGCCATTTAGCATCCATGAGCTACTGGCCCGGGTGAAGGCGATCTTTCGGCGTGCCGAAGAATTCAGCAATGGCGGGAATGAGGTCAAAGGCGCTTTGGCCCGGGGGGCGATGGTCATCGATGTGGAAAAACGCAGCGTTACCATCGAGGGCAAGGGGATCGAGCTGACGGCCAAGGAATTCGACCTGTTGCTGCATTTCGCCAACCATCCGGGGCGGGTCTATACACGCACGCAACTGCTGGACGCGGTGTGGGGCCATAGCCATGAAGGCTATGAACATACGGTCAATTCCCATATCAACCGGTTGCGCAGCAAGATCGAAGGCTCGCCGGCGAAACCGACCTATGTGCTGACGGTGTGGGGCGTGGGTTACAAATTCAACGATGGGCTGCCGGGCTGAGCCATGTTGCGGACCCTCTACGGCAAACTCTCGCTGGCGCTGCTGGGCCTGATCTTTCTGGTCAGCGCCTTCTATGTGGGTCTGACGGTATTCACGACACGGATCTACCTGCAGGAGGTGAGCCAGAGCCTCAATGCGGGCTTGGCCGCCAATGTGGTCCAGGACACGGTGTTGATGGCCGACAGTCAAATCGATGAAAAAGCGTTCAAGAAGGCGTTCGACCGGCTGATGGACATCAATCCCGGGGTCGAGCTGTATCTACTGGACAGTGAAGGGTCGATTCTTACCTTCTCGACACCGACGGGCAGGGTGGAGCGGCAACGGGTCGATCTGGCACCGCTGCACGCCTTCCTGGGAGGCAGCCGAGATTTTCCGATACTTGGGCAAGATCCGCGGGACCGGGAACGAATGAAGGTGTTTTCGGTGGCGCCGATTCTCAATGCCGGGGCGCTGGAAGGGTATCTCTATGTGGTGCTCGGCGGCGAAGCACAGGATGCGGTGACCCGCGCCCTGCAAGGCAGCTTTATCCTGCGGCTGGCGGCTGGGATCGCCATTGCCAGTGCCCTGCTGACCCTGGCGGCGGGGCTAATGTCGTTCAATTTCCTGACCCGGCGGTTGCGGCGCCTGGCGGCGGCGATGGAGGCTTTCAAACAAAGTGGTTTTCGCAAAAAAATGACACTGCCGGCGGTGCAACAAAGGGCCAATGGCGACGAAATCGACCAATTGGCGGTGACGTTCGAGCAAATGTCGGCGCTGATGACCGATCAGATCCAGCAATTGGAGGATGCCGACGCGGTGCGGCGCGAGCTGTTCGCCAATGTATCCCATGATCTGCGCACGCCGCTGGCGGCGATGCAGGGTTATCTGGAAACCTTGCTGATCAAGGGCGGCGATCTGAGCGCCGGGCAACGGCAGGAGTATCTCGACCTGGCGGCAAAACATAGCCGCCGCATGGGCCGGCTGATCCATGAATTGTTCGAATTGGCGACCCTGGAACATCCCAATTCCTCATTGCAGGTGGAGCCGTTCTCGATCGCCGAACTGGTGCAGGATGTGTCGCAGAAATTCCGCCTGGCGGTGGAAAAGAAACAATTGCGGCTGGAGGTGGAGATCGCCGAAAGCACGCCCTTCGTGGTCGGCGATATCGGCCTGATCGAGCGAACACTCGATAATTTGATCGAGAATGCGATCAAATTCACGCCACCGGGCGGCCTCGTCCGTCTGGCCATCGAGCCTGGCGACAAGGCGGTGACGGCGCGGGTTTCGGATACCGGGTGCGGCATCGCGGCGGCGGATTTGCCGCGGATTTTCGACCGGTTTTTCCGCAGCAAGTCAGGCGATGCCGGGGCTCAGGAAGGCACCGGACTCGGCCTTGCCATCGCCAAACGCGCGTTGCAACTGCATGGCAGCCCGATCGAGGTGGAGAGCAAACAAGGCGAGGGCACGACCTTCACTTTCCGGCTCAATGTGGTTCCTTCGGGGGTTGCCTAGCAGCGCTGGCCCTGAAGGAGTTTCACGGCTAAGGTTTCCCGCTTTTTTGCAATCAGTGGGAATGAAGTCGGAAACATGGCGACGGAAAATCATAAGAGCGATATCGAAATCGCGCGGGCCGCCGAGATGCGCCCGATCATCGCACTGGCGGAAGAGACGCTGGGGCTGGCGGCGGCACAGCTGGAGCCCTATGGCCACTACAAGGCCAAGGTGTCCCTGGAGGTGCTGGCGCAGCGGCAAGAGGTGGCGGATGGCAAGCTCATTCTGGTGACGGCGATGACGCCGACACCAGCGGGCGAGGGCAAAACAACAACAACCGTGGGGCTTGGCGATGCCCTGTCGCGGCTGGGCAAGCGGGCGATGATCTGCCTGCGCGAACCCTCCCTGGGGCCCTGTTTCGGGATGAAAGGCGGGGCGGCGGGCGGCGGTTACGCGCAAGTGGTGCCGATGGAGGATATCAACCTGCATTTCACCGGCGATTTCCACGCCATCGGTGCGGCCCATAACCTGTTGTCGGCGATGATCGACAATCACGTCTATTGGGGCAACGGGCTGGATATCGATACGCGGCGGATCACCTGGCGGCGGGTGGTGGATATGAACGACCGGGCATTGCGCAGTATCACCGTGGCGCTAGGGGGGGTGGCCAACGGCTTCACCCACGAAGGCGGCTACGACATCACGGTGGCGTCGGAGGTGATGGCGATCCTCTGCCTGGCCGAGGGGCTGGACGACCTGAAGACCCGGCTGGGCAATATCGTGGTGGCGCAAACAAGGGCGCGCAAGCCGGTCACGGCGCGGGAGATCGGCGCCGACGGGGCCATGGCGACGCTGCTGAAAGACGCGGTAAAACCCAATCTGGTGCAGACATTGGAGCATACGCCGGCGCTGATTCACGGTGGCCCCTTCGCCAATATCGCGCATGGCTGCAACTCCGTTCTGGCGACCAAGATGGCATTGAAGCTAGCCGATTACGTGGTGACCGAAGCGGGTTTCGGTGCCGATCTGGGGGCCGAGAAATTTCTCGATATCAAGTGCCGAAAGGCGAGACTAAGACCAGACGCGGCGGTGCTGGTGGCGACCGTGCGGGCGTTGAAGATGCATGGCGGCGTGGCGCGGGAGGATCTGGCCCTGGAAGATGTCGCGGCGGTGGCCAAGGGCGGCAGTAACCTGGTCCGGCATATTGAAAATATGCGTGGGTTCGGCGTGCCCGTGGTGGTGGCGATCAATCGTTTCCCCGGCGATAGCGAAGCGGAGATCGAGGCCGTGCGCGCGATCTGCGCCGGTCAGGACGCGGCGGTGGTGCTGGCCGAACATTGGGCGCGGGGCGGGGCCGGGGCGGAAGCGCTGGGCCGCGCGGTGCTGGAGACGATGGAGACCCAGCCGAGCGCTTTCAAGCCGCTCTATGACGATGCAATGTCGTTATGGGACAAGACCGAGGCGATCGCTCAAAAAATCTATCGCGGGCGCGGCATCGTCGCCGATAAGAAAGTGCGGGCCCAGTTCGCCGCCCTTCAGGATGGCGGCTATGGGCATTATCCGGTGTGTATCGCCAAGACCCAATACAGCTTTTCGACCGATCCGTTGCTCAAGGGGGCGCCGGTGGATCATGTGGTGCCGGTGCGCGAGATCAGGCTGGCCAGCGGCGCCGAATTCGTGGTGGTGGTGTGCGGCGAGATCATGACCATGCCGGGCTTGCCACGGCGCCCGGCGGCCGAAGGCATCACGGTCGATGGCGACGGGGTGATCGACGGCTTGTTCTGAGGGCCTCACCCCGCGGCGGCGGTTTGCGGCCGCAGTTCGGGCCGGGGAGTGGCGGCGATGGACTGGGCCTGCCAGTCGGGTAGGTCACTGCGCAGGATCGCCAGCAAGGCCGCATCGGCCTGGCCATCGGCCTCGAGACCCTTGGCGCGCTGGAAATGGATGATGGCATCGCGGGTCACCGGACCGGAAATACCGTCGAGAGGGCCAGGCCGGTAGCCGAAATAGGCGAGGTGAGCCTGGGCCAAGAGCACGGTTGTGACGGGGTCATCGACAAGGCTGGGGCCGTCGCCAGCATCGCCGAATTGGCGGCTCAGCTCAGTAAGGTCGTCGTAGGTCAAGGTACCGTCGCTCTGGCGGCCGATATCGGCCTGATATGCCTGGACGGCGGCCTGGGTCTGGGACCCGGCGATACCGTTAATGGGGCCGGCGCCGTAGCCGAGATTATTGAGATAGACCTGGGCAAGTTGAATAGCGGCGCTGTCTTCGGCGCCAATGGCGGGGGCCAGCGCCTCACCGGCAGCGAGCAAGATGTCGTCGTCGGCGACGGTCAGGGGAGGCTGGCAAATGTTGTCACCGCGCAAGACACGCCACATGGCACAATCCTGCTGGACCACGGCCGACAGAGCATAGCCGCCAAAGGTCTTGCCGCTGGTGGCCACCAACGCGCCCTGGGCGACGTAGGAAGCGACCATCAAGGCCGGCGGTATGCCGCATCCGGCGAGAAATAGGCCGACGCCAGTCAACAGGCTGTAGCGAATTCCGCTCATCAATCCCTCCGGCGTTGCCACATCCTGTGGTGCCTGTGATTTCGTGGCCGAAGGGCAATCCAGGTTTCGCTAACCCTGGCACCGCCTTACCTGGCCGCGTGGAGTAACAGGGGCATGATAACAAGGCGATGGCGGCGGCAATCGTGTCAAGAAAAGGGCGTGAGGCGGGCGAAACATGGGGCGCGACCGGCAAAGTCTTGGTGGCCGCGGGTTAGGGCGTGGGATCAAGTTTCGCGCGTATTTTTCGGAGCATTTGAGCCAACCTGTTCTGCTTCTCGGCCGGCGCCGCCGGGAGGGTGGCCAAGTCCGGCCTGAGGCGCGGCGTCGGCAGCGCGAACAAGGGCAACGAGGCGCGTTGAGCGCCGTCGAACTCATATAACCGGTTGGCTACGATAACCCAGTCCAGTTTATCGACATAGCGACTATCGCCGCCATAGGCGCGCAATGTGGCGCTCAGTTCGCGGCTGTCCGCCGGGCGCCCCAAGGCCCGGCCATAGGCGCGCCTGGCCCTGAAATCACGATAGGCAGGGTGGCTGTTGAGATTGTCCATATAGGCGCTGACACTGTGCAGCAGGTTCTGGAAACTGCGGACCTTGTAGTCCTGCCCGGCACTGCGCGACGCCGGGACGATGCCCGGGCGGTCGCCGAAGGTCCACTCGCCGAACAGGGCATTGCCTTGCTGGGCGAAGCGGGAGGTACCCCAGCCGGTCTCCAGGGCCGCCTGGGCCAAGGCCAGGGAAGGCGGAATGGCGTCGACACGGTATTTGAGGCTGCTGAAATCGTCGGCGCGGACGCCGTAACGCTCGGCCAAGCGGGCGAGCCATTGCTGATTTGTCGGGCTGAGGGCGTTGCCGGCCTTGCTGCGGGAGATCAGGCGCAAGAGGTGCCGGCGGTCCTCGAGAATCGCATCATTGGCGACCAGGATCAGCGGCAGCATCAATTGGATGAACATGGTCTTGCGGGCCAGATTGTCGCGACTCGACGGCATGTCACTGGGCAGGCGGTCGGCATAACGACCGGGCACGGAGGCGCTGCCTTGGCGAATGCGGGCCAGCCGGTAGTCGAGATGGCGAAAGTCGCGGGCGATCTGGGACATGGTGGTGGCGGCGGACGCGGTGACGATCTTGGGGGCGGCGGCATCGCCGGCCTGGGCGCGGAGAACCCGGATGAGTTGACCCTGGAGGCGGGGGGCGACCAGTTCAGGGGCGCCGAACAGGACGCTGTAGGTGTCGCCGGCGGTGTCCCAGGCTATGCCGTGGCCGGAATCGGGGGTGTCAAGGACGAGGCGGAGGAATAACACTCGCCCGTCGCTGCATTGCAGTACGGCGTCGCCGCCGGGTTGGGTGGCAATGGTCTCGCTGCGCAAGGGGCGGGCGATACCGTCGCAGCGGTCGGGGCCGGCGGTGCTGTCGAGTATGGCCGGGGCGGTGCTGTTGCGCGAAAACAGCTCGGTCCAGCCGGTGAGTAATTCATCGCCCTTGAGCAGGGCAAGGCCAATGCGCTGGGGGTCGGACTGCTGACCGCTGCGGGCGGCGGTCAGAAACAGCCGTGCCTGATCGTCACCCAGGGGCTGATGGCCGAGAGCCTGCATGCAGGCGTCACTGCCGGCTTCGGCATTGGCGCAATTGAGCCGGTCCTGGTGGAAACCCAGCAGGCTGGTGCCGGGGGCGACGGTATAGAGGGGCGGGATGGCGATGGGTGCCGCCGCGGTGCTGGCGGCCTGCTGGGGCAGGGTGATCTGGGCACAGCCAATAAGGATAACCGCCAACGCGGCGGTGGCGATAACCGGGGCAAAAGCCCGGCGCCGCCGTCGGGATGGCGCCGGCCCGACCATGGCGGCCGTAGAGGGGGGGGTGTGGAGATCCGGGATGCTGTCCCGAATAATGCGTCCTGCCGGTCGTGGATCCACCGCAGCAACTCCCTGTCACTTGCGTTTTGCTTAAATGACACGGCAGCGCTGTGCGGTGACGGCAATACCTTTGTCATCACGAGCGGCACAGACTAACGAGGGCGTGGGGCCTGTTGTTGCGGCAATTCTGTGGCAAGGGGCAGTGCGCCAATTTAGTAAAATGCCGTCTACCGACGGTTTTTGACGATGCTATCAGCCGGCCGGCTCCAACGGCAGGGTGGCGACCATGCGGAGGCCGCCACGGTGACCGGCCTCGGCATGGACCGTGCCGCCGATGGCGCCGAGATGGGTGCGGACGATCCACAAGCCGATGCCAAGATGATCGTCCTGGGCGTGGTGGCGCGCATGTTCAATCTCATCGCGGCGGGAGAAATAACGCTCGAATATGCGCTCAAGGTCACCTTCGGGCACACCGGGGCCGGAATCCTCGATGACCATGGTGGCGGTGTCGCCGGCGGTCCGCAGGGAAACGCCAATCCAACCGCCATCGGGGGTGAAGCTGAGGGCGTTGTCGATGAGATTTTCGAGGATCGTCTCGAGTAAATCCTCGCTGCCGGTAATGTGGACCCGATCCTCAAGGGCGAGTTGGAGGTTGATGCGGCGCTGGCCGACAACCTGGCGGTAGCCGGTGAGTACTTGTTGCAGGAACCGGGACAGATCGAGGTCCTGGCGCGGCGGATTGATGAGCGCTGCTTCGGTGTTATCCATGCGGCGGGCGAAAGAAACCAGGCCGTCGAGGCGGTCGAGGGCCTGAGAGATGCGTTCCAAGGCGCTGCGGCCACGGGGGTCGACCTGCGGAACGGCCCGGTTCAGAGGCTCGATGCAGTGGCGAATGACGGCAATGGGCGTCTTGAAAGCATGGGCGTTGTCTTCGGCGGCGCGGCGGATGGTGTGGGCCGAATGTTGTAACGTTTCGACCATGCGGTCGAATTCGGAGGCAACACTGGCGAGTTCGGGGACCCGGTTCATGTCGGTGAAGGAGGGCTGTACCGCCTGATTGGTGCCGATGCGTTGGGCCAAGCGGCCGAAGCGGCGGAGATTGCGCCAAATACCGGCAAACAGGCTCAGCGTAATGACGGCCATGATGGCATAGATGGCCGCGGCCGAGCGGGTTTCGGGCTGCATCCAATAGGGCACGCCGAGGGAACTCTCGCGGTATTCGTTGGTGGCTTGAGAGGTAATGACGATCCAGCAGCCGGTTTGGGTGTTGAGGGGGGTGATGGAGGTCAGAATCTCCTCGCTGCCGGCGTCGGTTGCATAACGAATGGATTCGTCAATGCCGCCGTCGCAGCTGGGGGCAAGACGGGCGAGTACACCCTGAGATTCGAGTTCCTGGCGGACCTGGGCGAGATAACCAAGGGAGACGATGGGATTGGCGGCGACGAAATAAAACCCTTCAGCACCGGTCGTGGCCGCCGGGCGGAACAGAATCCGGACCATGATCTCACCGGCGGTCAGCTGTTGCAGGACCTGGCTGAACTCCCGCGAGGTGGGCAAGGGGCCGTTGTCGGTGACCGTCAGCAAAGGAGTCAGGGCGCGGGTGATGAGCCGGCCCTGCTCTGACACACTCTGTTCAATGAGTTTCTGGTTGTCGGTGTAGGCGTTCTGGAATTGGTAATAGAGGATAAGCGGAACCGCCGCGAAAATCAGCGCCAGCAAAACAAGCTTGGTCCGCAGGGATCGGGCGATGGTACCGGCGCGGGGCCCATAAAGGGCGCATACCGCGCGGGACCTAGTCGCGATGCCAGCGATAACCGAAGCCGGGGTAGTTTTCGATGTGGTCGAAATTGTCATCGATTTCTCGGAACTTCTTACGGATGCGCTTGATGAAGGTGCGCACATTGGCCCGGTAGCCTTCCGCTCCGCTGCCGGCAATGAAACCTTGCCCGTGCACCAAGTCATAGATATCGCGATAAGGCACGTCAGTGCCGGCACTGTCAGTGAGCCTGACGAGGATGTTGAATTCGGTTAGCGTGAGATTGACGATGCTGTCGGCCCATTTTGCCCGCTTGCTCTCATAGTGAAGCTCAAGCTGGCCAAAAATACCGGTTTCGTCGCGCTGCTCGTTCTGCTTCTTGCGGCCGTCGAGGATGAGAGAGATGCGGCGCAACAAGATGGGCAGACTGCGCGACTTCTCGACAAAATCGACGGCGCCGCCGGCAAGTGCCGCCTCTTCGTAGATTTCGTCGTCGAGCACGGTCAGAAAAATAATCGGAACCTCGTTGCGCTCACGGCGCAGCCGGCGCAGCACCTCGAGGCCGTCAATCTCGGGCATGCGCCAGTCGAGCAAGACCAAATCGGCGGTGCCGCCGCTGTTGAAATAATCCAGGGCCTGGGGACCGCCAGGGATCTCTGTGACCTCGAAGCCACAGTCGTCAAGATTGGGACTCAAGGACTCGCGGAACAGTTTGTCGTCGTCGATGAGCACGACATGGGGTCGATCGCCGCCAGATAGTTCCTCATGACTGGGGCCGTCCGTCGGCAAGGAGTTCGGCCAGGCAGTTGCTGTCGCCATTAAGCACCTCCGGTTTGGTGTTTTTCACTTCATAGAAGACCGTTCGATTTTGCGCCGTGACGACGTCCAGCAAGAGCGTCAATCGCAGCGTGCAGTTGCGGCCGTTGTACTGCCAGATTTCGGCAGGCGGATCCTGAAGACGCAGGGCGGGCTCACCGAGCTGACTGAGTAAGTCGTCCGGGGCGATGCCAATCAGGCGCTCCGGGTTGACGGCTTCGCGTGAAACCACAACTTGCGGGATACGCTCGGGCGGGATCGTCTCCAGGCGTGCGGGCGGTTGCGGTTTGGCGATGGGGTGGGGAATCTTTTCAGCCAGTTGCTGGTCCTTTGCCGGCTCACTGACTTGAACGGCCGGCGGCGGCGGTGCCGTCAAAGCCTCGGACAAGCGATCCTGGAAGTCGCCAATCGCCGCGCAGCCGGCAAGAAACAGCGGACAGGTAATGGTGGCGATGCGTCGCACCGCTTTTCCGGCCATCGGCAGATAGCGAACCTTCATCACGATCTCGCCACGTCGGGCGTCACCGCCCGTCCCATCGTTTCCAGTCCGTCTGCGCAGGCTGTTTGCCAGGTGTTTTTAAGTACTAATCCGCCTGGCAGGGCCAACGCGAAAATCACTTCCAATCGAGGTACTGTAGATATCGCTCTTTCATACCCGTTCTGGCAAGTGGTTTCATGCGAATTATTGGGCACCACCACTTTAGATCTGGTTAACCGTGCAACCGGGCATAGTTAAACTTTTATTTACAGGGCTGTGTCAAATCCTGGGGAGATTTTTGCTCACAAATACAATATATGGTGTTTTGAATCGACTCGCTGTCATCTACTGGTGGGCGTAATATCTGGATGTGAGTCAATTTATGGTTGACGCCACCATATATGGGGTGGCGCTGATGTGTGGAATGCGGGGAATAATTAAAAAAGAAGCGGGCCCGAGTCGGCCCGCTTGCTGCCACTTTGGTGGTGGTGGCGGCGTTTTACCCCTTACGCGGTAGAGATGTCGGCTAGAGAGCCATAGGTCTCGGGGCGGCGGTCGCGGAAGAACTGCCAGAGATCGCGGACTTCGCGCACCTTATCGAGATCGATTTGCGCGGTGACCAGCTCATCCTTGTCCTCGCTCGCCTCACAGAGGAATTCGCCGCGGGGATCGACGACATAACTGGAGCCATAGAAGCGGCCGATATTCCACGGGCCCTCGGTGCCGGGGCGGTTGATGGCGCCAATGAAAACGCCATTGGCGACGGCCGAGGCCGGCTGCTCGAGCTTCCATAGATATTGGCTGAGACCGGCGACGGTGGCGGAGGGGTTGACGATATATTCAGCACCGTTGAGGGCCAGGGCCCGCCAACCTTCGGGGAAATGGCGGTCGTAACATATATAGACACCCAGTTTGCAATAAGCGGTGTCGAAGACCGGCCAGCCGCTCTGGCCGGGTTTGAAGAAGAATTTCTCATAAAAACCGGCAACCTGGGGAATATGGGTCTTGCGGTATTTGCCCAAATACTTGCCGTCGGCGTCGATGACCGCCGCGGTGTTGTAATAAACGCCGGTCATCTGCTGCTCATAGATGGGGACGACGATGACCATATTGTATTTCCTGGCGTATTCCTGCATCAGCCGGACGGTGGGTCCGTCGGGAATGGCCTCGGCGGCGGCGTACCATTTGACGTCCTGGCTGGGGCAGAAATAGGGCTGGTTGAAAACTTCCTGGAAACACAGCACCTGGACGCCGGCGGTGCCGGCCTGCTCGATGTAGGGGATATGGGCCTGGGTCATTACATCGCGGATCTTCTCGGGGCTGAGATCGGTATCGGCCTTGAGGCCGAGTTGAATCAAGCCAGCCTTGAACGTCGCCATGATCGTTGGTCCTCGCTATTCGAATTTGGTCAGTCTTGCATGTTGGCCGGGTTGCGCGGGTCGTCGCCCCAAACCGTATAGGGCTTGCCATTGTCAACCGGCTGCATGGTGATGCAGCCGTCAACCGGGCAGACATGCATGCATAGATTGCAGCCGACACATTCTTCGTCGATGACCTCGTAGCGCCGGTCGCCGTTACTGCGGGTGGCGGCAATGGCCTGGTGGGACGTGTCTTCGCAGGCGATATGGCAAAGGCCGCATTTGATGCAGGCTTGTTGGTCGATGCTGGCGATAAGCTCGTAGTTGATGTCGAGGGCGCCCCAATCGACATAATTGCGGCTGGCGGCGCCGCGAAAATCGGCGAGGGTGCGGTAACCCTTGCTGTCCATCCAATTGGACAAACCCTCGATCATGTCGTCGACGATGCGGAAGCCATAATGCATGGCGGCGGTGCAAATTTGTACCGAACCGGCGCCCAGGGCGATGAATTCGGCGGCGTCGCGCCAGTTGGAGATGCCGCCGATGCCGGAAATGGGGATATTTCGGCATTCGGCGTCGCGGGCGATTTCGGCGACCATGGCCAAGGCAATGGGTTTGACGGCCGGGCCGCAATAACCGCCATGGGCACCCTTGCCATTGACCATGGGTTCGGGGGCCATGGCGTCGAGATTGACGTTGGTGATGGAGTTGATGGTGTTGATGAGCGAGACGGCGTCGGCACCGCCGGTGACGGCGGCGTGGGCGGGGCCGAGAATGTTGGTCACATTGGGGGTGAGCTTGACGAAAACCGGCATATTCGTGTGGGATTTGCACCAGCGGGTGACCATCTCGATATATTCCGGTACCTGGCCGACGGCCGATCCCATGCCGCGTTCGGACATGCCGTGGGGGCAGCCGAAATTGAGCTCGACGCCATCGGCATTGGTATCTTCTACCGCGGCCAGAATCCGGCGCCAGGGCTCTTCTTCACAAGGCACCATCAACGACACGATCATGGCCCGGTCGGGCCAGTCGCGTTTGACCTGCTTGATCTCACGCAGATTGATGTCGAGGGGGCGGTCGGTGATCAGCTCAATATTGTTGAAACCGGCGAGGCGCTGGCCCTGGTGGTGGACGGCGCCATAACGGGAGGTGACGTTGACGACCGGCGGATCTTCGCCAAGGGTTTTCCAAACCACGCCACCCCAACCGGCCCGGAAAGCGCGGTGGACGTTGTATTCCTTGTCGGTGGGCGGGGCGGAGGCAAGCCAGAACGGGTTTGGCGCGCTGACGCCGCCGATTTTGCAACTGAGGTCGGCCATAATGCGCTCCCTAAACTTGGCCGCGCAGGCGGCGGTCGATGGCGATGGCGGCCTGCTTACCGTCCTCGACAGCCTGCACGGTGAGGTCGACACCCGAGATGCAATCGCCGCCGGCGAAAACATCGGGCAGGGATGTTTGGCGCTCGTCGTCGACAGCGATGGCGCCGTCGCGAATGACCAGGGAACTGGCGGCGTCGTCGGCGGCGATGGGCTCGGTCATGAATAGTTGCCCGATGGCAGTAAAAACGACATCGACGGGCAGGGCGAAATGCTCGCCGGTGCCGTCGAGCCGGCCATCGGGCGTAAGCGTGGTGCGCTCGAAGGAAATGCTGCGAACATGACCGTCCTTGCCGGCAATCGCGGCCGGTTGGGCCCAGTGGATGATGGTGACGCCGTTGACCTGGGCAAATTCCTGCTCGTGGCCGGTGGCACTCATTTGTTCGGCACCGCGGCGATAGACGAGAGTGACGATTTCGGCGCCGAGGCGTTTGGACTGGATGGCGATGTCGATGGCGGTGTTGCCGCCGCCGATGACAACGACGTTGCGGCCGACGGGCAGCTTTGCCAGGTCCTTGCTCTGGCGCAGTTCGGCGATGTAGTCGACGGCGGCGTGCACGCCACCAAGACCATTGCCTTGGGTGTCCAAACCGCGCCCGCCGGCAAGGCCGATACCGAGGAAGACGGCGTCATATTGGTGGCGTAACTTGGTCAAAGTGACGTCGTGCCCGAGGCGCTGGTTGTGGCGGATCTCGATGCCGCCGATGGACAGGATAAAATCCAGTTCGCGCTGGGCGAAGCCGTCCGGTACTTTATAGGCAGCAATGCCATATTCGTTGAGGCCGCCGCTTTTCTCCCGGGCCTCGTAAACCACGACATTATGGCCGAGCATGGCGAGGCGGTGGGCGCAAGAGAGGCCGGCGGGGCCGGCGCCGACGATGGCGACGGTCTTGCCGCTGGCCGGGGCGCGTTCAAAGGGCCTGATACCGGCATCAAAAAGCCAGTCGGTGGCATGGCGCTGCAGCAAGCCGATCTTGACCGGCTTGCCGTCCTGGGCGGTGCGTACGCACGCCTGTTCGCAAAGAATCTCGGTGGGACAAACACGGGCGCACATGCCGCCGAAGATGTTGGCGTTGAGGATCTCCAGGGCCGAGCCTTTGAGATTGTCCGAAGCGATCTTGGCGATGAAAGCGGGGATATCGATGGCGGTCGGGCAGGCCTCGATACAGGGGGCGTCGTAACAAAAATGACAGCGGGCGGCCTCGACAAGGGCGCGGCGGTGGCCGAGGGGCGGTTTGGCATCGTCGAAATTGGCCGCGTAGTCGGCGGTGCCGAGCCGGCCGGCGGTGATATCAGGCGCGGTCTGCGTGGGATTGGGCCCGTTGTCCGTGGGGTCTGTCTGCTGGGTCACGCGTGCCCCTCCCGTTGACTGGCCGCGCTGGCGATGGCGCGGTATTTCGACTCTAGGGAACCTTGACCAACTGGTCAAGATTTGGTCCTCTGTGCCGGTCGGGCTGGGCGTGTTAGCGTGCCGGGGCTTTGTCCGGGGCGGTCATACGTTACGCAAGCCGGCGAGAGAGATCAGAATTTGGGAGGGGAAATGTCGTTGCACGATCCTGTGGCCGAGACCGGCGCGTCATACGACAATCCGAACGACCTGGCGGCGTTCTGGATGCCGTTCACGGCGAACCGGCAGTTCAAGCAAAAGCCGCGCATGTTGGTGAGCGCCAAGGGCATGCATTACACCAGCCATGACGGCCGCCGGATTCTCGACGGCACCGCCGGGCTGTGGTGCGTCAATGCCGGGCACGGGCGGGAGAAGATCGTCGAGGCGGTGCAGAATCAGGTACGCGAACTGGACTATGCGCCGGCCTTTCAGATGGGGCATCCGAAAGTCTTTGCCCTGGCGAGCCGCATCGCGGCGCTGGCGCCGGAGGGCATGAACCATGTGTTCTTCACCAATTCCGGGTCCGAAGCGGTGGATTCGGCGCTGAAGATCGCCATCGCTTATCAGAATGTGCGCGGCCAGGCCTCGCGGACAAGGCTAATCGGGCGGGAACGGGGTTATCACGGGGTCGGATTTGGCGGTATTTCGGTGGGCGGCATCGTCTCCAACCGACGCTTTTTCGGGCCGCTGATCAATGGTGTCGACCATCTGCCCCATACCCATGATCTTGAGCATAACGCCTACAGCCGGGGACAACCGGCCTGGGGCGCGCATTTTGCCGATGAATTGGAGCGGCTGGTGGCGCTGCATGACGCCTCGACGATTGCCGCGGTGATTGTCGAGCCGGTGGCCGGATCAACCGGGGTGCTGCTGCCGCCAAAGGGTTATCTGGAGCGCTTGCGGGAAATCTGCGACCGCCACGGCATTCTGTTGATCTTCGACGAGGTGATCACCGGCTTTGGCCGCCTGGGATCGAGTTTCGGGGCCGAACGCTTCGGCGTCACGCCGGACATGATCACCTGTGCCAAGGGATTGACCAGCGGCGTGGTGCCCATGGGCGCGGTGATCGTGCGCGATGAGATCCATGACGCCTTCATGCAGGGACCGGAAGGGGCCATCGAGCTGTTCCATGGCTACACCTATTCCGGGCATCCGCTGGCGGCGGCGGCGGCGTTGGCCGCGCTCGACACCTACGCCGAGGATGACCTGTTCGGGCGGGCGGCGGAGATGGCGCCCTATTGGGAGGACGCGGTGCATGCTCTCAAAGGTCTGCCCCATGTGATCGATCTGCGCAATATCGGGCTGATCGCGGGCATCGAATTGGAGTCCATAAGCGGCAAACCGACAGCGCGGGCGTTCGAGGCCTTTTTGCGTTGTTACGACAAAGGACTGTTGATCCGGACCACAGGCGATATCATCGCCCTGTCGCCGCCCTTGATCATCGAGAAGAGTCAAATCGATGAGATGTTCGGCCTGCTCGCGGATGTGTTGAAGGCTCTGCCCTGAAACCGGGAGCAGGCGATGCGGATCGGTGAAGCAACGGAAATACCAGCAGCAGATAGCGCGGTCAGCCAAAAAAGTGCGCGGGCGCGCAGCCGTGCGGTAATGGAGCAGAGAATTCTGGCGGCGGCGGCGGCGGTGTTCTCCGAAGCCGGTTTCGATGCCGCGACCACGGCGGCGATCGCTGAGCGGGCAGGGCTGCCAAAAGCGAACATACATTATTATTTCCGGACAAAAGAGCTGCTCTATCAAAAGGTGCTGGCCGATGTGCTCGACATCTGGATCGAGCAGATGGACCTGTTCACAACCGAGGCGGATCCGGCGGTGGCGCTGCGTCTATATATCCAGGCAAAGGTGGCCCTGGCGCGCAGCTACCCCATCGAGTCGCGGGTGTTCGCCAATGAAATGCTGCATGGCGCGCCCTATCTGGGGCGCTTCCTGGGCAGCAAGCTGAAGGCGCGGGTGGATGCCATCGCCACGGTGTTCGCGCGCTGGGCGGCGCAAGGAAAAATCGCCGCCGATGTGGATGCCCATCATTTGATGTTTACCCTGTGGGCGGCGACGCAGACTTATGCGGATTTCAGTGTGCAAGTGGGTGCGGTGCTGGGGGTCGACGCGTTGAGTGAGAAAGATTACGAGCGCGCCGCCGAGCAGTTGACGATCCTGGTGCTGCGCGGCTGTGGCTTAGACAACTAACCCGCCGCGGCGCGGGCAAGGGCCTCGATCTGTTGCCAGTCACCGGCGGCGATGGCGGCGGCGGGGGCGACCCAAGAGCCGCCGACACAGACGACGTTGGGCAAGGCGAGATAGTCGGCGAAATTCTCGCCGCCGATGCCGCCGGTGGGGCAGAAGCGGATGTTAGAGAATGGCCCGGCGAAAGCGCGCAAGGCGGCACAGCCGCCGCTGGATTCGGCGGGAAAGAATTTTTGTATTTCGTGGCCGTGACGGGTGGCCTGCATGATTTCCGAGGCGGTGGCGACGCCGGGAAGATAGGGCATGCCAGCGTCGGAAGCGGCGGCGCTGAGCTGGGGATCGAAACCGGGACTGACGGCGAATTGGGCGCCGGCCTGGCGGGCCTGGGCGAACTGGTCGGGGCGGGTGAGAGTGCCGGCGCCGATCAGGGCAGCGGGCAATTGGGCGGCGATCTCGGCGATGGCACCGAGGGCGGCCGGGGTGCGCAGGGTAATTTCGAGAACAGGCAGGCCGCCGGCAATAAGAGCACGGGCCAGGGGGACGGCGTCCTCGACACGGGCGATGGTGAGGATCGGGATAACCGGGGCGGTGGCGGCGATGTAGGCAATATTGCCGGTCACGGCGCGCTCTCCGGTGGCAAAGCCGGCATGGCGTCGCCGGGGATGATGGCGCCGGGATAGCGGATCACGGTGGCGGCCAAATAATGGCCGGCGATGGCGGCCTGGCGCGGCGGTTTGCCGGCCATGCGGGCGGCGATATAGGCGGCATTGAACGAATCGCCGGCGGCGGTGGTGTCGAGCGCGTCGCGGTCGGGCTCGGCGGCGACCTGGATCTGGCCCTCTTCGGTGTGGATCAGACAGCCCCGGTCGCCTTGTTTGACGACGACTTCGCGCACCCCCATGGCGGCAATGCGGGCAGCACAGGCGGCGGCGTCCCGGTCGCCATACAGGGCTTGCTCATCCTCCAGGGTCGGCAAGGCGAGATCGGTGCGGGCGAGCAGCGGCGCCATGGCTTCGCGCGCGGCCGCTTGACGGGGCCAGCCACGGGGCCGGTAGTTGCTGTCAAAGGCGACCAGGCCGCCCTGGGCGCGCTGGCGGGTGAGCACGTCGTGGAGGATGGCGCGGCCGGCGGGGCTGTATATGGACAGGGTGATGCCGGAGAGATAGAGCCAGTTATAGGCCGGCAAGGCGGCAATAATCGGGGCGGCCTCCGGGCGGTCGAAAAGCTCACGGGCGGGGGCCTGGTCGCGCCAATAATAAAAGCTGCGTTCACCCCGGGCGCCGGTGCGAATGATGTAGAGGCCGGGCTGACGGCCGGCCAAACGGAGGACGAGGCCGGTGCCGACTTGTTCCTGTCGCCAGGCCGCCAGCATTTCATCGCTGAACGGGTCGTCGCCCAAGGCGGTGACATAATCCACCGCGGCGCCGAGGCGGGCCAGATAAATGGCTGTGTTGAGCGTATCGCCGCCGAAGCCAAATCGTTGCGATTGCGGCGGACCGCTGAGTTCGAGCATGCACTCGCCGATGGCTGCAATACGCATGGGGCCTCTGGGTGATTGGCGCGGTTGTAGCGCCCTGGAGCGTCTAATGACAGATGCGACTTGGGGCGGTTATTGGATCGCGGCGGTTGATTTTGACCAGGGAACTTTGTTTTGTAAATGCGACGTGGCGGGGATTTATGCAGGTATTGTGCAACATATGTGCGGTTGTGCATGAGAATTTTGCTGGTTAGGCTCGCCGATGTGCCGGGGGGCACGCTTAGGAATCAGGGAGCAATCGAGGGCGCGGCGGGTTAGGCACGCCAGACCGGAGGATGTGATGTCCGTAGCATTTCAGTCCCATGGTGACGAATTCCGGCATCACGGCCGGGAGAAATTAACCGACGATATACAGCGGGTTCGCGGCGACTCCCTGAAACTGGTGGCCGGGTTGGCGCCGGAGGACATGGTGGTGCAGTCGATGACCGACGCCAGTCCGGCGAAATGGCATTTGGCGCATACCACCTGGTTTTTCGAGACTTTCGTTCTGGGTGTCCATAGCCGGGACTACAGGCCGTTCGATCCGGCTTTCGGCTTTTTGTTCAATTCCTATTACGAGGCCGCCGGGCCACGGCATCCGCGGCCGCGGCGGGGCATGCTGACACGACCGACCGTGGATCGGGTGATGGATTACCGCGGGTATGTGGATGCCGCCCTGGAACGTTTTGTGGCGGCGGCGG
>QIGO01000136.1 GCA_003230015.1 Alphaproteobacteria bacterium | reverse complement strand
TGGACAATCGCCTGGCAGAGTTTTTCCGTGCCGCGGCCGGCCACGGCGTCCATGCCGCCGCTGATCCCGCTGCCGCCGTCAAGCGACCCCGCACAGTGTGCTGCAATCGAAAAGGCGGCGGGGCTGTTGGCGCAGGATTCGGGACGCCAGTGGAAAGTGGGCGAGCTGGCGCAAGAAGTGGGCGCCTCGACCCGGTCGCTGCAGCGCCGGTTGACCGATGCCGGCCTCAGCTTCTCGCGGCTGGTGCGCCTGGTCCGGGTCCATGAAGCGTGTCGCCTGCTGAAGGAAAATGATGCGCCGATCACGACGATCGGATTTTGCGCCGGTTTTTCGGATAGCGCGCATTTCAGCCGCGATTTTCGCGCCAGCACGGGCATGACCCCATCCGACTATCGTGTGCTCATGGTGTAGATGATGCGTAGTAGCCGAGCAGCCGCGTCTCTCCGGCCACGGGGTGAGGCGGGTGCCGCCGGTCGGTGGGCAACCCATGCCCACTGAAGTGGTGCGGCTGAGAGGACTTGAACCTCCACGGGCATAAAGCCCACTAGCACCTGAAGCTAGCGCGTCTACCAATTCCGCCACAGCCGCGAATTCGCAGTTTGAACCGTCAGCCACCGCCGAGGATCAAGCGTTCCGGATGGTGCGGCTGAGAGGACTTGAACCTCCACGGGGTTTCCCCCACAACGCCCTCAACGTTGCGCGTCTACCGATTCCGCCACAGCCGCACGGTTCGGGAATTCGGTGCTCTAAGTACTCGATGCGCCTGATCCAGGCAACCAAGCTGTTGGATTAAATTGGCGCCGGGTGGCGAGACCGCCGCCAACCAGCGCTGGTATTGCGGATCATCTTTCGATACGGGCGTAGACATCGCCAGAGGGCGCTGGAGCGCGTTGGAGCCAATTGTGCATTTGGGCAGGCTCCAGCCATTGGGGGGAAACCAGGCGCATGGTCTCGCCGGTTGAGACGTTAAACCGGTAGGCGCCGAGCTGGCTGAGCCTTTGCAGGCAAGCCTGGGCGGCGTCGCGTGCCACGGCTAGGAATTCGAACGACAGCGCCGGGATGGGCTGGCTCAAGCCCTTGAGGACTTCCAATTCATAACCTTCGACGTCGATCTTACAGAAGTCGGGGACGCCGTGGGCGGCGATCAGGCTGTCGAGGGTGACGATTTCTACTTCAAGGCGATGATTCCAGCGGACATGACGAAAGCCGTTGGTTGGACCAACCTGGTTTGCCCAATTCCGGTCAAGGGTCGAGACCGTTGGGGTCCAGTCGCTGACCAGCATGGTGGTACGCCCCGGTGCGGCCCCGACCGCCTGCTGTAACAGCGTAACGCCGGGGCGCCGGCCATAGAGGCGGCGCAGGACGCTGATGAAGGCCGGCTGCGGTTCGATGGCGACGACCCGGGCGCCGAGCTTGGCAAAGACGCCGAGGCGGCTGCCGATATGGGCGCCGATATCGAAACAGAGGTCACCAGGCTGAATGAAGTCTGAATAGAAGACGCGGCTTCGCCGGCGCTTGTATGGCTGGCCGTGGTAGATGACGGCCGAGCGCAGAAGGCCGCAGGTTATGGCTACGCGCCGGAACATTCTTTCACATGTCGATTTCGGAACCCAGGCGTTGGGGTCGTAGCAGATCCTTGTGCAGGATGCCAGGCGGTGCCGGCGATCTGGGAAGATGATCGAATGGAAAAAGAAGGAGACGCCAAGTGCGCGGACGCGGGAGCCCTCGCAACGTGCCCTCTAGGAGAGCACTCTTGGCGTCTCGTGGACCATGGAAACGTTCACGCGTTCCAGTCCGGGTCCGCGACCGGGTCATCCCGCAATGACCCCATCGCTGCTTACAACAGTAACCGTCCCTCACAGAATCGACCCTGGTATGGCCGGTTCTTCGCTTGCCGGCGCGGCATTCGCGTCTAGACAAACAGTGACAGCGCTGCAACGCTCCGCCACCCTATGTATAGCGCTCGTTCCGCCCGCCTCCCGAAATGTTCCGACCAAAAGCCGATCCGCTCAAGAGCAGCACTTAATCATAACCAGCAAGTACGGTCCCGCAGTTTGTCCCGACGCTTGCCGGCCCGGTCCGCCCGTTGGCCTCCCGATCCTTCTGTGCAGCCATGTCCCCCGTCGGTGACGTGGCCACCAAAACCGAGCCGATATCGCTTGCGAACCACTCTTCCGCCGATACCCGTCAGTATCAAAAAAAGACCAGGGCAACCAAGTTCGTCCGGTTTCAACGATCCATCCGCCCGGCGGCAGCCAGATCGCGTTGCTCCTCCGCCCAAAAGCTTCGGTGCGTTTGCCTCCACCATCCAGATTACCCGTCACACAACCCTGCACCCGTCGGTGCATCGATGCATAACAAGCTCACCGAGCCGGTTTCCGCGTCCAGTCAGTTCCGGTTAGGAAACCAACCTTCTGCAAGTATCCTCTAACTTCTATGCGATTACGGCAACGGCAAATCATCGGCGGAAGGGCGTGCGGGCCGCATTACCTGTGCATAACTTTCGCGGTTATTCACAGGTCATCCACAGGTCGTGCACAAAGGTATTCGGACCGCCCGTTCGTGCGGGTTAACCGGCTGATTTTGCCCGACCTTTCGTCATCGGGCGTGACCGGGCGAAGGGACGCACAAGACCCGTGGAACGGGCGGCGAAGAGATGCATTCTTGGCTCAAATCTTGTCACCGTGCTTCATTGCCAGCGTTTCGAGCATGTCCGTTAGTATGTTCGCGTGGTATTCCCAGGGGAGGCCATCAACCGCCAGGGCCGGCTCGGGCGCCTTGGCGCTGCCCCATTGCCGGATCGCGACCGCCGGACCGTTGAGCACCATATTCTCCAGGATGCGGCGGTCAGTTTGAGGGGTCAGGCTGGCTGTTAAATCGGCGGCCGCAGCGGGGCGGATCAAAGCAAGGGCGCAGAGAAGCCCGATGGCGCCCCAGTTGGAAACGCCCGATACGATCAAATGATCGCACGGTACGACACAGGCGATCTGCGCCCCCCGAGCTACGTGTTTGGCGATCAAGCCGGCGGGCAACGACCCCATACCAATTTCATTACCGCCATCGCCAATGGCGATCCTTGTCCAGTCGCCGGCCATGAAAAGACGGTCGAGAGGTGCGTTGTGGGCCGTCATGTCGGCGCCGCTTGAATTGCGCGGGGTGTCGTCGGCCGAGGCGCCGCAGCGTTCAATGGCGATGACGTGGCTTGGCGGCCGGGCTGTCCATTGGGCTTCGAGCACTGAGATCTCGTCGCCGCCGGGGAAGCCGGGGACCGCGGCGACATCGATGGGGAAATCACGGCGCAGGACAGCGTTGGCGGCGGCGCGGACAGCGCCGATGTTGGGGGTGTCGGTGACAAGGCGGCACGGGATCCCTGCCCGCTCAAGGCCGGCGGCCAAATGTATGGCGCCTGGCGGGCCATCGGTTTCGCAGGCCGGCGGTTCACCGTGGGCCAAATAGAAGCCGGTCATGATGCAGACGTTGGGCGCGGGGTGTTCATGGAGGGATTGGGCGGCGGCCAGCAGACCGCCGCGCGCGGCCTCAATAAGGGGGGCGATGGCGCGGCGGTTTGCGGGGTCATGGCCGATGATGTGCTCGAGGCGGCCAATGCGCGCGATGAGTTGGGAGCTGACCATCGCGCTCATATGAGCGAAAGCATCGCGTTCTTAAGGTCCGTGACGAGCATGAATCCGGGGGTGTGGGTAATGAACAGGGGCAGGCCGGCGTCAAGGATGACGGCTTGGGGGGTAATGCCGCAGGCCCAGAACACCGGCAGTTCGTCCTCACCGACCGGCACGGCATCGCCCTGCCAGGGCCGAGACAAATCGGCGATGCCGATATGTCGGGGAAGGCCAATATGGACAGGGGCGCCATGAACGCCGGGAAAGCGACTGGTGATCTGGATGGCGCGGATGGCGTCGGCGGGCTTGAAGGGGCGCATGGACACGACCATCGGCCCGGCAAACGGACCGGCGGCGAGGGTCGCGATGTTGGAGCGGTACATAGGCACATTGACGCCGAGGTCGATGTGGCGGACACCGATACCGCCTTCGATCAAGGCTTCTTCGAAGGAAAAAGAACAGCCGAGCGCAAAGGTAACAAAGTCGTCCTGCCAGAGGTCGAGTATGTCGGCAACATCGCCGGCGTGCGCGCCGTCACGGAAGACGCGGTAACCGGGCACGTCGGTGCGGATATCGAGATCGGCGGCGAGGCCCGGCAATGCCACCGCACCGGGCTCGGATACGGCAAGGACAGGACATGGCTTGGGATTGCGTTGGCAAAAGCGCAGGAAATCATCCGCGTGCGCGGCCGGTAAAATGGCCAGGTTGGCCTGGACATAGCCTGGTGCCAATCCCGATGTGTGCTTGTCATGTGTACCGGACCGGCAAGCCAGTCTGACGTCGCGACCCGTGCGCGCGGTGGCCGGTGACAATGGGGACGTGGTGGTCATGGTCGTTCTCCGCCTGCGATGCCGCCGAATTTTTGCGCGCCGCCTTTGAGTAACATGCGGCGGGCAATCGGCAAAAGTCCGGCGGGCGCGTTTGGACAGGTCTGTTAAGTGACAATTCGCAAATAAATTTGTTTTGCCAATTCACATTTGCCGCATAGTGAGACTATACTTGTCAGGTAAAGCCAAACACATTCTATGCAGCCGGGAAATTGGCCAAGATTCTGACAGTCGCCAATCTTAAAGGAGGCGTCGGTAAAACGACGTTGGCGATCAACCTTGCCGGGCAGTTGAGCGGGCCGAGATGCTCCGTGGCCGTTGTCGACGCGGATGCGCAAGGGTCGGCGTCGCACTGGCTGGAAAATGGGAATGTCGGCGTGACCTTGCTGGCGATGCCACTGGAGAGCGCGCGCGGGGCGCGGCGATGGATAGAACGGGTGCTCGATATCGAAACCGAATTTACCGTGATCGATTGCCCCCCTCACCTGCAGGCCGTGACCGAAGCGGCGATCGGCATCGCGGATCTGGTGGTGGTTCCCGTAACCGCATCGGGTGCTGATCTGATTGCAACGGCAAAGGCGCTTGAGCTGGTTCGAAAGGCACGGACCAAACGCATGAACGGAGCACCAAAATGTGTGTTGGTGCCGTCGAAGATCGACTACCGGACGTCGGCGGGCCGGGAGATCGGCGATGCGCTGAAACAACTGGGCGAGCCGGTGGGGCCGGCCATTCGCCAGCGAACTGCCTTCGTCGACAGTTTTACCGCTGGACAGTGGATCGGCGACTATGCCGGCCGTGGACCGGCGAAGAAAGAAATAGAAGCCCTGGCAAAATATGTTCGAGGAAGACTGCGGCGATGAACAAGCGCAAGTCCGTGGGGAGTGTGTTGGATGCGGCCGCGCGGGCCAAGGCGGGGGCCACAACAAGCGACCGCGAGAGTGGAGAGACTCGGACCACAGGTATAAATCTGCCGGCCGAAGTGCATGCCCTGCTGCGCGCGGTATCCTTGAAGCGTGCAAAAGAAAATGGCGGCCGGCCCTCGGTTTCGGCGGTCCTGGTGGATCTCGTACGCCGCAACGAGAAAGATCTGAAGCGCGAAGCCGGGAAGTATATGGACTTCATCGATCTGCTCTAAGGGCTGGACAGGCCACCCCAATCTTTCGGATAGCTGTCAACCACTTCCTCGCGCATTTTTGAGCCCACGGGCCTGCCGCAATGAGGCGGTAGTGCTTGGAAAGTGTTTAATTCCAATGATTTGCCGAGGTGCCTAAATATTGGGCAAAGGGTGCCGAGCCTAAGCGGCGCGCGGTTTTCTATGCCTCGTTAGGATACTTTCAACAGGCTTATCCACGGTGTCTGGGGGTAGGTGGCGGAAGCCTCGCCGGGCGGGGCTTTGGCGGCCGACTGGCGGTTTGGTCAATGGAAAAACACTACCTGATTGAGTGACCCAAGGGTCGTCCAGAACCGCGACCTGACAATCGTCAATTGATAATTGCTAATTTAGACGAAGCCCTAAAGATCAGTGGCCCGACGCAAGACGGCGCGTGCCCACATTTGTTCGAACTCGCCGCCGAAAACCAGGGCTTCGTCAAAGGGTATGACGTCCCAATTGCCCGTAGCGATTTCGGCTTCCAACTGACCAGGCGACCAGCCGGCATAACCCAGGGTGAAAATCAATTGTTCAGGCCGGTCCTCGTCGCCGATCATGCTAATGACGTTATCCAGGGTGGCCACAACCGCCGGGGCAGGATTGCCGGTTGCGCCCGGGGGCGGGGGCAGAAGCAGGAAGGCGCGGGATGGTTCGACGGGACCGCCATAACGGGCGAGGATCTGACCGGCCTTGCGGGCGGCGTCAGCCCCGGTGCCATTCAACAGTTTGTCGAGGGGCATATCTCCTAGCGGCTGATTCACAACCAGGCCGAGGGCGCCGCCTTTTTCGTCGTAGTTGACGATATATATAACCGTCTTTTGAAAACGCGGATCCGGCATGGCGTCAGCGGCGACCAGGAGCTGCCCCGTCAAGGTGGCTGGATGCTGCTCGGCGGCGGCCGGTGTCAGGGAGAACAAGGCAAGCAGACCAGCGACGCCAAGGGCTTGGCGTAGGTAACTCTCCCCACGGGCCGGCGTGAGCCACATTTGCGCGCTTCCTCTCGGATGTCCCGGTGTTCGCAGTTGCCATAGTAGAGACAATAGGAGGTGTGGCGCCAACGGGATTTTTAGCAAGCCCGCCCAGTCGAGGCTCTCGGTTGGAGATGCAAGCGCCGACGGGGCTTACTCTTTCGACTTAGTGCCACACCGCATAGTAGTGGATCCTATGGCTGGCGACCGTAGAGTCAGGCGGTTTCCTACAGCCTCGCTGGGATAACAGATTTTGAATGGCGGGCTGGCGTGCTGGCCTCATGCATGTCCAGCCAAACTATGGGCCGGGTCGGTACCCGGCCCATCCTTTTGTCTGGGCCCAATTTCACAGCAGATTAACCGTTTTCTAGGATTATGGTTTTTCAGCTATTAACCGTTGCGCGCGGCTCCATGCACCGACCGACACATACTCGGACCTTCCAGAGGCTCGTCGAAGGCACAACCATCAACAATAAAACGTTGCTGGCCACCGATTATCTCAATCATTTCAATGAAATGGTTATGTGCCTCGACATGCTGTTCGATATGCCGGAGATGATTGAAGAAGCCAGGGCCTGGAAACCGAAGAGCTACCAGGCGCATTTTGAAGACAGCGTATTTCCGGAGAGGGAGCTGGCCGTCTGGGCTTTTGAGCAGGCCCCCCTGGCGTTTCGGGAACCCTTCGATGAGCTGGTTGCGGCCATGAACAGCCAGGTTACTCTGCGGCTTGGCGAAATCGAGGAATGCCTCAAGGGGGGCGAAGCGGACGTCATGCGCGTTGTCGCAGAATTGGCTTCGGGCGAACTTCAGGTCCTGATTTCCAAAACCAGTGCTGTGATCAACGGGCAGATCTTGACTCCCGACAACAGTGTCGAGGCGGAGGAGCCGGGGGACGAGACCATGAAACAGGCCGATATCGACTCTCTTTTCGACTAGGGTCTGGTTTTGGCGTGCTTGCCGGCGGAAAAGCGGTGGCCGCTTCCCGCAAGTCTTGGGCATGAGCTTTGTATTCGACCCGAGCAGGGATGCCGGCTCGCGGATCGAAGAGGTCAAAGTCGGCGGGGTGCTGCTCGATATGGACAAGGTCTACACCCTGGCGACCAATAACTATGTGCTGGGCGGTGGTGACGGTTATGCCACGCTTGGCAATGGCAAGGTGATTATCGACGGCGCCGCCGGGAAGCTTCTGGCGCCCATGGTGATAGACTATGTGACGGCGGCAGGTACCGTGGCGCCCGCGGTCGAGGGTCGCATCGTTGCCAAGTAACGCTTGGCTTTTGCGACCATAATCGCTTCTATCGGGGCCCGGGCGGATGATTTCCCGGGCCTCTTTTTTATGGGCAGCGGGGCTTGAGAAAATGGATATTGACGGCAGGCGGCTTGTGGACGACCTGCGCGCGTTGGCGAGGATCGGCAAGGTGGGGACAGGGGTGAACCGGCTGGCCTTCACACCCGATGACGTGGCGGCCCGGCAGTGGTTGCTGGCGCGCATGGGCGCTGCGGGGCTCGATGCCCGTATTGACGGTTTGGGCAATGTTTACGGCCAGACCCCCGGGGCGACAAAGGCGGTGGTCATCGGCTCACATACCGATACAGTGCCGAAGGGCGGCTGGCTGGACGGTGCGATGGGGGTCATCTATGGCCTCGAAATCGCGCGGGCCGTGATGGAGTCCGGCGCCGAGGGTGGCGTCGACGTGGTTTCCTTCGCGGACGAGGAAGGCACCTTCCTGGGCACATTGGGGAGCCGGTCGTTTGTTGGCGAGCTGAGGGAAGAGGATCTTGCCGGAGCGGTCAACGGCGACGGCGAGGCGCTGGCCGCCAGTCTTTTGGCGGCCGGATACGGCCATGAGGACCGGGCTAAACTCGATCCGGCGCGGCATATCGCCTATCTGGAAGGACATATCGAACAAGGGCCGCGCCTGGAGGCCGAAGGCGTGCGGATCGGCGTCGTGACCAGCATCGTGGGGATGCGCCGGATGTTGGTGGTGTTCCATGGTCAGGCGGATCACGCGGGTACAACCCCGATGGCCATGCGTAAAGATGCCGGTGGGCGCATGGTCGATTTTGCCCATGAGCTGACCGGGAAATTGGGTGCAACGGCCGGGAAGGACACGGTGTGGAATTTTGGCCGCATGGTCTTCGAGCCCGGTGCCAGCAACGTGGTGCCGCAGCGCGCCGAACTGCTGATCGAGTTCCGCGACATCGATATGGCGGTGATCGACGAGATGGAGGCGGTGATTAGGACAGGCGTCGCGGCGGCTGACGGGCTTGGCGGCGTGAGGACCGAAACATCAGTGCTGGAGACGTCGGCACCGGCGCATATGGACGCATCGATCGGTGCCGCCATCGAGGCGGCGGCCAAGGCGGCCGGCGCCATGTCGCTGGCGATGCCGAGCGGGGCCGGTCACGACGCCATGCATCTGGCCAGCCATGTGCCCAGCGGCATGCTGTTTATTCCCAGCAAGGGCGGGCGCAGTCACGATACGGCCGAGGATAGCGCGGAGGAGGATATCGTCCTGGGCTGCCGGGTTATGGCTGGCACAGTGGCGCGGCTGCTGGGGTTGTCCGAGTAGGCGGCCGCCGCTCATTTCGAAGCTGATCCCGGGGTCGGTCCGTGGGGCGCGAAATCCGCGCCTGACGCCCGGAGGGGCGGCATTTCGGCCTATTCCATTTGATCGCGACACTCCTCCGTTTGGTGGCCTGACAGGCCGAATGATCGGAGCGATGGTGGGTTCGTGGGGTGTTGTCCTGCCCCGCCGGGCGGCCACAGCGGGTCAGGCCCCGGCTGAATTTGGCTTGGCGGCGCTAATTGGGTGGCGTTTTCGAGGCTAAGACGACGCATTCGGCGCGACCTAGCCTAAGGAGCCAGTACATACCACCAAATTTCGAGTGCTTATTGCTTATGGACGCTCATACGCTGGTGTTAGCCAAGTTAGGGTTCGCCGTTCTGAAGATGTGACTGATACCGCTTTTGTGAAAGCCACGAGATATTCACTGCATTTTCCAGGGCGATGCGATTAGGTCAGCGTTTTTTATTTGAGTAGGCATTCGATGATTGAAACCAATGTTTTGTTAGTTGGACGGAATAAGCTGTTCCGGGAGGGCCTCAAGAGCCTCCTGAATGGCTCGCAATTCACGGTAATTGGCGAAGGCGACGATGTTGGGCATATCACCAGTTTCGACAACGGCGATCGACCAGACGTTGTTATCGTCGACTTGTCCGACAAGCTGGAGCATGCGACCGACGATATCGGATTGCTGCGGGAAAGAATGCCGAACGGACGGATCGTCGTGCTGGCCGAGGTATTGGAGCCACAGATCCTGTCAGCCTGCCTGGGGGCGGGGGCTAACGGCTTTCTGATCAAAGACATATCGGTGGAAGCGCTGCTGCAGTCGCTGCGCCTGGTCCTGCTCGGCGAAACCGTGTTTCCGACGAACCTGGCCAACCTGCTGGTGAACGGGATCAGCCGCATTGAGCCAATGCGCAAGATGCCGGTGGACTCCTACGGTCTGTCGCAGCGTGAAGGGCAAATCATCCGCTGCCTGGCAGAAGGCGATTCGAACAAGCAAATCGCAAATCGTCTGCAAATCACCGAGGCCACGGTGAAAGTTCACATGAAAAGCCTGATGCGGAAAATTCGTGCCGCCAATCGCACGCAAGCCGCTATCTGGGCTTTGCACAACGGCCTTGGCCCGGTTGTGCAGCAGAATAGTCCGGCTGAGTAGAGCTAAAGTTGCGGCCCTGACAGGGCCTTTCGCCGAAGTGACTTGGTGAGAGTTGGTATTAATCCGTCTGTTGGCTCTTCTCTGCCTCAGCCGGCTTCCGCTTCTCGTCGCGGGCCGCTTGTTTCTCGGCTCGCTTGGCGGCCTTCCGCCACTCCCGTTCGAGCCGCTTCTGGTCCTTGTTCGGTGTGACCGCCATGGTATATCTCCCTTGACCTGGGTCTAGCGCCGGGGACGTTTCATACTCCAAATCATTGCGCCTGGCCAGCCTTTCGCCAGGCTCACCAAGCTTTCGTGAAGCCTGGCACCACCGCTTGGACTACCTCGGGCCAACGAATTCTCATCGGGCTCGACATTTGGTAGTAACCAGTGGATATTGGCCCGACGAATTGTTGCCTTGAGGGGTAAAAAGGTGCACGATTCGGTTTCGCTATGAGCAATGTCGGCTGAGGGTCTCAATAGGAGGGCGGGGATGAAGACAAGGGGTATCGTTTTGTCCGGAGCGCTGCTGGTACTGGCAGGTTGCGGCACACAGCTTCAAAAGGCCGAGGGTTTGGAACCGGCCGGTACCGAGTTCTCAAAAGAACTGTATGGCGGCTATTTGAATCTTTCTCGTCTTGAATACACCGAGTCCGATTTCCGTGATTCGGATGTGTTCGCACGGCGCGCGAAATTGGCCGCGGTCGGGTCTTTGGTTGAGCCCGAGGTCGTCGAGGCGCGGCGTTTGCCAAGTGACCGCGTCGACGTGCTCACTGGCTCAAGGGACCGGTTGGTGGCCGCTCTTGCCCAAGGTGCGGCAGAAAAATTGCCCGCGGAAACAGCACGCGCGCAAGTTGCGTTCGATTGCTGGATGCAGGAGCAGGAAGAGAATTTCCAACCTGACGATATCGCGGCGTGTCAGACCGCCTTCATAACCGCTATCGGCGCGGTCGAAGATGGCTTGGCACCGCCATCGCCACCACCTGTGGCCAAGGTCGAGCCAGAGCCGATTCCAGAGCCGCGCGATTTCGTGCTGATGTATGATTTCGACGACACAACGGTGATGGATGCCGACAAAGCCAAACTGGACTCCGCGATGGCGTTTGCAGCCAGCCTCGGTAGCGACGCGAAGGTTCGGGTGCTCGGCTATGCGGACCGAGCGGGCGCCGACAAATACAACGACGCGTTGGCGATGCTGCGTGCACAGTTGATCGCAGATAGCTTCCGCAAAGCGGGTGTCCGTCTTGGCAATATCGAAGTGACGTCGTTTGGCGAGGGCAAGCCTGCCGTGGAGACGCCTGACGGCGTGGCCGAGGCCGGCAACCGCCGTGTCGAGGTCGTGGTCTTTAAGTGAGCTAAACGAGGGGGGCCAAAGCGGGCGCCCCCTCGTTCCTATCCCCGTACACCTGTGGTGGTGCCTTGCTAGCCTTGGCCTGAATAGGCCAGTGGATCGATCATTGCCAGGCCGGCCAAAGGATTGGGTGGGATAGTGAATCCGAGTTTGGCGTAGAATTCCTGCGCGGTGGTCGATGTGAGTTGCCAGCGTCGCAGGCCCTGAAGCTCGGGGTGGGTCAGCATGCACTCGATGAGCCAGGAGCCCAGACCCTTGCGGCGGTGTTCCGGCACTATCAGCACATCGGAGATATAGGCGAAGGTGGCTCGGTCGGAGACGACCCGGCCGTAGCCGAGCAAAGTGCGGGATTCGCCATAGAGGCCAAAATTGAGCGAGTTGGCGATCGCTCGCTCTACGAGGCCGCGAGGAATGCCGCGGGCCCATACGGACTGGGCGAGAAAGTGATGGATCAGGTCAATATCAAGCAGGTCCGGGTCGGTATTTACCGACAGACCGGCGCGGGTCCATTCGCAATGCATCGGGGTGTTCCCAAGAGAGTATCATGGCGCCAGCCTGTTGCCGGCAATGAGGCGCCCGCGCTGGATTGTGGCAAACGGACGCAGGCCGCTGTGTTGCGGCGGCTAGCTTCGTCGTCGTCGCCGCGAAACGCTGGCCATGATCGTTCTTGGATCCCAAATTCGAGCCGGGTCGATTGGCAGCGACCCGAACGCCGGGTTTTCTACTCTAAATTGCAGTGCCGTGCAAGCTGGCCTGCCCGTGAGGCGTGCCACGCGGCACGCCTCAACGCTGGACGACGAGGCAATCCTGATCCAGATCGGCGAATTGCTGGCACATCCGAAACGCCTCGGCATAGACGGCAAAAGTCCCGGTTCTAACGCGGTAGAAGACGCCGCGCTCCGCCAGGTCGACGCGTTCGATGGATAGATCGCGGTTTCCGAGCAGTGCTGGGTATTTCACCAGCAAAGTCTCCCAGGCTGTTTGGGCCCGCGCCGAAGAGCGCAGGGAGGCTAACTGAATGGCGAGAGCGCCGGAGGGCACGGAAACCGGCTCTTGTTCCGGCAATGCCGGCGGGCGCCCGCCGGCCGGCAATATCTCGAATTGCTGGGCCCCGACCAATGCCGCCAGTTTGCCGTCCCGACCGCCTTTTTCGCGCAGGCTCGCCAGCAGGCCGTTGAGGCCATCCTTGCGTACCAGAGAGGCAAACTCGTCCCGCTGTGTGGTGGCCATGCTGATGCCTTCGACAATGACGTCGGTGATCTTGTATATCTCCCCGGCGCTGGCGACGCGCCAATTTACCCTGATGGGGCTTTCGGGGCTGGCCCAGATAAGGCTGCGAACGATGACGACAGGGACGCCACCACCGGAGACCCGAGATTCCTCCCGGATCTCAAAACGCTGGCCTGAGTATTTGGTGAAGCGAGCAGCCCAGGCGTCGACGATGACATCCTCAAACAAGGCGAGATATTCGCGGCGCTGTTCCTCGCTTGCCGAGCGCCAGTAGCGGCCGAGGGTAAATTTGGCAATACCACGGACAGCAAATCCCTGACGGAAGAGTTCGCGGATACGATCCTCGCGCTCTTCGCTGGAGCGTTCCGCATCGGTCAGGTTGGCGACAGCGCGGTCGGCTAAATCCTGGACAAATGCCGAAGCGCTGGCCTGGGCCTGAGTCTGGGTCTGGGCGTCCAGGCTCAGGCCAGCCAGTAGAAAGGCCGCAACGAGCAAGAATCCAAGGCGCGGCATGAGATGGGCTTCCCGATAGAATTTGGCGGCCCGGGGCGGGTCCGGCGGATATGGATTCTCGGCGCTGGCCGATGAAGATTTCGCTAATGCCAAGGGCGCTTGCGGTTAAGGATTACTTACTATTGCGTGACCAAAAACTGCTATGGTTTGGTCTGTCCGGGTTGAGGCGGCGGTTCGGGCGATTTGGGGGGCCGACGATGGCGGCGAAGGATATATTTCAATCGATCAACGAGATGGATTCGGCCGGTATCCAGAAGATCGTCGATCGGTTGGAGTTCCGGGGCAACGACCCGTCTTTTATTCAAATGCGCGATGCCTATTTGGCGCATTTGCAACTCGAGCCAAACGCACGGGTCCTGGAAATCGGGTGCGGGACAGGTGTGGTATTGCGGGCACTGGCGCAGCGGGAGGGTTTTGGCGGGACGCTGGTGGGGTCGGATTTCAGCGATGTTTTGATTGGCGTGGCGCGGCGCCTAGCGGCCGAAGACAATGTCGGTGACCGGATCGATTTTCGGGTTGGAGATTCTCACGGCCTTGAAGATCCAGATGATCATTATGATGCCGTCATCGCCCATACGCTGATCAGTCACGTTGTCGACCCTGCCGCCGTGATATCGCAAGCCGCCCGCGTGGCGCGCCCGGGCGGCAAGATTGTGTTCTTCGACGGTGACTATGCGTCTTTGGTTTTCGGGGCGGGCGATGCGAAGACAAATGGTGAAATGGTCGATGGAATTCTAGCGGCAATTGTGGCCAACCCCCATGTGATGCGCCAACTGCCGGCGTTACTGCAAAGGGCGGGACTGGCGATCGATGGATTCTTGCCCCATGTTCTGGCGGAAGCCGGCGATGCGTCATTTTTTTCCAGCATGGCGGAATCCTATGTTCCAATCGCCGTCAAGGCGGGGATTATCGCCGATGATAAGGCTGCCAACTGGTTGGCGGGGCAGCGTGCGGCGACCGAAAGAGCCAACTTCTTCGGGTCGTGCAATTTCTACTCGTTCATCGCCAGGAAACCGGGTTGAGCCGTCAAGCGCATAACACGGTTAAGGCGGCAGTTCAGCGCCGTACTGGCGGCGGAGCCGGCTGGCGGTTTCGGCGGCGTCGAATGAGCCGCGGGTGCGGGCGGCGGTAAATTCGACCAGCAGGGTTACCTGTGCCGAAATAACCGCATAAGGCGGGTCATCGTAGCGGGAATATGGGATGGCCGTGTAGCGCGGATAACGGCCGAAACCGCCATAGGAGGCGCCATGACCACGACGGATGTCGACTTCGACATCATTGTCGCGGCGGCGGATGAAAAATGCCGGGCGGTTGGCGCGTGACAGGGCCAGTTCGGCGGCACGAAGCAGGGCCAGGTCGTAGGCTAGCCGCAGGCGCCGGTCGGACTCCCGGTCCGTGGCGTAATAGGCATAAGTGGTGCGTGCGGGGGCGCGGTAGCTGACCTCATAGAGGCCGCTGTCGCCGAACTTGCGTTCGGCATAGCCAAATGAGTGGGGGCTGCTTACGGGCTGATACAGGGGTGGGCCGGCGCAAGCGGCAAGTAGAACCGCAACCGCCAGAAGCAGCCCGGCGCGGCTCATGTTACCCGCCCGGTGCCGGTATGTCGGCGGTACTCTGCTCGCCCGCCGGGTCGGTGAGCGTAATGCGAAGGGTCCATTTGTCGGCCGTGGCGCGGTAGAAGGCGGGCCGAGGCAGGACAATTCCGGCCTCGGTTCTGACGTGACCGCGGGCGCCGCTGTTGCCAAGGGGGAAACTGAGGCCGATGCCCGTGCGGACCCCTCCCCCGCCGCTGCCGGCACCAACGCCGACTCGTGCGCCAGTCCGGTAACCATCATCCTTGATAACACGGCGGGTGATGTCGGTTGCCGCATAGGTTCGATTGTCGGGGCCGTTCAGGACTATATCGTCGACGCGGTAAAATGACTTGCGGTCGATCAGGACGACCTCAACCACATCGCCGCTTAGCGAAGTCTGCCATTGGATCGCGGGCAGCTTGGGGTCAGAGGGTAAACGGACTTGATCGACCGGCGTCTGGGCGCAGCCGACGACGAGCAGCAGGCTGGCAAAAACGCCGTGTTTGCATTGCCGTAACCTGAAACGCCTTGGGTTCACGCGCAGTAGGACCTTATGTCGGGCAGTGTGTCTTTGCCACGCGTATATATCTGACGCGCATTGCAGCGTCTGGTCAAGTCGAGGACAAGGGCGCCGTCAAAGCCGGCAAGCCGAACCCAGACGTCCCAGCCAATCGTGCGGTTCTCGGCGCCGTCGCCGTGGGCGCGCTGGCGGTTGTAGCTGACACTCTCAACACGCGCGGAAATTCCGGGGAGATCCTGAAGGATTTGCTCCACCGCGGCGTCGCAACGGTGCTCGGCGGCGAAAGCCGCCCCGATATCCACGACTGGTGTCAAAAGGATACTCACCGCGACGATGACGCTTGGTCTAAACATGCCGCTTACTCCGCACCCCATGAACCAGCCGCCGCGGCCAGTATCGTGGAGCCTGGTGCTATTTGGCGGCTAAAGTGTGGCGGGGGTAAGAAACAATGACGGCGCGGGAGGCTATTGGATGACCAATTTCGGCGCGGGGCTGTCGAAGCCTGAAATGGCCCAAGTGTAGGTGGTCAATGCACCGGGAGTGACAGCGGTGGCGTTATGAGATTTTACGGCCATCGCGGTATGGACGCGAAATATGCCGTCGATTTCTAAATTCAAGGCGCGGACGCGATCGATCGCGGCAAGGGGAATCGTGCCGCCGCGCACGGTTACCTCACTCTTGGATCTGATATAGGTGATCGTCAGGATCTGGGAATTTGGCCGTATAAACGTTACGGATGGTTGTTTCTCCAGGTTACCGGTGCGGCGATAGCGAACATCGAACATACCGCCGCCGAGATACCTGACTTCCTGGAACCCAGAATCCCGGCGGAGGTCAGCGAGAATGGTCGCGACGCGCTCGCGCTCAGTTTCGGGGCTCATACTTGTCGTTCTGAGGTCGGTGAGCAGGGGCGCGTTGGCGATCTGGCCGACATAGTCGAGGGTATAGTCACCATTGCGTTCGATCGTGATATCCGCGGTGAACTTGGTCGGAAAATAGCAGCCGCTCAGCAGAAGCACCGCCGAGACGAGGAGAAAAAAAGGCCGGATGCCTTGCAACACCGCGTGTTACCCTACATCAAGCTGGTTGACGTGGCGCAATTGTCGGCGCGGCCGCGACCGGAACTCGGGTAGATCGTGGGCATGGAGCTTGACGACTGGCCGGTCAAATAGCCCTCGGCGACGAGGGTTTCATCGAAATCGAGAGTGTATTTCTCCTCAATCGCCGAGAGCAGCCGATTGCGAAAGGTTTCCAGGGCCGCCGGGCTGATATCGCCGCTATCGGCGCATTGCCGGGCAAACCGATAAGTCGGTGCGAGACCAGATGCCTCGCGGATGGCGCCAGAGAGGTAGTTCTCATCGGCGGCGGCAGCGCCTATCCACCCTATTGCCAGGGTGAAGACCAACGCGAATATGGATCCCGGGGTTGTAGTGGCCATTGGTTGGGCGCTCCGTGAAAATCGGACGGGCCCAGATGTAGGCACAAGTGTTTTACGTTCCGTTAACTGCGTGTTAGAACAAGAAGTCGAGATAAAGACTATAAGCTGTTGTTTTCGCCTATTTAATGTTGTCCTCAATCGATTTTTTCTTACTCTTGACCTTGTCCAGTATGTATTCGCGGACGGCGGGCAAGAGGTTCAGTTGCAGTGCCTGGGCGGAGGTAAAGAAGGTGGCGACGACGATCTCGCGGTAGTCGATCCTGACCGGCGGCTCAATATCCATTTCGATTTCGAAAATCTCGGTATTCTCCTCCCGGTATTTGCGGGCCTCGACGCTGCGGCGGGAGAATGTTAGCTGCTCCGGCGCGATGGAAATATTGACTTCTTCGGCGAGCTCGCGCCGGGCGGCTTGCAAGCCGGTTTCGCGGCGTTTGATGAACCCGCCCGGGAAACTGTAATAGGGCCGATAGGGGCTACGGACCAACAAGACCCGATCGGCACACCACACGGCGCAGATGGCGCCCTGGGTACGTGGGTGGGTGAAAAACCACCAGACCAATAACAGCCGGTAGGCCATGATGTAGCCTAGCTGAAATAGGAGATCGATTGGTGTGGGGCCATTCTTGCCGGCAAATCGCCGCGATGGGATTTTTGCTACTTGGTCCTCGCGGGTATTGATTTTGTTATTGGAGAATCCAGTGCTCATGGCGTAATCCAGTCGGCCCGATTGGAAATTTCGTTTGATGCCATAGTCGCGCCAATGGCCCATTTTTGTAAGTGATTATTAGTATAACTATTGCGCCATGGGATCGACCGATTCTTGACACGCGAAGTTGGTGGTAACGGCCCTTTCGAAGTTGCGATTTTGTATTGGCGGTACCGGTTCGCGAGGTTGTCCGCCGGTGTGGCGTTGTGGAATTGTTGGGCCGTTAGGAAATAAGCGGCGAAATCGGCTCTGCTGGAGGCATTTGGTGAGGATTAGTGTTAAGGCTCTGGAGAGTTTCTGCGGATTCTTCCTGCTGTTCTGGTTCATTGGCGCCTGGGTCGTCCTTATTGTTAACCCGGATGAACTCGGCGATTTCGGCAACGCGGCGGATGCCTCACCAATCCTGCGGCTAATCTGGATCCCGATTTACGTTTTGGTGCTTGGCCTGATTGCCTTGCGCCTGCGTTATTTTCTGCCGATCCTGCTGCTCAACTGGCCGCCACTTCTGTTGTGCCTGATCGCTGGCGCTTCGGTGATTTGGTCGGTGTCTCCCGACGATACCATCAGACGCACCATCGCCCTGACCATGACCACTCTCTTTGGGTTGTATGTGGGTATGCGGTTCAACCAAATGGAGCTGCTGCGCCTGTTGGCCTGGAGTCTGGGGATAACGATGGTGGCCAGCTGGGCGGTCAGTTTGGCGCTGCCGGATATGGGGATCATGAAAGGAACCCTGGCGGGGGCATGGCGCGGGGTGTTCGTGCATAAGAACCAGCTAGGATCGACGATGATGCTGGCGGTGGTGGTGTTCGGCGTTTTGGCATATCGGGGTGGCCAGCATCGGCGGCTGGCGTGGCTCGGCGTGCTTTCGGCACTAACCCTGGTTGTGCTTTCCAACTCACAAACAGCGCTGCTGATTTGCGTTATTCTAGTCGGGCTGTTCGGGCTATCGAAATTGATGAGCCTTCCCGCCCGTCACGCGGTGCCGCTTTCAGCGATGGCGATCGCCGCGGCGCTGGCATTGGTCATTGCCGGCGGGTTCTTGATCGAGCCGCTGCTGCAATCCTTGGGCCGCGATATTACGCTTACAGGGCGTAGCGAGATATGGCTGAGGACGCTCGATTCCGCCGCCCAGCGTCCGTGGCTCGGGTACGGGTACGAGGCGTTCTGGGTGACCACCGTGCAAGAAGAGCGTGCGCATAATGGCTTCCTGGATACGTGGCTCGGTCTCGGCGGCATCGGCTTGATCGTGCTGGTCATATCCTACAGCGCGGCCGTACGGGATGGCATTCTGATGTTGCGGGTACCAGGGAATAAGGAGGCCTATTGGGTCGTGCTGTTCCTGGGAATGTATTTTCTGCAAAACATGACCGAGTCAACGATCCTCAAGCAAAATGAGTTGCTGTGGGTGTTGTATTGCGCCGTCTCGACAAGAGCGGTGCTAGCCAGACGTGCGTTGTCGGGTAGAAATGCGCTCTTCACGGGACGGCTCGGCAGGGCCACGAGTGCCGCCTAATGCCGAATAGTCAGATGGCGTGATAGGCGCCGGTACCCTGGCTGATAACCTTGTCGGCGGTGAGGATTTTGCCCGGCTGGTGCTGTGGCAGCGTTTTTATGCGGCGGTAAAGCGGGGCGAAATCCTGGCTGGCCAGATCGAGCAGGGATTGCACGCTGTCGATAACGAAATAGGTCTGCTGGAAATCATCGATCCGGTAGTCGGTGCATAAAACCCGTTCAAGATCAAAGGCGATGCGGCTGGGTGAGTCGGATTCCAGGCTGAAGGCGGTTTCGGTGCGCGAAGATACGATGCCGGCACCGTAGATGCGCAGGCCGGCAGCGGTGTCGATGAGACCGAATTCGACCGTGTACCAATAGAGGCGGGCGAGGTGGTCGAGGACGTCGAGGTTGATGGCACGGAGGCCGCCCCGGCCATAAGCCTGCATATAGTCGGCGAAGACCGGGTCCATGAGTAACGGAACATGGCCGAAAACGTCATGGAAGACGTCCGGTTCCTCCAAATAGTCGAGCTGGTCGGCGCGGCGGATGAAGTTGCCGGCGGGGAAGCGGCGGTTGGCGAGATGTTCGAAAAATGCCGCTTCCGGGATCAGGCCCGGCACGGCCACGACTTGCCAGCCGGTTGCTTTCATAAGGATGTCGCTAAGACGGCGAAAATCCGGAATGCCGTCGCCGGCGATGGATAGGGCTTGTAAGCCGTTCAAATAGGCGGGCAAGACCCGGCCGGGGAGCAGCTTCTCCTGCCGGGCAAAGAGGGTGCGCCAGACAGCGTGTTCGGCGTCTGAGTAGGCGCTCCATGCCTGGTCGATGACGTAGTCGGGCTGGCCAACCTGCGCCGTATGAACCTCTGTTGTGGCATTCATGAAGATCTCCAGCGTTGCGCTTGTCTCCCTTCGCCCCCCTAGCAGACTTCTTCAGCAGCCTGCTAGGCCTTAGCCTAGGGGATTTAGTTTGTCATTTGGTTGCTATCATTACCGGCCGATCGTTACTTTTCCGTAGCGGTGCGGCGGGTTTTGTACTTTTGTGGCCAGACAAGGCCGGGGCGCCGAAATAGCCATGATCGTGAGGTCGGCTAGACCCAGGTTTCATGCAAATGCAGCCAGGTGATTTTGTTGGGCGGTCCGTCCCGGTGCCCAAGGAGCGCGGTCGCGAGGATTGTTGACTTACGCTCGCCATGACTGAGCCAATGTTCGCGATAGGATACCAAGGCGCGGTCCTCAAGGTCGTAGAGCATTGCGATATCGGCGATTTCGATGCTGAATCCCTGCCCGGCGCGGGCGCCGTGGCAGGAGCGAAAGCGCTTGACGATTTTGTCGCGGGATTCCATTTCGCCGTCTGGATTTATCAGGGTGAGGCCGGGGTCCAGGACATCGGCAAAAGTAGCGAATTCCTGATCCGTATTGGCGACCGTGCCCCTGGTCCAGACCTCCAGTACCTTGTGGAGGCGAATTATTTCGGCGGTACAATCGGTTAGCAGAGACATGGTATTGTGCTGAACAGTTACTTGGGTACCGGATCGAGTGTCGCCTCTTCGGATATTACCCGTTTCTCTCGAATTAACCCAGAAGGACGGAACAAAAGAATCAAAATCAGCATGAGGCCGATGAGGACGATGCGGACGGCCGCACCCTGGGTCTGCAATCCGGGGGGGAGCAGGGTCGCGATGATGCCGCCGGTGCCCGACCAAATGCCCCAAACGATGACGCCACCGGCGATGGCGCCCAGGTTGTTGCCGCTGCCGCCGACGATCAACATGACATAAACCTGGAAAGTAAATATGGGGAGGAAGTCCTGCGGGCTGATAAAACCGAAAAAACTGGAATAGAGGGCGCCGGCCAGCCCCATGATGGCCGAACCAATGGTAAAGGCTTGTAGGCGGTAGCCAAAAACATTCTTGCCCAGCGCGGCCGCCGCTGTTTCATCCTCACGAATGGAGCGCAGCACACGGCCCCATGGCGAGCGCACGATGCGCTCAAGTGCTAAATAGATGATGCCAATAACAAGGACACATAAGCCAAGATAGAGGGCATTGTCGACCAGGGGCGATTGGGAGAATCCCGACAACGGTTTTGGCAGGGAGTAGAGGCCGTCGGCGCCGCGGGTCAGGCTCTTGAAGTTCAGCGCAACTAGCTGAATGGATACGGCGATGCCGAATGTGGTGATGGCGAGAAAATCCTCGCGCAGGCGCAGGGTTATGAAACCGATGACCAGTGCGGCGAGTGCCGAGGTCAGGATCGCGCCAGCCCAGCCGACGAGGAAAGGCAGGTCGAAGCCACCAAAAATAGTGTCGGCATAGGCGGGTCCGGTGAGAATGGCCGAGGTGTACGCACCGATGGCAAAAAAACCGGCGATACCGACATTGAATAAGCCTGTGAAGCCCCACTGCATGTTCAGACCGAGGCAGGCCAACGAATAAAAAGAAGCGACAATGAAGAAAAACACCATGAAAGACAGCCACGCGATCATGGCTTATCCCCAAACAGTCCTTGCGGTCTAACGAGCAGAACCGCCAGCATGACAAGGAAGGCGACCGAGAGGCGATAGGATGACAGACCGATACCGACGGCCAGGGACTCGCTAAGCCCAATCACCAGCGCGCCGGCAATAACACCATACATATTGCCGGCGCCGCCGAGAATGAGGGCGGCGAACATGGGCAGCAGGAGTTCAAAACCCATCTCGGGACGGACCTGGATGGTGTGACCCTGCATGGTGCCGGCAATGGCGGCGAGGCTGGCGCCGATGATCCAGGTCCAGCGGATGACGGAGCGGGTGTCGATGCCGTTGATCTGCGCCAGTGTCGGGTTCTCGGCCGTTGCCCGCATGGACTTTCCCAATGTTGTGCGGGTGAGGAACAGGTGGAGGGCGAGTACGGCCAGAACCGTGATGACGACCATGGCGACTTCGTCGGGGGTTGCCTTGAGGCCGAAAACGGAAATCGCCTTGGGAATATAAAAGCTGAAATATTGGGGATCGCCGCCGGCGATTAAGGTGATGATATTGCGCCCCATGAGCGAGAGGCCGAAGGCCGCCATGATCAGGGTTATGCGCGAGGCGTTCTTCTCGCGCAGGGGGCGAAAAAGTAGCCAGTCGACAACAAGAACCAGTAGCGAGGTGGCGACGATGGAAACGGCCATGGCGAACAGAAGCGGCCAGCCGAAGGCCAGCGGGCCCATGGCCCCTGCCCCGGCGCCGATGAGGACAACAACCGCGAGGGCAAAATAGGCGCCGCTGGCCAGAACCTCGCCTTGGGCGAAGTTGGCAAAACGAAGGATGTTGTAGGTCAAACTCAGGCCAATGGCGCCAAGAGCGATCAGGGAAGCATTGATGATGCCATCGACGACGAATTGCATCATCGGCTGAGCCTCGATCCGGCGCCGAGGTAGAGTTCTCCGACCTCGGGATTATCGAGCAGTGAGGCGGCCTGCCCATCGAGGCGGTTCTCGCCCTGGGCCAGGATGTAGGCACGGTCCGAGACACGCAAAGCGGCGCGGGCGTTCTGCTCGACCATGAGGATGGTGACGCCGGCGGCGCAAATTTTTCTGAGCTGACTGAAAACAACCTCGGCCAGTTTGGGCGACAAGCCCGCCGAGGGTTCGTCGAGCATCAGCAGCTTGGGGTCGGCCATCAGGGCACGGCCCACGGCAACCATTTGGCGTTGGCCGCCGGAGAGTTTGCCCGCCTGCAGCCGGCGTAGGCGCGACAAGTCGTTAAATAAACCAAAGACGAACTCCCGTCGCGCGGCATAAGCGGCACGATTGACTAAGGCGCCTATCTCTAGATTCTCCTCGACCGAAAGTTTGGCAAAAACATTCTCGGTTTGCGGGACATAACCGAGCCCGGCGCGAACCATTTCATGCGTCGGCAGGCCCGTGAGATCGCTGCCCATGAGCGCGATTTGGCCCGAGGTAATATCCAGGAGGCCGGCGACGGCCTTGATGAGGGTGGATTTTCCGGCTCCGTTGGGTCCCAGGATGGTGACGATTTCACCGGCTGCCACGGTCAACGACACGCCATGAAGGATAGGTAGCGTGGGGTTGTATCCGACGACGAGGTCACGGACCTCAAGAATGGCGGTCATGCCGGGACACCGCCCAAGAATGCCTCGAGGACGCGGGGGTCGTTGCGAACCGTGGCGGCGTCGCCCTCCATCAGGAGCCGGCCGTTGGCCATCACCAGGATGGGGCGGCACAGGTTCATCACCAGATCCATGTTATGTTCGATGATCAAAAAAGTGATGCCACGCTCGTTGAGGGCGGCAATGCGTTCAATGATCTCGCCTAACAAAGTGGGGTTGATGCCGGCGCCGGGTTCGTCGAGGAGGATCATCTTGGGGTCGGACATCAGCACCCGTCCCAACTCCAAGAGCTTGTGCTGGCCGCCAGAGAGGTTCTTGGCGGCTTCCGCGGCCAAATGGTCGAGGTTGAGGAACTCCAATATCTCACGTGCCTGGTCGCGGAGCAGGCGCTCCTGGGCGCGCACGGCGCCCATGCGAAACCAGGTATTCCAGAACAGCTCGCCGATCTGATGCTTGGGCGCCATCATCAGGTTTTCCAAGACCGTCATCTCACCGAAAGGGCGCGGAATCTGGAATGTGCGGACCAAACCGCAGCGGAAGGCGTAGTAGTCGGGCTTGCCGTCCATGCGCTCCCCGTCAAAAAAAATCTCGCCGGAGGTGGGCGGCAGCATGCCCGCGATCATGTTGAATATGGTGGTCTTGCCGGCGCCATTGGGTCCAATTAGGCCGGTTATGGTTCCCTTACCAACCGCAAAAGAGACGTCGTCGACCGCGCGTAAGCCGCCGAACTCCTTGGCCAGTTGCTTAATCTTGAGCATCGCCCCGGTTAGTCTAGCGGCGGGATTGGGTTCATGTTGGCTGTCGCGGGGGCTATTATGGTAAGATTGTATGAAGTTGCAAATATCTAATCAGATGATAGGCAGTGGGAGGTGTTGAATGAGTAAGTCTAAAGTATTTGTGCCGTTAGCGGTGGCGGGTGCCGTGTTTGCCGGGTCGAGTGTCGGGGTGGCACCACCGGCGCAGGCGCAGGATTGCACCTATACGATTGGCGCGGTGCTCTCGCTCACGGGCTCCTATGGCGCCTTCGGGGTGCCGATCTCGAAAGCCGCCGAGCTGGCGGTGGAACAGGTTTCCGAAGCCGTCGGCGATAGCGGATGCACGTTCAAATACGATGTGCGCGATTCTCAAACGCAGGCCTCGGTCGCGGTGGATGCGGCGCGCAAGCTGATCGACCTTAACGGGGTGACCGCGATCGTGGGACCGGTCTCTTCAGGTATCACGGCACCGTTGCTGACATCGGCGACGATCGAAAAAGACGTGTTGGTGATCGCGACGGCGTCGACGTCATCGACATTTACCGAGATGGGCCGGCGCGGCGAAACCAAGGGCCTGTTCTTCAGGACATTGCCCGCCGATTCGCTGCAAGCGGTTGCGACGGCAAAAATGGCCTGGGACGTGGGCCTGCGCAAGATCGCGATCATCAATCTGAACAATGATTGGGGCAACAATAACGTTGCCGAATTCGTTCGTTCGTTCGAGGCCCTGGGCGGCGGTATCGGCAACATCGTGCCGTATAACGCCGATCAGGCCACTTATCGCTCCGAGGTTAACAAGGCGCTGCAGGGTGATCCCGACAGCTTGTACCTGCTTAGCGCGCCGCAGGACGGCACCAAAATTTTCCGGGACTGGCTGCGGCTCGAAGGCCCAACCAAATATGTGTTTCCGCAAGGCATGAACGACTCGGCCTTCGTCGACACCATTGGCGCCGAGTTTTTCACCGATGCCTGGTTCATCAGTCCGGGTTCACCCGACACGCCGTCGCTGGCACAGATGGAGGCGGACTATCAGGCACGTTGGGACCTCTCGCCAAAAGGCCCGGGCCGGACCTCGGGTTATGATTCCGGGGCGCTGATCGCGCTGGCCATGATCTCCGCCGGAGGCGAAACCAATGGCACCACGCTGGCCAAACATGTGCGCCTGATCACGGGCAAAGAAGGCGAGCCGATCTATGCCGGTGTCGAAGAGTTCAAGAAAGCCATCAAGCTGCTGGGCGAAGGCAAGATGATTCGCTATGTGGGTGCGACCGGCCCGATCGATTTCGACGAATATGGCGACGTTTCGGTGCCGTTCGTGGGCATGCAGATCCGCGACGGTGACTTCCAGAACGTGATGGAAATCACGCTGGCGGACGTTCAGAAGATCAAGGAGTTGACCCAGTAGGGTGCATCGAGCTTGCTGTGATTAGGATTGGGGCCGGGTAATTTCCGGCCCCTTTCTCTTTGCGGCGGCGCAAGGTTGGCCCGGTTAGGCTCAACCTTCGTTCTGGTTGTAGCGCATGATGGCGCCGTGGCGGCCGGTTTTGTCACGTTCGAGGTCGTAACAATCACCTTGGGGGCCGGTGCGGCGGTCGGTTACCGATTTGATGGCGGCCTGATCCTCGCCGTCGAGGTCGAAGGCGAAGGTGGCCGCGTTTTCTGCCAAATGGCGGGTTGAGGTGGCGCCGACGATGGCGCCGACAATTGTCGGCCGGCTTAACACCCAGCGCAACGCGACCTGGCCGATGGTAGCGTCATGGCGCCGGGCGATGCGCGCCAATGTGGCGAGCAGTTCCTGGAACAGGGCCCAACCGCCGAAATCGTCGATGATGAGTTTGTATTTTGTGAGGGAGCGATTGTCGAATGGGTGAGTGGGCTCCGGCTCGCCAAGCCAGCGTTCGGCGAAAAAACCGCCGGCCAGGGTGCCGTAACAGAGCTGTTTGATATTGTTGGCCTGGCAAAATTCGATCATGGCGTTCTGCGGCCGGAGATCGATGGGCGAGTATTGCAACTGGTTGGCAACAATGGGTATTCCAGCGTCGACTAGCCGGCCAAGCTGGGCGACGTTGAAATTGGTGACGCCGAGATGGGCGATCTTGCCGGCGTCTCGAAGCTCGGACAGGAATTGGGCGGTTTCGATGTAGCCGGGAATGTCGGTGTCCCACCAATAATATTGCACGAGATCCAGGATCTCGACCTTGAGGCGGCGCAGGGAGCGGTCGATGATGCTTTCGACATAGGCTTTATGGACATTGCCGAGGCGGCCATAGTCGGGGACGAATTTGGTGTGAATGCGTACCGAGTTTGCGAGGCTGGGATAGGCGGTGCGGAAATCGCCGATCATTTCCTCGACACCGATATAATGATCGGCGCAGTCGAAAGTCGTCATGCCGGCCTCGACAAAGGCGGCCATGTCGCGGATCGCGTCGTCGCGGTCTATTTCTCCGTGGCCGCCAGCCAAGTGCCAGCCGCCTTTAAGCAGCCGCGAGATGCTGTAACCGGGAACCAGATCGGCTTGCTCAATGCTACTCATTTTTTCGGCTTTTCGAGGGCAACGGCGGTGGTTTCGGCATGGCGGAAAGTCCGCTTCTCGGTTTGGGAAATGCGGAAACGGGAACCGCAGTTGGGATCGGGGCAGGCAATCTCGGTATCGGTGGTCATCCAGTCATTGGGGTCGGAGACGCGCTGTTTTGCGGGTAACAGCGGGATTAGGGCGGCCAACGTATAAATTGACCAGCTTTGGCCGGGGGGGAAGTGAATATTTTCGCCCTGGAGCGTGAAGTGGTCGCCTGCCTTGGCGCCGCACCAACAGGGTTTTTCGCCAGCCAGCCACTCGACTTTCAGGTCGTAAATCGTGAATTCATCGTCTGCCACGGTAAACCTCTGTCAGAATGGACCGTTATTTTTTCATCCGAATAATTGAGATATCATATGTTATTGCAGGTATCTCTTGGATTAGTTTTTCGGTGCAGGTGAGGAAAGAACCATGACTAGACAGCTTATATCGTCGGGCTCAAAATTCGAAGAGATGGCTGGATATTCACGGGCCGTGGCGGATGGCGACTGGGTGTTCGTCTCCGGCACGGTGGGTTACGATTTCGCCAATGACACAATATCCGATGATGTGGGGGAGCAGACCCGGCAGGCGCTGAAGACTATCGCGTCGGCCTTGGCGGAGGCGGACGCGGCCTTGAGCGATGTGGTGCAGGTGCGTGTCTATCTTAAGGACAAAAAAGACGTGTTGGCGATGTGCGCGGTTTTGAAGGAGGTTTTCGGCGAAATACGGCCGACCAATACGACCATGATCTGTGACTTCGCCGAAGATGCCATGAAAGTGGAGATCGAGGTGGTGGCGCTGCGGCGGCGCTCGCATGGATCCGTTTAGCAAGACTCTTTGGCATGCCACGGCAGAGCCACCACCGGAAACGGAACCGTTGGTGGGCGACGTTAAGGCCGATGTTGCCATCGTCGGGGGCGGATTTACCGGGCTCTCGGCAGCGCTGCACCTGGCCGAGCAAGGTGTGGCGGTGCGGGTGATCGAGGCGCGGGAGATCGGCGCTTGTGCGTCGGGACGCAATGCCGGGCTGGTGGTGCCTAACTTCGCCAAGGCCGATCCCAGCGTGGTTGAGGCGAAGTTGGGGGCGGAGGCGGGCGGCCGGCTGTTGGATCTTGTGGGCGGCGCGGGCGAAGTGGTGTTTGGCCTGATCAAACGGTTGGGCATCGATTGCGATGCCGAGCAGACCGGCTGGATCCAACCGGCACACGGACCCGACGCGACCGGGGCGATGGAACGGCGCTGCCAGGAATGGGCGGCACGCGGGCGGCCGGTGGCGCTATTGGACCGGGAGGCGTTGGCACGCCTTACCGGCTGCGACAAGTTTTTCGGCGGTTGGATCGATCATAGCGGCGGTCAGCTTAATCCGTTGGGCTATGCACGGGGCCTGGCCAAGGCGGCGATGGATGCCGGCGCGCGGATTCACACCGGTTCGCGGTTGGGCCGCATGGAGCGCGGCGGCGGGGTCTGGGTTCTGAATTCTGAAAACGGTACTGTGAGGGCGGATCAGGTGTTGCTGTGCACCAACGCTGCCGTGGGGCGCCTGTGGCCCCGGTTGCGGCGGTCTTTCTTTCCATTGGTGGTGCATCAATTGGCGACGGCGCCGATATCGGCAGCGCTGGCGCGGCGAATCCTGCCGGGGCGGCAAGCGGTTTCGGATACCAGTACCAGTTTGTTCTCTTATCGCCTGGACCGTGATAACCGGTTGATTAGCGGCGGCATGGCGGCCTTGCCATGGGGCGCGGACAAGCGGATGTCGCGCACTATCGCGGCGCGGTTGGACCGGATGCTCGATTTGGGCGGGGTGCCGCCGGTGGAACATATCTGGATCGGGACGGCGGCGGCGACGCCGGATTTTCTGCCGCGGCTGCATATGCTGGGTCCGGGTCTGCATGCGGGACTGGGATGCAACGGGCGGGGGATCGCCATGACCACCGTGCTGGGCCGGGTTCTTGCCCAGGCGGCGCTGCAAGGGCATGGACGGGGGTTGGACGTGCCGCTTAGCGAAGTCGTGCCGATACCGGCTCATATCTTGGTGCAGCACGCGCCCCGGGTGGCGGTGCCCCTGGCCCGCTGGCGTGAGGCGCGGCGGTGAGTTTTCGGCTCGGTATCGATATCGGCGGCACATTTACCGACTTCGCGTTGCTGGAAGCCGGGTCGGGACGCCTGGTGATTCACAAACAACTGACGACGCCGGACGATCCGTCAAAGGCGGTTCTCGGCGGCGTGCCGGTGCTGCTGGCGAAGGCGGGTGTGGATATTGGCGCGGTAGAGGCGGTGGTGCATGGCACGACATTGATCACCAATGCGCTGATCGAACGCAAAGGCGCGGTGACCGCCATGCTGTGCACGGCGGGTTTTGCCGATGTGCTGGATATCGCCATGGAGCGGCGATACGACATGTATGACATGGGGATAGTCTATCCCGAGCCGCTGGTGCCGCGGGCGCTGCGCCGTGAGGTGGATGAGCGGATGGGCGCGGATGGGAAAGTCCGACAAGTACTGGACCTGGAGGCTGCCGGGGGGTTGGTGGCGGCGCTGGTCGAGGAAGATGGGGTGGAGGCGCTGGCGGTCTGTTTGCTGAACTCCTATGCCAATCCCGTGCATGAACTGGCGATAGCGGCAATGGTCGCGGCGCGGTTTCCGGCGCTCACCGTGTCGACTTCCGCCGATGTGTTCCCGGCCATACGCGAGTATGAGCGCTGGACAACAACAACCATGAATGCCTTCACGCAGCCGATGTTCGACCGTTACCTCAACCGGTTGGAGGAGGGGCTGGCGGCGCTGGGGTTTGACGGTCCGCTCACGATCATGACGTCGAGCGGCGGCACGGTGACGCCACAGACCGCGCGGCAATACCCGGTGCGGATGCTGGAGTCCGGGCCGGCCGCCGGGGTGCTGGTGTCGGCGCATGCGGGGGCGCTGTTGGAGCGGCCCGACCTGCTGGCCTTCGATATGGGCGGGACAACGGCCAAAGGGGCGTTGATCCGCGGTGGGGCGCCACTGAAACGCTACGAGATGGAAGTGGCGCGGGTGCATGACTTCAAGATGGGCAGCGGGCTGCCGGCGAAGATCCCGGTTATCGACTTGATCGAGATCGGGGCCGGCGGCGGCAGCATCGCGGCGGTGGATATACGCGGCATCATCGGTGTCGGTCCCCATAGTGCCGGCGCCAATCCCGGTCCGGTTTGTTATGGCCAGGGGGGTGACGAACCGACCCTGACCGATGCCAACCTGCTGCTGGGTTATCTCAGTGCCGATTTCTTTCTGGGTGGAGAAATGGCGCTGGACAAAGGGCGGGCGGGCGACGTGATTGCCGATGTTCTGGCCGGGCCCCTTGATGTGCCGGAAGTGCGGGCGGCCTGGGGCGTGCATGAGACAGTGAATGAAGACATCGCGCGGGCTTTTCGCAATCATGCCTCTGAGCGCGGCTTCGACTATCGCGGGTGCGCCATGGTGGCGTTCGGCGGCTCGGGGCCCCTGCACGCGGCCCGGGTGGCGCGCAAACTGCGGGTGCCGACAGTGGTATTCCCGGTGGGGGCCGGGGTGGCGTCGGCGGTGGGGCTGCTGATCAGCCCGCCGGCGTTCGAGACCGCGCGCTCGGCGCGGGTGAGCCTTGAGGATATGACAGGGGCGCATATGGACTCGCTTTTGGCATCGCTGGTGGCAGAGGCGAGCGGTCCATTGCGGCCCGAAGGGCTGCGCGAGGAACAGATCACCGTGAACCGGTGGCTCGATATGCGTTATCGGGGCCAGGGTTATGAGATTGAGGTGAAGCTGCCCGACCTGCAGGGGGAGGCACTGGTGGCGGCGCTGCCGGGGCTGTTCGCGGCGGCTTATGAGGCGGTGTTCGGCCGGAGCTTCGAGGAAGAGGCCATAGAGATCGTCAATTGGAAGGTGGAAGCGGCGGGGCCACGGCCGATGAGCGGCGGGCAATACCGGCTGGACGCCGTGGCGGGGCGGCAGGCCCTCAAGGGCATCCGGGCGGCCTACTTCCCCGAGGCCGATGGGTTTGTGGATTGTCCGGTCTATGACCGTAGCGCGTTGGAAGCCGGTGCTACTTTTTCGGGGCCGGCGTTGGTCGAGGAGCGGGAATCCACCTGCGTCATCGGCGTTGGCGATCAGGTAACCATCGACGCGTTGGGCAATTTGGTTGTCGAAACGGCGCGGCAGGAGATCATTTCGTGAGCAAGGTGGACCCGGTAAGCCTGGGTATCATGTGGGATCGGCTGACGGCGATCAGCGATGAGATTCTGCTGGCCATCGTGCGCACGTCTTTTTCGGTCGGCGTTCGCGAGGCCTGGGATCTGGCGTGCGTGCTGTTCGACCGGGAAGGCCGGTCGATGGCGCAAGCAACGCTGA
>QIGO01000133.1 GCA_003230015.1 Alphaproteobacteria bacterium | reverse complement strand
TCTAGCAGGCTGCTGCAGAAGTCGTGACGGGCTCAAAATGATCCAATTCCCGCATCACTGCGTCGTACATTTGATCGAATATTCCCGATATGCGAACAAATCTACTCCTATTGCTGCGAAAATTGTCTTCATTTTGATTCCCGCCAGACTTCTTCAGCAACCTGCTAGGGCATCCTGTGATCGTGGAAAGTCTCTAATAGTAGGGGCTTGCGTGCAACAGGAAAACCCGCGCGCTTATCCGGAATGGCGCGCGGGCCGTTGCTTGCCAGGCTGTGTTTCCAGAAATCGCGCGGGTTGGAGCGGCTGGCCGAACGGACCGGTATGGGTTACTTTCCTACATGAATGAGGATCGCGTGGGGCCCAAAGGGGGGCGGATGGCGACCGTTACGCTAAGCGGTATCGAAAAGCGATTTGGCTCTACCCAGGTGGTCCACGGGGTCGATCTCGATATCGCCGATGGTGAGTTCATTGTCCTTGTCGGTCCATCGGGCTGCGGCAAATCCACCTTGCTGCGGATGATCGCCGGGCTGGAGGAAATTTCGGGCGGCGAACTGCAGATCGACAAGGTGAGGGCCAACGAATTGCCGCCGCAATCGCGGAATATCTCGATGGTGTTCCAGACCTATGCGCTCTATCCGCATATGTCGGCATACAAAAATATCGCCTATGGGCCAAGAATACGGCATGAACCGAGCGGAGAAATTGCCAGCAAAGTAAAACGCGCCGCGGGTATTCTCGATCTGTTCGACTATCTCGACCGGTTGCCGCGGCAATTGTCGGGCGGGCAGCGGCAACGCGTCGCCATGGGACGCGCGATCGTTCGTGAACCTTCGGTGTTTCTGTTCGATGAACCGTTATCGAACCTCGATGCACAGCTGCGGGCGCAGATGCGGATCGAGATCCGCTCGCTGCATCAACGGTTGGGAACAACCGTTGTCTATGTGACGCACGATCAGATCGAGGCGATGACAATGGCCGACAGAATCGTCGTGCTCGATCATGGCCGCGTGCAGCAGGCCGGACCGCCGCTGGATCTCTATGACCGGCCGGAAAATCTGTTCGTGGCAGGATTTCTTGGATCACCGTCGATGAACCTGATCGGCGGTGAGGTGCGTCACGGCGATGGGACTGTCGAAACAGCAGACGGCACATGCATTCCGGCGGCGGTTGGACATTTGGCGGAGGGACGTGCCGTTACGCTGGGCGTGCGGCCAGAGGGTTACAAATTGACCGGGGCCGGGGACGGGGTTGAGACCGTGATCAATTTGGTCGAGCCTACCGGCGCGGATACCAATGTTTATGGACGCATGGCGGGGGCTGACGTCAGCATCGTGTTCCACGAGCGGCACAAGTTAAAACCCGGCGACAGGATATATTTGCGCTCAGATCCCGACCGGATGCATATCTTCGATGCCGAGGGCGGGCATAGGCTCTAAAGCAAAGTATTGAAATTATGGACGAATTATCTCTGGAGTATGATGTAATATTTCGCGGCGGTCAGATCGTCGACGGTACCGGCGCACCGCCCTTCGTCGGCGATGTCGCCGTTCGGGGCGACAAGATCGCGGCCGTGACGCCGGCAGGATCGCCGCGCGCAGCCAGGGCCAGGCAGGAGATCGATGCCAGCGGGCAGGCGATTTCGCCGGGATTTGTCGACGCCCATACCCATGACGATAATGCCGTGCTGACAATGCCGGAAATGACGCCAAAAATCAGCCAAGGCGTGACCACGGTGGTGGTTGGCAATTGCGGCATCAGCCTGGCGCCGGCGGTGTTGCCAGGGGATCCGCCGCCACCGCTAAACCTGCTGGGTGGCCGGGAGTGTTTTGGATTTGCGCGGTTCGCCGATTATGCGGCGGCGGTGGACAAAACAGAGCCGGCGGTCAATGTGGTGGCACTGGTGGGGCATGGCAGCCTGCGTGTCAGTGCGATGGCCGATGTGAGCCGGCGGGCCGATGAGGCCGAGATCTCGGCAATGCAAGAGGCCTTGGCCGAGGGGCTCGATGCCGGGGCGGCCGGCTTCAGCACCGGTCTCTATTACCGGCCCAACCGGGCGGCCGACATGGATGAGGTTGTCTGCCTGGTCGAGTTGGTCGGCAAGGCAGGCGGTGTCTACGCCACCCACATGCGCGACGAGCATGTCCATGTGCTGGCATCGCTCGATGAGAGTTTTGAGACGGCGCGGCGGGGAAAAGTGCCGCTCGTTATCTCGCACCATAAATGCGCCGGCCGGGAAAATTGGGGGCGCAGCGTCGAGACCTTGCCGGTGATCGCGGCGGCGGCGGAGAAACAACCCGTGGGCCTCGATGCCTACCCGTATGCCGCGGGTTCGACGGTACTGGACAGCGACCATGTGGCTGAGGATATCCCGATCATGATTACCTGGTCGGAGGCGGTGCCGGAGGCGAGCGGGCGCTATCTGGGGGATCTCGCCAAGGCGTGGGGCTGCGATCAGCGCGAAGCGGCACGGCGCCTGGACCCGGCGGGTGCGATCTTTTTCCAGATGGCCGAAGAGGATGTACGGCGCATCCTGGCATTTCCGGGAACGATGATCGGCTCGGACGGTTTGCCGCATGACAAACATCCACATCCCCGGTTGTGGGGCACATTCGCGCGCGTCATCGGTCACTATGGGCGCGAGGTGGGGTTGTTCCCGCTTGAAGTGGCGGTGCATAAGATGACCGGCCTGCCGGCGCAGCGCTTTGGGTTGAGCGAGCGCGGGGTGTTGCGTGAGGGGGCGTATGCCGATCTGGTGATGTTCGACCCGGCGGCGATTATCGATGCGGCGACCTTCGAGGCGCCGGCGCGGCCGGCGCTGGGCATATCCGTGGTGATGGTGAATGGCAGCGTGGCCTGGCGGGACGGCATGGCGGGGGCGCGCGCGGGCCGTTTCCTGCGACGCGCCGGAACATAGGGCGCGGCGGACACAAACGAAGAGGGGGCGTTGTGCCCCCTCTGGGCGTTTGTGGACGTGGGCGGTTAGTTGAAGAGCTGTAGGACTGACTGTTCGGACTGGCCGGCAAAGGCGAGTGCCTGGATGCCTAGCTGCTGACGGGTTTGCAGCGCCACCAGGTTGGCGCCTTCCTCGTTGATATCGGCCAGGGTCAATTTGCCGGAACCTTCCTCGAGAGAGTTGACATAGGATTTGGTAAAGTCCAGCCGTGTCTGGAGCAGTGCCACGCGTGAGCCCAGAGACTGGGCACTGCCGCGGAGGGTGCTGACGGCGGTTGCAAGCTCGGTCAGAGCCGCATTGACCACAGAGGCGGCGCTGAAATTGACTGCGGATGTGATGCCAAGGCCGCCGACGGTGTTGGTGCGCAAGTCGACGGAGTTGATGTTCAGGATACTCGTTGTACTGGTCCCAAATTCAACGGTTAGCGTCGTGGTGGTGCTGTTTACCAGGTTGGTGCCCTGATAAATGGCATCGGCGGCGAGGTTGTCGATCTGAGCTTTCAACTCGTTGTATTGCGAGACAATTTGCGCCAACTCCGTGCCCGTCGCCGATTTGGCACCGATGGCGATGCCCTTCATCTGTTTGACGATGGAATCGATGGAGTTGGCAGCGTCGAGGGCTACCTTTACCGAGCTGATGGCCTGATCGATACCATCCTTCTTCTCGGCAATGTCAAAGGCGCGATCGCTGAGGGCCTTGGCCTCGAAAAACGCGCGGCCGTCGTCGAGAGGGCTGGCGACACGCAGGCCCGTCGAGAGACGGCCTTGGGTGCGGGCGATCAGGGCCTGGGTTCCTTGCAGGGCAAGGAGGTTTGTGCGAACCGCTGAGGTGAGTTGAATTTCTCCGGCCATTTTTGGCACCTTTCCATTCTGAACATCGAGGCCGACTTCGCCGGCTCGCTAGTCCTATGAGCAACCGGCGTGCCAACCGGTGATTTGTCTAAAAAATCAACTAAATCAGTGCCTTGTCTCTCCGGCCAAAAATGCCTGGCGAGGGTTGGGCGAATATTGCCCGGCAAGAGGAGCCCCTTTTACCGGCAAAGCTTGCCGAGAAAGGGCCGCCCGGGGTGGGCGCAAAACAGGGCCGGGCCAGTGCTGGTGATTGCACTGTCGCTGGACGGCCGGGAATGTCGGAAAAGAAGGGGGGGAGGGCTTGTGAGGCCCCCCCAGAGGTAACTTCGTACTGACTCGTAGTAGACCTATTGGAAGAGGGATAATACCGACTGCTCGGACTGACCGGCAAAAGCGAGGGCGGAGATACCAAGTTGCTGTCTTGTTTGCAGCGATACCAGGTTGGCGCCTTCCTCGTTGATGTTGGCCAGGGTGAGCTTGCCGGAGCCTTCCTCCAAATTGTTGACATAGGCTTTCGTGAAATCCAGGCGAACCTGCAGCAAGGCGACGTTGGAACCGAGCGAGGCGGCATTGCCCCGTAAGTTGGTGATCGCCGTGTCCAACTGCGTGATCGCCGCGTCAACAACGCTGGCTGCACTGAAATTGGCCGCGGATGTGATGCCGAGACCGCCGACAGTGTTGGTCTGCAGATCGACCGCCGTGATTGTCAGGATACTGGTGGTGACCGTGCCGAACGAGATGGTCAGCGTGGCGGTCGTGTTGTTCACCAGATTGAGACCCTGATAGCTGGCGTCGCCAGCGAGGTTGTCGATCTGTGTGCGAAGCGAATTATATTGGTTCACGATCGATGTCAGTTCCGAGCCCGTTGCGGACTTGGCGCTGATCGCGAGCCCCTTTAGCTGCCGTATCAGGGTGTCTGTTGCTTCAACCGCTTCGAGGGCAGTTTTCACAGAGCTGATACCTTGGTCGATGCCGTCTTTCTTATCGGAGAAATCCGAAGCGCGGTCGCCAAGCGACTTGGCCTCGAAGAACGCCTTCGAGTCGTCAATCGGGCTCGATACCCGAAGACCGGTGGATAGACGATTTTGTGTTCTGTCGATCAAGGTTTGGGTATTCGCCAATGTTAAAAGGTTGGCACGAACGGCGGCATTCAAGGTTATTTCGGCCATGATTTCTGTCCTCATTCTGAAGTGGCTATGTCGAAGCTTCTGCTCCGATGAGGATCATGGCAATTACCGGGCCAATATTTTATCTAATTAAAACAATCTCTTATGCCTTTTTTCTTAGCTTGGTTGGCGGCAAGAAAGTACCTGGCTAGGAAAATTCTGCCGTGCGGGGGTGGTTTTGCGCCCTGGAAACAGGCAAAAAAATGGGGGGCCGAAGCCCCCCAAAGGTTGTGTTCAGAATGGAAATCCGGGATTTACCGGAAGAGTGACAGCACCGACTGCTCAGACTGGCCGGCGAAGGCGAGGGCGGAAATACCCAGTTGCTGTCTTGTCTGCAGCGATACCAGGTTGGCGCCTTCCTCATTGATGTCGGCCAGGGTCAGCTTGGCGGAACCAGATTCGAGTTCGTTCACATAAGACTTCGTGAAGTCCAAACGAGCCTGAAGCAAGGCGACGTTGGAACCGAGCGAAGAAGCATTGCCTCGCAGGGTGGTCACAGCCGTGTCCAACTGGGCGATGGCCGCGTCGACGACACTGCTGGCGCTGAAGTTTACAGCGGATGTGATGCCAAGACCGCCGACGGTGTTGGTCTGCAGATCAACGGCGGCGATGCTCAGGGTACTGGCGGTCAGCGTGCCGAAAGACACGGCCAGGGTCGAGGTGGTGTTGTTGACCAGGTTCAGGCCCTGATATTCGGCGTCACCGGCTAGATTGTCGATCTGAGTACGCAGTGAGTTATACTGGGTGACGATAGACGTTAACTCGCTGCCTGTCGCGGATTTGGCGCTGATGGCCAGACCTTTGAGTTGGCTAACGAGGGTATCAACGGCGTCAACGGCCTGAAGGGCTGTCTTAACCGAGCTGATGCCCTGATCAATGCCGTCCTTTTTCTGACCGAAATCCGTAGCGCGATCGCTCAGGGTCTTGGCCTCGAAGAAGGCTCTGGAATCATCGATGGGGCTGGCGACTTTAAGACCCGTGGAAAGGCGGTTCTGGGTCCTGTCGATTAGTGTTTGGGTGTTGCCGAGGGTCAAGAGATTGGCGCGAACCGCGGCATTAAGGGTAATATCAGCCATAGTATTTTGTCCTCATTCTGAAGGTCATTGTAGCGGAGCTTCTGCTCCAGCTGAAATAGCAGCAACTTACGGGCCAACCCTCTTTTTGCGTAATTTCAGTTAGTTACCGGGTTTAATTTTGAGAAACCATGCAGTTTCTGCCGGTTTTTCTAGGCAATAATTGCCGATGGTGGGCAAGAATTGCCGGCCCCGATACGGGCGCGATAAGGCGCGATCGTGCCGCGCGCGGCCGCCGTTCGTCCGATTGCAGGAGAGGGCCGGTCAGGTGAACAGGTTGAGAATGGAACCTGGCTCAACTTCGGGCTTAAAGATGGTGGCTTGGATGATGTAGTCCGTCAATGCCTTGCTGGCCTCGAAGGAAAGCGAGAGCGAGGTCAAGATCTGCGCGAACTGCGCCTTCTTCTTTTCAATGTCGTCGATCTTCTCGGCCTGTGCGCCCAGTTTTATGGAAATGATTTCGGCGTCCAGGTCGGTAATTCTGGCATTGGTGTTCTGGGACAACTCGAACCCGGCATTCGCGTTGATGGTGGTTATTACCAACGCCCCGGCGAAATCCGCCGAAAGTGCGTTGAGTGTGGCTTGGACCGACGTAATGTCACCGTTGGTGGCGAAGTTGTTGTGAGCCAGCGCGTTGAGCTGTGCCAATGCATCCGCTTTAACTTTTCGTAAACCATCGGGGGCGCCGAAGCGTTCAAAAAGCGGTGTTTGCAGTTTCTCGATATCGGCAATAGTCGAGGCCAGCAGCGCGTCGAATTCGGCGACCGTAGACGGATCCGCCAGGGCGACGAGATTGCTCAAATTGGCAATGGTATCCTGGGTCGTAATGCGGTTGCTTTTGGCTCGGTCTGCGTAGGCGCCGATTTCGCCAACGTCGCGTTTAAGGCCGGTGATGTTGACCTCTAGAAGTGCCGTGGCGCCGGTAGAGGCTTTTTCCTCCTGGAGTTGGAGAATCTCCTTATCGAGGCGATCGAGAACCGTGTTCTGGGCAATCGAAAACTGGAGCTCGAAGGCGGGACCCGCAGCCAATCTCGATATCCTGACCATCTGCTCGGCCATGGAAATCGTGGCGAAACTGTTCTTTAGGCCTGGAATATTTGACATAGCGGTCAGCGATCCTGATTTGGCGTAACCCTGCCAGCCTTGCACCCAGAGGGTTAAGGCCGTGTTAAGGCAGGGCGGCGGCTTAGTTTAGGTAGTTCAACAAAGACAAAGACTGAATCCGCGAAATTGTGGAATAGGAGACCTGCAGCTGCAGTTGATCGGATTGCAGGCGGGCGATGACCTCGGCGGTGTTAATATTTTGGATATCGCCGATTATTTGGGATGCATAGGCGTTATATTGCTCGTGCCTATCTTTCACATTGTCCAGGGTAATGCGGGGGCCATTGATCTTAATTCTCAGATCCGTCAGTCCGTCGATGCCGTTGGTGGCATCGATACCGAGGATGTTCTCGATCATGTCCCTGGCCTTCTTGACGATGACCTGACCTTCAGTCGTGACAATCGAGGCCTTGGGTATATTGGCAATAGCGTCAACAGCGGTAATTAACTGCTGGAAGGCGATTTCATTGGCGGATATGCCGTAGTTGATCTCGAAACCCTCGTCGATCCTGGTGGCGTTCTGGACGTTGTCGCCCTGGTAGTAGTCGCGCTTGGGGGTGGCGAACATCTGGGCTGAGTTGAGGCGGTCGACATAATAACTAAAGAGGTCCGGGTCCTGGGCGTTGAACTCGGTCAGGGTGGGGTTATCGTTGTCGGCGGGCGCCGGTACAGTGGGCAGAGACCCGTTCTTGTCGAAATAAATCTGTTGGTAAAAACTGCCTTGAGCATAGGGCAAGGTGTTGCCCAACACATCGGTATAGTAGGACTGATAGAAGGTTTCGTCGACGGTCGTGGCGTCGCTCTCGATAAGTCTGACCGGGGTGTAGGTTCCGGCGGCGAATGACACAGGCGCGCGGTCGACACGGGCGCCGGCGAACAGGTAGCGGGTGCCGTCACGGGCGTTGAGAGCTTCGCCCACCAGGGAAAGGGTATTGGTGGCCAGATCATTCATGTCGGCGACATGAGATTCGGGACCGTCGAGAGAAGCGTTGAGCAATTTGCGCATCTCCACGCCAAGGCCCTCGATACTCTCCATGCTGATGTCCATCAAGGCAAGGCGCTGTTCGACGGTTGCAATATTGGCGATGAATTGGTTGGTGCGGCCGACCGCTGCCTCGGTGGAGACAAGGCGGCTGGCGTTCTGATAGATGCCGGAATATTGCTGGGCCACGACCCCGGTACTGAGCTGCGTTTGCAGGTCAAACAGCTGCTTCTGCTGGTTCAGGACGTTGAACATGATCAGCTGCTGCTGAGCGAATGGCGCGACGCGGGTCATCTCATTACCTCCTAACGAACAGCGTTCATTAGTATGTCCATCATCTCGGTGATCGCCGTGGTGATGCGCGCGGCGGCCTGGTAGGCGTTCTGCAAGATGATGATGTTGGACATCTCTTCGTCGATATTGACTTGGCTGATGCCAGCAGCCTGGGTCGTCAGGGCCTGACTGTAGGCCTCGTTGATTTCCAGGTCGCGCCCGATATTGGCCGCGGTGGTCGCGTTGACCGACATGATGCCGGCGGCGTAATCGGCCAGGCGCGTGGTCGTGGCGGCGAGCCCGCCGGCGGCGGTGATGGTGAGGTCGCCGGCAAAGGCCCCGGCGATCGCTTGCGCGGCGACGCCGTTACCTGCCGATATGGCAATAGTGCCAACGGCGAGTGTCGCGGCACCGCTCAACTCACCGCCGGCGAACTGGTTGGGATCGTTGGCGATGACGCTGTTGACGGCAATCCGATTGGCAATACCCGGAATTCCCGGCCGGGCGTTCAAACTGCTGGTCAGGGTCGAGGAGTCGGTGAGGAAGAAGTTGTCGCCGTCGGCGTCGGCGATATTGAGGCGGGAGCCGGAGGCCTCCTGGATCACCGTGGCGGTGATGTTCTGTGCGGCCATGGCGGCGGTGATGGAGGTGGCGATGGCGGTGAGGCTGTCACCGACCGCATATGCGACCGCGGTGGAGCCGCCGGGATAGGCGATGGTGAGGGTGCCGGAAAGACCCAGGGCGTTGGTGGCGCTGGCTTGGCGGTCGGTCTGATAGGTGGCGTATGTGTTGCCAGTGGCGAAAAAATCATTGAGACCGAGAAATTGCCCCATGCCCATGGTCTGAGAGCCGTTGGTGACGGCGCTTGTCATCTCGTTGATGGCGATGCGGTTGCCACCTGTCGCTGTGAGAACGACCTTGCCCTGGGCATTGATGCTGGCGGTGGCATTGGTCATGGCATTGAGAGTGGTCACCAGCTGACCGATGGTCGCCGGCGCCAAGGTGCCTAGATCGATGTCGAGATTCTCGACGACGACGCCGGTGCTATCGACGACTGCGGCCCGAAAGGTGCCCGTCATCGACGGTGCGTCGGTGGCGGCCACGGTCATCAAGCCGGTCAAGGAGGTGGGGGGCGGGTAGGCGGTGCCGTCGTTGAAGGCGGCGTTAACGCTTGCCGCCATGGTTTCGGTGACGCGGTCCAGTTCAGCAGCCAAGTTGACAAGATCGGTGTCGCGCAGATTGACCAGGGCGTAGAGAGAGCCATCGCGCAAATCGCCAGTGATGTCGGTGCCGCCGATGGTTATGGGGCCAATGCCGCTGGGGTAGGTGAGTTGCGCGGATATCTGTGAAACCGGCGAATGTACCAAGGTGACAGTGGTCCCGCCGACGAGCTCGCGCCCGGCTTCGGTAAACACGGCCACACGCCCATCACTGCGCCTGAAATATTTGATATCGATGTCCTTGGCCAAGTCATTCAACGCATTGTCGCGAGTGTCCTCGAGGTCCACCGCCGGTCTGCCCAGGGCTTTGGAGACGGAAATCTGGCCATTCAGGTCGTTGATAAGGGCGAGTTGGTTATTGATGCGGTCGACTGTCTCGGAAATCTGTTTGTCGGCCTCCTGGCGCATTTTCTGGACTTCGTCGGACATGAATTGAAGCTGATTTGTCAGCCGAACCGCCTGATTGACAACATTGCTGCGCGCCGCCTGACTTTCCGGAGTCGTCGAAAGAGATTCCAAAGCGGTGCCAAGTTCGGTAATCGCGGCGGAAAGGCCACCATTGTTTTCGAGGGTGCCGAAGAGCTGCTGCATGCGTGTGTAGTAGGTGTCCTGACTGGTTAACCTGGAGAGCTTGGAAAGCTGACCGCGGATCTGCAGCAGCAGGTTTTCATCGACGGAACGGCGGATTTCGGTCAATTGGACACCGCTGGACTCGCCGTTAACGATCTTGTTCGTCTGGCCAACGGTCTTGCGGGTATAGCCCTCGGTATTGGCGTTGGCGACGTTGCTGGAGGCGATCTGGAACGCCGCCTGGTTCGCCTGCAAGGCGGCCAGAGCTGAATAAAGAGAGACTGACAACGACATGATCGCAATCCGTGGTGCAGGTGGCGTTAAAGGGTTCGATTTACCGACAAGGGGCCCGGTGCCGCGGTTTTGCCGCTAGCGCCGAGGCGACCGTCAGGCCGATAAGTGCCGTTGGTGGCGTGTTGCTGGCGGGCGGCCTCGGCGACGGCTTGGGCCAGCCGCTGGTTGGCGACCGTGGCGGCATGGAGGGCGAGGATGTTGCGGGTCGCGGTGCCCTCCAGGCGGTTGGCAACCGAACGCAACTCGGCCATGCGGCTGTGATCGAGGCGCTGGAGCGGGTCGGGGAAGCGCTGAAGGTCGGAGACGGCTTGCTCGTAAGCCGCCGCCACAGAGGTCTTCTTGGCTTGCAGAGCGCCGACCTCGCGGGTGCGCATTTGACTGAGCAGATCCGATTCTTCGTCAATGACATCGGCGAGGTCAGACGAGGTGCGAATCAGGGTCTCGGTGCGCCAGGAGGGGCTGGCTTGGGTCATATTCATGGCTGGGCCTGCTCTTGTAGCTGGAGAATTTCGCGCATGACGGAGTCGGCGATGCCGATACCGCCGTTTTGGGCCAGGGTTTTGCCGTATTCCTGACCCATCATGGAGCGGAACATGGTCTCGCCAGGACCGCCGCCAAATACGGGGTCGGTGCCGATGCCGGACATCATGAGGTTGACCATCTGGCTGAGGAAAAAGGCCTCGAAATCCTGGGCCGCGACTTGACCCTGGTCGGTGGCCGCTAAATTGATGCGGTCCAGAGGATTCTCGCCACGTTGCAAGGCGGCAGCCGTGGTTTCAATGCTGAGAGCGTCTATCATTACATCACCTGGAGTTCGGCTTGCAGGGCACCGGCGGCCTTAACCGCCTGGAGGATCGAGATCATGTCGCGGGGGCCGATGCCGAGGGCATTCAAGCCGTCAACGAGTTCCTGCAGGCTGACGCCGGCAGGCAGGACAGCGAGGCGGCGCTCGGCGTCTTCTTCCACTTCGATTTCCGTGCGGGGCACGACCACAGTGGTGCCGGCATCGGAAAACGCATTGGGCTGACTCACTTGCGGCGTTTCGGTAATGCGGATCGTGAGGTTGCCCTGGGCGATGGCGACAGTGCTGAGGCGGACATTCTCGCCCATGACGATGACCCCGGATTGCTCGTCGACGACGACGCGGGCAAGCTGGTCGGGGGTGACCCGAAGCTGCTCGATGTCGGTCATCAAGGCGACGACTTTGCCACGGCGGTTGGCGGGAATGGCGACCTCGACCGTGGCCGGGTCAAGGGGTGAAGCGGCGGCGCCGCCGAGGAAGGCGTTGATGGCGGCGGCAATCCGGCGGGCGGTGGTGAGATCGGGGTTGCGCAGGTTGAGGCGGACCTGTGGCATGGACTCGAGGTCGAAGGCGAGTTCACGCTCGATGATGGCGCCGTTGGGCAACCGGCCCGAGGTGGGCACGCCCTTGACGATGGTCTGGCCGTCGCCGGCGGCGGCGAAGCCGTTAACCACGATTTGACCCTGGGAAACGGCGTAGACCTCGCCGTCGGCGCCGAGCAGGGGCGTCACCAGCAACGTGCCGCCGAGCAGGCTCTTGGCATCACCGAGGGCGCTCGCGGCCACGTCGATGCGGCTGCCCTGGCGGGTAAATGGGGGCAGCGTGGCGGTGACGATGACGGCGGCAATGTTCTTGGTCTTGAGCTGGGCTAGTTCGTTGCGCGTATTTACGCCCAGGCGCTCGAGCATGCCGATGAGGCTTTGTTGGGTGAAAGGCGCGTTGCCGAGGGAATCGCCGGTGCCGTTGAGGCCGACCACCAAACCATAACCGACCAAGAGGTTGTCGCGGATGCCGTCAAAATCGACGATATCCTTAATGCGTGTCTGGGCCATGGCGGCGGGGACAGCGATCACCGTGGAGAGGATCGCGACGACCAGTCCAACGGCTAATTTGCTGCAAATATTAAGGATTGATGATGTGCTCATTTGATCCGTCTGGTTCGCCCATGGCTTCTTGCCTGCGACCATAGAAGCGAGAATCGTGCCAGCAACGCGATCGCTACAAACCCTTGTGTTGCTTATGAGATTTCCGGATGAGCGGCGGCGCGCCGGGCGCCGATGGCAGAGCCTGCCGAGAAACCGGCAAGTCCTGCCGGGCTCATGGGCGCTTGGGGCGAGACGCTTGCATGCTGCCTGATCCGCCCGAGGTCAGTGACGCAACAGGTGCCAAAACACCAGCGCGCAAAAAAATGGGGCCGGTACATCGCCGGCCCGAGTTCAGGGAGGAGGAAGACGCGAAATGGCATCTTCAGATTAGTAATATATAGTGATTCGTAATTATTTGGTAACTTTATCGTCATCCTTATTTTGCGGTTCATGTCCCGGAATCGTGACGCCGCCATCCGGGTCGACGGCGAAGCCAAGCTGGCGGACGATTTCGCTGCTGAAGATGCGCTCGCGCCGGCCCGGGAACAGCTTGTCAAAATCATACGGCCATTCAACGGCAAAGAGGGCCGACAGGTGCTGCATTTGGATCGGCGGCGCGGCGCGGCCGCGCATTCTCAATATGCGCGTAATGACCTTGACGATCTCGGCAGATTCGCTGGGCCGCAGGAGCAAGTCCGAATTTTTGATCGCGGGCACGTGGTTATCTCTGGGTTGCCAGGGTTGACATCGGGTCCGCATCCATCATGCCGTGAATGGGCCTCATTGCGCCAGAGTCTCCCTGCTGTCGGGCGGCTAGCGGCTTGCAAATGGCGGCAGCCGCCGCGATGATCTAAATGCTGACCAATCGGACAAGATTGTACATAGTTCCCTGATCAGTGGACGGCGCGTTGGTGGCGATGCAAGAACAGTCGACGGTAGAGAATGACCCGAAAGCGGGGCCTCTCGTGGTTGATGTGAGGGATCTTTCGCTGACATTCAAGACTTCCGATGGGCCGGTCCATGCGCTGTCCGACGTAAATCTTCAGATTGAGGAAGGCGATTTCGTTTCTTTTATCGGCCCGTCGGGTTGCGGCAAAACCACTATGCTGAGGGTTATCGCCGATCTGGAGCAGCCCACGGGGGGGCATATTACGGTCAATGGCGTGTCGCCCAGCCAGGCGCGGATGGATCGCAGTTACGGCTATGTCTTTCAGGCCTCGGCGCTGTATCCATGGCGTAACATCTTACGCAATGTGACATTGCCGTTAGAGATCATGGGGGTGCCGGCGGCGGAGCGGCGGACGCGGGCACGGCGCTATCTGGCGCTGGTGAATCTAGAGGGCTTCGAGAAGAAATTCCCGTGGCAGCTTTCCGGTGGCATGCAGCAGCGGGTGTCGATTGCCCGGGCCCTGTGCTTTGAACCGGCATTGCTGCTGATGGACGAGCCGTTCGGTGCCCTGGACGAGATCGTGCGGGATCATCTTAACGAGCAGTTACTGCGGCTATGGGAGAAAACCGGCAAGACAGTGGTTTTCGTGACCCATTCGATCCCGGAGGCGGTCTTTTTGTCGACGAAGATCATCGTCATGTCACCGCGGCCGGGGCGGGTCATCGATGTCATCGACAATGATCTGCCCCGACGGCGGACACTGGATCTGCGGGAAACGCCTGAATTTCTGAAGGTGGCGCATCGGGTGCGGCAGGGTCTGCGGGCCGGGCACAGTTATGACGACTGAGGCCGTGGGCGCGGGCCGGGCCGCGAGCGGGGCGGAAAGCTCGCTGGTGGCGCGGGCGATGAGCGGGCGACTGGCGCCGGTGGCGGTCGTGGTGCTGGCCATCATCGCCGCCTGGTATGTGGGCGCGGTGGCGATGAATGCGCAGCTGCAGATCGATGCGTTCGAGCGGCAAGAGGTGGCGTGGGACACCGGCGATCTGGTGCGGGCGACATTATCCCAGGACCGGCCGTTGCTGCCGGCATTGCACCAGATCCTGGTGGAGATGAAAAAAACCATCATCGACCAGAAGATCACCTCCAAGCGCAGCCTGGTCTTTCACGCATGGGTGACGCTGTCCTCGACCCTCCTGGGCTTTGCCATCGGCAGCGTGCTCGGGGTGCTGCTGGCAGTGGGTATCGTGCATGTGAGGACGCTGGAAAAGAGCCTCATGCCGTGGGTCATTGCCTCGCAAACGATCCCTATTCTGGCGATCGCGCCGATGGTGGTGGTGGTGCTGGGGGCGATCGGCCTTAGAGGGTTGCTGCCAAAGGCCATCATATCGACCTATCTGTGCTTTTTCCCGGTCACCATCGGGATGGTGAAGGGGCTGCGGGCCCCGGATCCAATAGAATTGGACCTCATGCGGACCTATAGCGCCAGCCGCTGGCAGACCCTGTGGATGCTGCGGTGGCCGGCGGCGTTGCCGTTCTTGTTTACCAGCCTCAAGGTCGCCGTGGCGATTGCCCTGGTGGGGGCGATCGTGGGCGAATTGCCGACTGGCGCCCAGGCCGGGCTGGGGGCGCGGCTGCTGGCCGGCTCCTATTACGGTCAGACGATCCAAATCTGGTCGGCGTTGTTTACGGCGGCGATCCTGGCGGCGTTGCTGGTCATGGCCGTGGGTGTCATCGAACGGCTGACCATGGCGCGCATGGGTGGGCGGCCTTGAGCGGCAAGCAGGGCGACCGGTGGTGCCAAGGAGCCCTGTTGCTGATGTTGGTGGCGCTGGCGCTGCCGCTGAGCGGCGGCGAGGCGGCCGTCGGTTGGCGCGATGCAGCCAGCGTGTGGCCGTTGATGGCGCCGCTGGTGGGTGTTTGCGCCTGGCTGGGTTGGCGCGGCGGCGTCGGGGCGGGGCAGGCGGGGATCCTGGTGCTGGCGGTCGCGGTGGGGACCATGGGTGCCTTGGCGCTGCTGAACGAGCAGGCGGTCGCCGGACGCGCGGCAAGCGGCTTCTGGCTCTATATATTGGCGCTGTGGGTGGCGGTTTGGCGAGGTATCGACGGTATCGCCCGGTTTCGCAGCCTCGATGTGCGGGCGCAGCGGCTGGTAAATCTCGTGGTGCCGGCGGCATTCGGGCTGTGGCTGATCTTCCTGTGGGAGGTGGTGACGGTCGGTTTTGGCGTGCCGCAGGTGTTGTTGCCGGCGCCGAGCATGGTCGCGGACCGCTTCGGCGGGTCGCTGGACATCTTGTGGGCCGATTTCCGCCAGACTTTCCTGAAGGCCGTCATCGCCGGTTATGTGATGGGGTGCGGTGCCGGCTTCGTTGTCGCCGTGCTGGTGGACCGGGTGCCGTTTCTGCAACGGGGTCTGTTGCCGCTGGGCAATCTGGTGAGCGCGCTGCCGATCGTCGGCGTGGCGCCGATCATGGTCATGTGGTTCGGTTTCGATTGGCCGTCGAAAGCGGCCGTCGTGGTGATCATGACGTTTTTTCCGATGCTGGTGAACACGGTTACCGGGCTGGCCGCCGCCGGGGCGCTGGAGCGCGACCTCATGCGCTCCTACGGGGCCGGGTATTGGCCGACTTTGGTGAAGCTGCGGCTGCCGGCGGCACTGCCTTTCATTTTTAACGCTCTAAAGATCAATTCGACACTGGCATTGATTGGTGCAATCGTTGCCGAGTTTTTTGGAACACCCATCGTGGGGATGGGATTTCGCATTTCGACGGAGGTGGGCCGGTTGAATGTGGACATGGTTTGGGCGGAGATCGCTCTGGCGGCCTTGGCCGGGTCGACTTTCTATGGGCTGGTGGCGCTTGGCGAGCGGGTGACGACCTTTTGGCACCCGTCATTTCGCATGCAGCGCTGAGTTTCGCAAACAATAATCATTCGCAACAGGAGGATAAAATGCAGAAAGTTTCGTTAGTCCTGGCGGCCGCCGCCTTGGGCCTGTCCAGCGTCGCGGCCAGTGCGGGCCAAGACGTGACCTTGCAGCTCAAGTGGGTCACGCAGGCGCAGTTCGCCGGCTATTACGTGGCCAAGGATAAGGGCTTCTATGACGAGGTCGATCTCGATGTGACGATCAATCCCGGCGGGCCGGACATCGCGCCGCCGCAGGTGATCGCCGGTGGCGGTGCCGACGTGATTATCGATTGGATGCCGTCGGCGCTGGCGTCGCGTGAGAAAGGCGTCGCTCTGGTCAATATCGCTCAGCCCTTCAAGCGCTCGGGCATGATGCTGACCTGTCGGGCCGAGACCGGCATCACCGGGCCGGAAGATTTCAGCGGTAAGACGCTGGGCGTGTGGTTCTTCGGCAACGAGTATCCGTTCCTGAGCTGGATGTCGCGGCTGGGGATTTCCACAACCGGTGCCGACGACGGCGTGACCGTGCTGAAGCAGGGTTTCAACGTGGATCCGCTGCTGCAGAAACAGGCCGATTGCATTTCCACCATGACCTATAACGAGTATTGGCAAGTCATCGATGCCGGGCTGGACGCCGACGATCTGGTGGTCTTCAAATATGAGGACGAGGGCGTGGCGACACTTGAAGACGGATTGTACGTGATCGAGGATCGGCTTGAAGATCCGGCGTTCGTCGACCGGATGGCGCGTTTCGTCAAGGCCAGCATGAAGGGCTGGGATTGGGCGCGCGAGAATCCCCAAGAGGCGGCCGAGATCGTGCTGGAAAACGATGCGACCGGTGCGCAGACTCTAAAGCACCAGGTGCGCATGATGGGAGAGATCAACAAGCTGACCGAGGGTTCGGACGGGACCTTGGACCCGGCCGACTATGAGCGGACGGTCAAAACGCTGCTGTCGGGCGGTTCCGACCCGGTGATCACGAAAGCACCGGAAGGCGCCTGGACGGATGTCGTTATCAAGAAGATGAAAACATTGTAAAAAGAGCGGGCGGCTCCGTGCCTGGCCAAGGGGCCGCCCGCATTTAACGGTCGGGAGGTGAGACGTGACCCTACTTATTCGCGGCGGCACGGTGGTGAATGCCGACCAGTCGCAACGCGCCGATGTGTTAACCGAAGCGGGCAAGATCGTTGCCGTCGGGGCCGATCTCGAGGCGCCGAGCGGTGCCGAAATTATCGATGCCGGCGGCGGTTATGTGATGCCGGGGGGCATCGACCCGCATACCCATATGGAGCTGCCCTTCATGGGCACCGTGGCATCGGAGGATTTCTTCTCCGGGACCACGGCGGGGGCGGTGGGCGGCACCACCATGATTATCGATTTTGTCATTCCCAATCCGCAGCAAGACGTCATCGAGGCGTACAAGACTTGGCGCGGCTGGGCCGAAAAATCGGCGACCGACTACAGCTTTCATGTGGCCATCACCTGGTGGGACGACAGTGTGCATGAGGCGATGGGGACGCTGACGCGCGATTTCGGCGTCAACAGTTTCAAGCATTTCATGGCCTATAAAGGCGCCATCATGGCCGATGACGAGATATTGGTGAACTCGTTCAGGCGGGCGCGGGAACTGGGGGCCATCTGTACCGTGCATGCCGAGAATGGCGAGTTGGTGGCGCATCTGCAGCAGGAGATCCTCAACCAAGGTATCACCGGGCCGGAAGGCCATCCCATGTCGCGGCCGAGCCAAGTGGAAGGGGAGGCGGCGAACCGCGCTATCCGCATTGCCCAGGTGCTGAATGTGCCGCTCTATATCGTGCATAATTCCTGCATTGAATCCCTGGAGGCGATTACGCGGGCCCGTAACGAGGGGCAGCGGGTGTTTGGCGAAGTGCTGGCCGGGCATTTGCTGGTGGATGACTCAGTCTACCGCCACAAGGATTGGGACTATGCCGCGGCCCATGTGATGAGCCCGCCATTCCGGCCGCGGCAGCATCAAGAGGCGCTGTGGCGCGGCCTGCAGGCGGGTATGCTACAGACGACGGCGACCGACCATTGCTGTTTCTGTGCGCCGCAAAAACGCGCCGGCCACAACAATTTTACCCAGATTCCCAATGGCACGGGGGGGGTCGAAGACCGTATGCATGTGTTGTGGCATCATGGGGTCAATAGCGGCCGTCTGACGGTCAACGAGTTTGTCGCCATCACCTCCACGAATGCGGCGAAGATTTTTAATCTTTATCCGCGCAAAGGTGTGATCGCGGTTGGGGCCGATGCCGATCTATCGGTTTGGGACCCGGCGCTGGAGCGGACGATCTCCAAGGACACCCATCATCAGAATGTGGATTTTAACATATTCGAGGGCATGATTGTGCGCGGTATCAACACAGTGACGGTTGCTCAAGGCCAAGTGGTCTACCAGGATGGCGATGTTCGCACGGTCAGGGGTGCGGGGCGTTATGTGGACCGGCCGACCTTCGCGCCCTATTACGACGCCATGCAGAAAGCCGCGGAGCAACAGGTGTGGCGGGCGGTCGAGCGGGTGTAGTTAGGCGCCGCATGGCGCCTTAGGACTCGTCGGGGGGGATGACGCCCTTGCGGAGGGCAAAACATCCGTAGAACCGGCGCTCGCCGGTCTGGATGACGCAATAGGCCTGCTTGGCGCGTTCGTAAAAGGCGAAGCGTTCGACCGATATCATGGGCCAGGGCCTGCCCTCGGCGGCGTCGATGATCGGCTGTACCTCTTGTTGCACGGGGGGTATTTCGTCGGGGGAGCCGACGATCTCCATGCGGGCGGCGGAATCATCGACGAATGTGTCCAGGGGCATGACCGACAAAACCGCCTCGACAACCTGTGCCGCCGTGGTGTTGTCGATGCGCAGCAGCGCGCCCAGTGTCGTGTGCCGGGCGACGGTATCCGATGGAAAGTTGGTGTCGGCGATGATCAGGTCATCGCCATGACCCATGGCGCGAAGTGCCGCGAGTATTTCGGCATTGAGTAGAGGATTTATTCCCTTAAGCATGGCTGTTCCTAATCATTTTGCTGCTTGCCCGAGACTCTCAGAGTCGCGTGCCGGTGGCAATGTCGAAGAGGTGCGCGCGCTGGGCCCGTGGGCGTAAGTGCACAATTTGGCCGGGTTTGAAATCATGCCAGTCGGGGAAAACGGCCATGATTTCCTTCTTGCCATAACGCAGAACCACCAGGGTCTCGGCACCGGTGGGTTCGACCACGGCAACCGTTGCCGGGAAGCCGTCCTCGGCGAGGTCGAGATGCTCGGGCCGGATCCCATAAAGCACCGATTGGCCTGCCTCGAGCGCGTGCCCGGCATCGACGGGGAGGCGGTAGCCGTTAGCCTCGACGCTGAGGCCGTCGTCGCGCCGGACCGTGCCTTCGATCAAATTCATCGAGGGCGAGCCGATAAACCCGGCGACAAAAAGATTACAGGGTTGATTATAGAGCTCCAGGGGCGTTCCCATCTGTTCGATCCTGCCATCTTGCATGACGACAATCTTGTCGGCCATGGTCATGGCCTCAATCTGATCGTGGGTGACGAAAATGGTGGTCGTCTTGAGGCGCTGATGCAGTTCCTTGATCTCGGCGCGCATTTGAATGCGCAATTTCGCGTCGAGATTCGACAAAGGCTCGTCGAAAAGAAAGACCTTGGGATCGCGAACGATGGCGCGGCCCATGGCGACCCGTTGGCGCTGGCCGCCGGATAATTGGCGCGGATAACGATGCAGGTAGGGGATGAGGCCAAGGATTTCCGCGGCTGTCTGCACCCGCTCCTTGACAATCGCGGGATCGGTTTTGCGCAGCTTGAGGGCAAATCCCATATTGGCCGCGACGGTTTTGTGGGGGTAGAGAGCGTAATTCTGGAACACCATGGCGATGTCACGCTCGGCGGGGGGCAGGTTGTTGACCACCGGCTGGCCTATTCGAATGGTCCCCGCGGTGACGCCTTCAAGCCCGGCGATCATGCGCAACAGGGTGGACTTGCCGCAACCGGATGGTCCCACAAGCACGACAAACTCGCCATCGGCTATTTCAATGTCGACGCCGTGGATGACGGCGACGGCGCCAAAGGATTTGTGGAGGTTTTGAACGGTCACTTGAGCCATATATCGCCGTTGTCTCCCTGACCTTTTGCTATTTGCCCGGCACCGCATGGGGCAACCCGATTGCGGCGCGATGGTAGCCGAAGATAGTGGTCTGGGGAAGGATATGGCAATTTTCAGCCATCGAAGCGAGGCGTCCAGGCCGACAAAATTAAATCTCTGGACGGTTTTGCAGGGAGAGCCCGGGCCGCGTTGACTTTGTTGACAATTTGCCGGAAGTGCTCATACTTTATTTCGATTTCTTGGCAGTTCGTGAGGTTGTGGCGTCGCTTAACCGATTGATCTAGATGGCCGATCTCAACCAGACAGGAAAATAGTTTCGGCAACACCAAATGCCACCGCCGAGGGCGGTTAACGGTGCCCGTAAGACACTAAAATCTTTAGCGCCGGCGAGAGGCCGGCGGGACGAAACAGCAAGAACAACTTATTCGTAGGGAGGATATTCGATGAAGTTGGACGTATATGAGCGGCTCATGGCCGCCCAGATAAACAGACGTAACATGCTCAAAGGCGCGGCCAGCGCCGGCGCTATCGCGGCTGGTGCCTCGACGGGGCTTGGCGGCCTGATGGGCTCCGCTTTTGCCCAGAGCAGCCTGCGCGCGGAGATGCTCAATATTCCGGGGGTGGGTGTCGGGTCACCGACGGATTCGGATTGGCAGAAGGTCGGCGCGCTGACCCTCGAGGCGACCAAGAAAAATGTCGCCGAGGGCGAGTTTGCCGACGTGGAACTCACCTTCCTGGGGCTCAACAATCAGAATTTGCACAATTTCCTTTTCCGCGGTTTTCTGAAGCCGTGGGAGGCCTATACGGGCGCCAAGATCAACTGGATCGACCTCGCCCAGGCCGACTATAACGCGCGCCTGCAGCAGTCAATCGCCACCAGCACGGTCGATTTCGACATTATCGAGATGGGGGCTCCCTTCGAGGGCGACGTGCTCGGCAAGGGCCTGGCCTCGGAGATGCCCGAATGGGTGCGAGAGCAGATCGACATGGACGATTATGTGGACTATCTGAAAGCCCCGGTAGGCACTTGGGGCGGCAAGACCTATCGGGTCTCGATCGATGGCGACTGCCACAATTTCAACTACCGGACCGACTATTTCGCCGATGCCGACCTGGCGGCCGCCTGGGCCGCCGAAGGCAATGAGGGCCCATGGGAAGTGCCCAATACCTGGCAAAAGGTGCAGGCGGTGACGAAATTCCTGAAAGGCAAAAAGATCGGCAGGTTCGATACCAACGGCTATCTCGATCCACTCAAAGGTTGGGGCGGCTTTGGGTTCTATTTCCTCGGTTCGCGGGCGACGGCCTATGCCAAACATCCCGACGACGCCGATTGGCTGTTCGATGCCGAGACCATGAAACCGCGGGTCAACAACCCGGCCTGGGTGCGGGCCATTCAGGACGTGCTCGACGTGCTCGACGCCCAGCCGGCCGATCAGCTCAATGCAGACCCCGGTACCACCGGCTTCCAGCAATTCCTGGCGGGCACCGGGTCGATGTTGAGTTGGTGGGGCGATATCGGCTCGAACGCGAAGACCTCCGACAGTTCGGTTGTCGGCGACGATGTGGCCTTCTCGATCCTGCCGGGCTCGGATGACGTCTATAACGCCAAGACCGGTCAATGGGATACACTTGCCTCCGGCCCGAACTATGCCCCTAACATGGCCTATATCGGCTGGGGCATCTATGTCATGGCCCGGGTCGACAGCGATGCCAAGAAACAAAAGGCGGCCTGGTCGGCGGCAGCCCATGTGGGCGGCAAAGACATCTCGCTGTGGACGGCAGCCTATCCATCAGGGTTCCAGCCATACCGGACCTCGCACTTCAATATCCCCGAGTGGGTGGGTTCGGGATATGACGAGGGCTTTATCTCGAACTATCTCGCTTCCCAGTTGGATTCCTACAATCACCCCAACGCCGCCATCGAGCCGCGTATCCCGGGTATCTTCCAATATTACTCGGTGGCCGAGGACGAACTGGCCAAGATCTATGCCGCGAGATCCGACGCCCAAGAAGGGGCCGACCGGATCGCGGCGGCCTGGGACAAGATAACCGATCAGATCGGGCGCGAGAGCCAGATAGAGTTGTATAAAGCGTCACTGGGCAACTGATCGCCCGATGTTGTTGAGCCGGCGGCTTGCAAGCCGCCGGCTCTCACTTTCGCGGGGTTTGCTTTATGGCCGGGCCCGGGCAATCCGAGGGCGATCAGCTACACACCGTTGTTTCCGACTACATGTCGCCGCGCCGCATCCTGGCCGGGCGGGCGCTGTTGTGGTTTGCGGCGGCGGTACTCTTCGTTACGGCGGTCATTCAGGCGCTGTATACCTGGGACCGTATCGCCTTCGGTTTCGAAAATTGGCGGCCGGTCCTCTATGCCTTTATTTTCTGGGGCACCGCTTTGTGTGTCGCCCAGGTGCTGGTGCGGGGGGAGCAGGGCAAAAGGGTTTTGTTCGTGCTGCCGGCGGTGCTCTTCGTCGTCTCGATGGTGGTCTTCCCGATACTCTTCGGGCTTTATATCTCGTTCACAGACTGGAACCTGGCCTCCCCCACGGGGCCGAAATTCAATGGGCTGGATAATTTCCGGCAGATGTCGGGCGATCCGTTCTACTGGAACGCGCTCAAGAATATGGTCTATTACGTGCTCGCGGTCAGTGTCGAGTACGCCATCGCTTTCGGTTTGGCGTTGCTGCTGAATGCGCAAGTGCGGGCGCGCAAATTCTTCCGGGTGGCTTTTTTGCTGCCGCTGATGCTGTCGCCGGTGGCGGTCAGCTGGATGGTCGGCAAATCCATGTTGGAGGTTCGGTTCGGCCCGCTGGCCAATCTGGCGCGGTTTTTGGGATGGGAAAATCCGTCCTTTTTCAGTTCGCCCGAGATTGCCCGACTGAGCATCATGGTGATGGATGCCTGGACGTTCATTCCGTTCATGATGGTGATGATCCTTGCCGGGCTGCAGGCCTTGCCCAAGGAGGTCTTGGAGGCGGCCAAGATCGATGGCGCGAAACCTTGGCAGGGCTTTTGGCAAGTTACTTTTCCGTTGATGCTGCCGGTCAGTATCACCGCCATCGTCATCCGTATTATCTTCAAGCTCAAGCTGGCGGATATCATCATCAACGTTACTTCGGGTGGGCCGGGAGGGGCGACGGATTCCGTTACCAGCTTCATTTTCCGCGAGTACCGCGACCGCTCCAATGTGGGCTACGGCACGCTGCTGGCGATGATTTATCTGGTGCTGATCATCATATTCGTGACCTCGCTGCTGAAAGTGGCGAGCCGCTGGACGCGTCAGTTCAACCAGGAAGGTGCGGGATGAGCGAGCAGACCGCACAGATTTTTGTCGATACCGACGTCGACATCAGATTCCGCGCCAAATGGTATACCGGGCGGGTGCTGATTTACGGTGCCCTGATCTCTTGGGCCATTGTCAGCCTGTTCCCGATATACTGGACAGTCACCACATCCTTCAAGCTGGCGCCGGATGTGATGCAGGGCAGCCTGATCCCGTGGGTGGACTTCCAGCCGCGATGGCGGGGCTGGCGCTCGCTGGGTCTTTCGCCGGCGACGATCTTCGAGACCTCGACCGTGCGCGATGAGTTTCTCAAACGCTTCATGAATAGCGTTATCATCTCGCTGAGCGCTTCGACACTGGCGGTGATGCTGGGCTCGCTGGCCGCCTATGGCCTGAGCCGGTTTTCCTACCGGTTCGGCTTCATGAAAAACAAAGACATCTCGTTCTTCTTCCTCAGCCAATTGATCCTGCCGCCGGTGGCGCTCGCCCTGCCGTTCCTGGTTTTGTACAAGGAGTTGGATCTGCTCGACAGCCGCATCGGCATCATTCTGCTCTACACACTGATGGTTCTGCCGCTGGTTATCTGGATCATGCGCGATCAATTCCGCGCCATACCCGTGGAACTGGAAGAAGCGGCCCTGGTGGACGGGCTCTCGATATGGGGGGCGTTCGTCCAGATCGTCATGCCGATCGCGCTGCCGGGTATGGTCGCGGCCTTTATCATCGCGCTGGTGCTGAGCTGGAACGAGTATTTCTTCGCCGCGCTTTTGACCAGCACCGATGCCAAAACGCTGCCGGTCATGGTGGCCAGCCAGACCGGTAGTCAAGGCATCAATTGGTGGTCCATGGCAGCCCTGTCGGGGGCTGCCATAGCCCCGCTGGTGATCATCGGGATTGTGCTGGAACGCTACATCATCAAGGGCATGGCCGCGGGGGCCGGAAAGTAGGCAGACCCCCTCAGAGGTGATCGGCCAACCAGGCGAAAGCCTGATTTTGCATTTCCAGGTCGAATTTGTGGGGGCCGTCGAAAAAGCTGCCGTGATAGGCGCCGGCGGCGTCTTGGCCGGCATAGATCTCGGTCAGCCGTCGATGGGCGGCGGCCATTCCGGACGGCGGGAACAGGGCGTCCTGGCGGTTATATTGCACCAGCAAGGGGGAGGGGGCGCGGGCGCCGGCGAGGTCGGGCCAGTCGGCGAGACGGGCCAGTCCGGGGGGGAAAAACATCCAAGTGTGGGGGACGATGTGACGGGGCAGGAGATAGGCCTGGGCCGACATCATGCCGGCAATCGCCGTCGCCCCGATGTCGTCCAGGGTGGCTTGCAGCAAAGCCGCCCGGGCGCCGCCGCCGGAGAGACCAATACAGCCCAGGCGGTGAGGCCGGACATCGTCGCGTGACAGCAGATAGCTAGCGGCCACGCGGTCTTCATAGGCGACGATCCCGGCAAGGCTGGTGCCCAGAGCGGTGGCGTATTTGGCGACGATGTGCTCGTGATGGGCGGCGGCGAGATCGTAACGTGTGATCTCGTCTGTGGCAGGGTTTGCCGCATTGTGCCATTGCACCACGTCGGTTACCGAGGCCGGCATATGGGCCAACGAAAACCGGCGGCTGCCCCACAAAAAGACATCAGGCACCGCGACGACAAAACCGGACAAAGCCAGAGCGTTGGCGAAGGCGCGGCCGCCATAGGCGCGGTGGCGCATTTCGACGATGGATGCCGCCGGTGTCCGATCGTCGTCGGCGATCTTTTCCTTGCCGAAAAACTTAGCGCCGCCATGGTCGTGCAGGGCCAATATTCCCGGTAGCGGTGGGGTGGCTTTTTCAGGCCGCAGGATCCAGGCACTTGTGCGCGGGCCGTAGCCGACGGACCAGGACACTTCCTGCCCTGAAATACCACCGTCAACCCATTGCCGATCGATAGAAATATCCGCCGGGGCGTTGTCGGTGTCAGAGCCCAAGACCTGGCGAATCCGGCGTTGCAACCGGGGTCCCGGTTCGGCGTTGGGATAGAGGCCGGAGGCGGTGTCGAGCCAGTCGCCATATTCGCCCAAGTCGGTCATGGAACTATTTGGCCAAGGCGTTGCGCAGGTCTGCGGTCCAGCCGGTGTAGGCAGGGTGTTGGGCATCGATGGGCATGGGCACGGTGCGACCGGTGGCGGCGGCGTGGTAGGCGGCAGTGACCAGGGCCAGGCTGTCGCGGGCATCCTGCAATGTCACGGGCTGTGGGCCGGTGCCAAACAGGCTGGCGTGGAAGAGGCGTAACTGCTCGGTATAGCCCTGGCCTTGGGGCTCGTAGGCGGCCAGTGCGTCGTCGATGCGGCGCTGTATGGCCTCCGTGCGGCCGTTGAAGGACCAGGGTTCGCGACCGGGGGTATAGGCGACCTTGTTGTTCTCAACGGTCATATTCTCGAAACAGAAACGAAACCGTGAAATCTCGTCGACCGAACCCAAGGTCACTGACAGGGCGACCAAGGCGCCGTTTTCGAGGCGGATACTCAGGGCGGCGGTGTCGTCCACTTCGATATCGTTGACCAAGGTGGCGACCTCAGCGGCGACGGAGCGAATAGGCCCGAGCAGATAGGTGAGGGTATCATGCGCGTGGATGGCGTGGCCGAGCAGACAGCCGCCTAAATCATGGGCGAGTTTGCCACGCCAAGGCACGGCGTAATAATCGTCGCCGCGGGTCCAATGGGTCTCCATGGTGGCGGCGTAAAGGCGGCCGCACAGGCCCATGGCCATCAAATGACGCAGTTTCTGGGTGCCGTTGGCAAAACGATATTGAAAAATCGGCATCAGCCGCCGGTCGCTGTTGGCCAATCGTTCGGCTATGGCGTCGACCTCCGCCACCGAACCGAATAGGGGTTTTTCGCAGATCACATGCTTGCCGGCGTCGATGGCCTGGTTGCACATGGGCCAATGGGTGGTGGGCGGGGTACAGATGTCGACAATATCGATGTCGTCCCGCGCGATCACCTCGTCGAAGGATTCGCTGCATTCGGGAATATGGAAGCGGTCGGCCAGGTCTTGGGTGCGGGGGTCGTCGAGGGCGCAGAGGACGCGCACATCATATTGCGCGGCGAGGCGGGCGAAGGCGACAAGATGCAATTCACCGACGCCGGCGCCAATGACCGCGACCTTTAATTTTTCGCTCATGTTAGTCTCGATTTCAGCTTTGTGGCCATGGCTTGGGCGGTTAGCGCCAACTCGCTGGCCAGGAAACAATGTTTTTGCGACATGGCGGTTTCAGTCCTGTGCTCAATGTCGTGAATGAGATCGGCTGCGTAAGGCAATGGCAGGCCGCTGCAGTCGATGTATGAAGTGCCCTTGTTGTTGACCAGGAACAGGTGATCGGTGCCCGGCCGGCCGGCGATGTCGATATATTTACGCAGTTCCAGATAGCCCTGCGTGCCCAGGATGGTGATGCGTCCGTCGCCCCATGTGTCGAGGCCGTCGGGGGTGTACCAGTCCAGGCGGACATAGCCGGTGGCGCGATCGCTACGGAGGCCAAAATCGCCGAAATCCTCGAAATTCGGGTGATCCGGATTGGCGAAGTTTCCGACTTGGGCGAGGGTTACCTCGGCCGCCGCGGATTTTGTGAAAAACAGGAATTGGTCGGCCTGATGGGCGCCCAGGTCATTGATGATGCCGCCATAATATTTGACGTCCCAAAACCAGTCGGGCCGGGTTTGGGGGTTCAAGCGGTGGGGGCCAAGGCCAATGGTTTGTACGACATGTCCGATTGCTCCCTCGTCGATGAGCTGGCCGGCGCGTATGGCGCTGGGCACTTGGAAGCGCTCAGAAAAACAGACCGAGTAAATACGCGCGGTTTCGGCCTGGACCCGGCGGGCGCGCTGCAGCTGCTCCTGGGTGGTGAATCCGGGCTTGTCGGTCATGTAATCCTTGCCCGCCTGCATCGCCTGAATGCCGAGATCGGCGCGCAGGTCGGGCCGTGAGGCGCTGACAATCAAGTCGATGGCCGGGTCGGCGAGAATCGCATCACGGTCGAAGAGCCGAGGCAGATCGGGGAAACGGCGCTGAAAACCCTCGAGCAGAGCCTCGCTTTGGGTGTGGAACCCGACGCATTGGGCGCCGGCATCCAGCAGCGAGCCGACCTGACCGAAAATATGCCGGTGGTCGAGATCGAGGGCGGCGAATTTTACTCTTTGTGGCATTTTTTAAGCCTTACCGCGCGTCGCGGTACCTTGGTGAAGTACAAGTCCGTCGGCGCCGAAGAGATGCAGTTGGTCGCGGCGCAGGCGCAATGGCATAGCCTGGCCACGGGTGCTGGGGCGCTGACCCATCAGATGTATGGTGATCTGCGGCAAGCCTTCGACATCGCAATAGAAATAAGTCTCGCCGCCGAGCTGCTCGCTGAAGGCGACGGTGGCGGTGAAGTCAGCGTCGCCTTCGTCGGCGACCTCGATATGTTCGGGGCGCACACCGAGCACAAGGTTATTTGGCACGGGGTCCAAAGTGACGTCCAAGAGTAGCGTATTGCCGCCGATTTGGACGTTGATTTGCGACGGGCCGACGGCCGCGGCCGGGCAGTCCCACAAGTTCATGCGTGGCGAGCCGATGAAGCCGGCGACAAATTGATTTATCGGGTGGTTGTACAGATCCAGCGGCGTGCCGATCTGCTCTATTCGGCCATCATTGACCACCACGATACGGTCGGCCAAAGTCATGGCTTCGACTTGATCGTGGGTTACATAGATCATGGTGCCGCCGATATCGGCGTGGAGAGCGGCCAGTTCCTTGCGCATGCTGACGCGCAACTCGGCATCCAAATTCGATAACGGTTCATCGAAGAGAAAGATCTTGGGGTCGCGGACGATGGCCCGGCCGATGGCCACGCGCTGGCGCTGGCCGCCGGACAGGGCCTTGGGCCGGCGGTGGAGATAGTCGGTGAGGCGCAACAGTTCCGCCGCATGGGTCACCCGGCGGCGGATTTCGGCGCGGTCCATGCGGGTGTTTTCGAGGCCGAACGCCATATTCTTATATACGGACATATGGGGGTAGAGGGCGTAGGACTGGAAAACCATGGCCAGTCCGCGGTCGGAGGCGGGCACATTGTTGACGATTTCACCGTCGATTTTGACGTTGCCCGAGGTTACCGGTTCGAGACCCGCGATCATGCGCAGCAGGGTCGACTTGCCGCAGCCCGAGGGGCCCACCAAGACAACGAATTCACCATGGGCGATGGAAAGGTCGGCGCCGTAAATGACTTTGACATCGCCAAATGATTTGGCGACGTTTTCTAGGTCAAGGTCGGCCATGCTATTCCCGGGAAATTGCAAGTTGGCGGTCTGGTCATGGGGCGCTACTTCATGCCCGAGGAAGCGATGCCGGTGGTTATGAAACGCTGGAGAAAGGCGAAGACGATGGTCACCGGCAGCAGGGTTACCACGGTCATGGCTAAAATGAAGTGCCACTGCACTTGAAGTTCGCCCTGGAAGGCATTCAAACCAAGTTGCAAAGTGTAGACTTCATTGCGGGTCAATATGACCAGCGGCCAAAGGAATTCGTTCCATCGCCACATGACGGAGAAGATGGCCAGGACCGCCAGGGCAGGCATGGCCAGGGGCATGACGACGCGCCAATAGATGGTCCATTCGCTGGCCTTGTCCATGCGCGCGGCATCGATCAGATCACGGGGGATGGTCAGCATATATTGGCGCAACAGAAAAACTCCCGTGGGAGTGGCGGCGCCGGGCAAGATGACACCCCAAAGGCTGTTCACCATACCCAGCTTCGTCACCACCAAGAATACCGGCACCAATATCACGGTGATGGGGATCATCAAGGTGCCGATAATGAATCCCATGGTCATATTGCGACCGCGAAACTCGTATATCGACAGCCCAAAAGCGGCCATGGAGTTGATGAGCAGCGTGATGATCGTGGCACCGACGGTGACGACCACGGAATTGCGCAGGAAGCGAAAGAAATTAAACTGCTGAAGGGGCTTGGTGTAATTTTCAATTGCCAGACGGAACTCGCGCAACGGTTCGCGGGTGGCGATGGGGATTTGTAGTTTCTCCTGGGGGTTGGCGGGGTCAACCATCTGGGCGACGATGCCGACGCGCCGGATCTGCGCCAGTTCGCGCACGGTGCCGTCTTCCATGGTGACGCTGAATAGAGGCAACGGCTTGTCGAAACCGTCAACCGGCACCTCGATCTGTCCGAGGGGTAAAAATGTTGGGGGAAATTCCTGTAACGCCGCCTGAGTCTTGAACGATGACAAAACAAGCCAAACGACCGGACCGAACATCAGCATGACGCCCAGGAACAGATAGACATAGGTGAATATATCCGTCCAATGCAGCTTACGGCGGCCGCGCCGGCGCAGAAGGAAGGTCATGGCATTAGAAATCACGGGTCCATCCCTAGTGGATAAAATCTAACAGATGATACCCAAACGATCCCATATCCCGGCAACTGGGGGCGTCGAAGACCCTCGACGATGCTTTGGCATCGCCCGCGGGCCTTCTCCTGCCCAGATACCGGGATATGGGATCGTTTGGGTATCATTTGTTGGATTCTATCCACTAACCTTGCCTTCTGCGCCGGACGACAAATAACTGGATCAGTGTCAGGACTATCAGGGCGGAGCCCAACAACACCGATGCCGCGGCCGCGAGGCCGAAATTCTGAGTCTCACTGGCAAAACCGGTGGTGTAGATGTACTGCACCAGGAATTGGGTGGCCGTACCCGGCCCGCCGCCGGTGAGCACGAAGACTTCGTCGAAGATTTGTACGGCTCTGATCAACGCAAGGACGATGACGACCAGCATGTTGGGCCATAACAGGGGCAGGGTGATGCGCCAGAATGTGCGGGACTTGGAGGTGCCGTCCATTTCGGCGGCTTCGTACAGATCGGGGGGGATGGCCTGCAAACCGGCCAGCAGGATTAGGGTGAAAAAGCCCATATGAGCCCAAATCGACACGAATATGGCCCAGAACATGGCCCAGGCGGGGCTGATAAAAAACAGGATCTTGGCGCCACCAAGCCAGACCAGAAAGGCGTTGAGCAGGCCATCGCGCAGCAGGATCCATTTCCAAATCAGGGCGACGACAACCGGCGACAGCAGTACCGGGAAAAAGAACACCGAGCGAAAGAAACCGCGGGCCAGAATCTTGCGATTCAATACCAGGGCCGTGACCAGGGAAAACAACACCATGAACGACACTTGCAAGGCGACAAAAGTGGCGGTGTTGTATACGCCGCGCCAGAAGCGGTCTTCACGGCAGGTGGAGACATCGAAGACGCTGTCGCAGTCGAGCAGGAAACCATATTGCTCGGCCCCGACATAGGGGCGCTGGGACATGAATAGTCCGGTGCCGCCGCTGACGGAGTAGGCGAAGTTGATGAATAGGGGGATGACGACAAA
>QIGO01000178.1 GCA_003230015.1 Alphaproteobacteria bacterium | reverse complement strand
CGTCGTCAGCAAGGCACTGGGCGGCCGGGGTTACGATGTGCGGACCACGGGCATGGCCGCTACCTTGTGGAAGTGGGTCGCCGACGGGCATCGTGGATGTGGTGAGCGAACCGCGCCGGACGGAGTTCAGGGTCATGTTACCGATCCATGCAGATGCCGTGGAGGTGAAATGAGTAGTGCCACAATCCTTGTCGCCGTCGTCAGCAAGGCACTGGGCGGCCGGGGTTACGATGTGCGGACCACGGGCATGGCCGCTACCTTGTGGAAGTGGGTCGCCGACGGGCATGGGGATGTGGTGGTCACCGATGTGGTGATGCCCGATGAAAACGGCCTGGAGCTGGTACCGCGGATTAGAAAATTGCGGCCCGAGCTACCGGTTATCGTGATGAGCGCGCAAAATACGCTGATGACGGCGGTAAAAGCGGCGGAACGAGGGGCGTTCGACTATTTGCCGAAGCCGTTCGATCTGCATGATCTGTTGGATTGCGTGGACCGGGCGCTGACAAAGCCGGAGGCCGGCGGCGAAGACAATAACTGGCCGGCCGGCGAGGAAAGCTTGCCGCTGATCGGCCGGGCGCCGGCAATGCAGGATCTCTACCGGACCATGGCGCGGGTCATGGGGACCGACCTGACATTGCTGATCGCGGGGGAATCGGGGACCGGCAAGGAGCTTATCGCGCGGGCCATGCATGATTACGGCAAGCGCCGCCATGGGCCGTTCGTGGCCATCAATATGGCGGCGATTCCGCGGGAATTGATCGAAAGCGAATTGTTCGGCCATGAAAAAGGGGCCTTTACCGGGGCGAGCAACCGGTATGCCGGGCGTTTTGAGCAGGCGGACGGGGGCACGCTGTTCCTCGACGAAATCGGCGATATGCCGGTCGAGGCGCAAACCAGGCTGTTGCGGGTGCTGCAAGAAGGAGAGTTTAGCGCCGTGGGCGGCCGTCGTCCCATACGGGCCAATGTCAGGATTATCGCGGCGACCCACCGGGACTTGCGGCAGGCCGTGCGACAGGGCCGGTTTCGCGAGGATCTATACTATCGCCTCGAAGTGGTGCCGCTGCGGTTGCCGCCGCTAAGAGAGCGCGCAGCCGATATTCCGGCCCTGGTGTACCATTTTTCGCGGCTGGCGCAGGAAGAAGGGCTGGCCGCGAAAACCATCGACAACAAAGCGATGGAGCGGCTGCAGCAGCATCGCTGGCCCGGCAATGTGCGGGAGCTGGAGAATCTCGTTCGCCGGCTGGCCGCGTTGTATAGCCAGCCGGTGATCGACGAGGCCATTATCGAAGCTGAATTGCGCGGGAATTCGGCCGATGGCAGCGCCCAAGCGGGCGATGCAGAGTCCCTGGGGGGGGCCGTAGAACGCCATTTGAAAGAATATTTCGCGGCCCATGGCGGCAGTTTGCCAGCCACGGGCCTGTATGATCGGGTTATTCGCGAGGTCGAGAGGCCGCTGATAAACCTCGCCTTGGCTGCCACTCGCGGTAATCAGATCCGCGCGGCGGCGATGTTGGGCCTTAACCGTAATACATTGCGTAAGAAAATCAGGGCGTTAGATATCGAGATTGTGCGAGGCCTGAGGTAGTATGATAGTGGCGGCGCCGATGGAACCCACTATGAGCAATAGCTAGGGGACGCATCTCCTTGGTTGAAGCGACACCCGGATCATTGAACATGGCGGCAAAACCGATCGGCCGCTGGCAGCGCTATTCGGGCATTTCCTGGCGGTGGATGCGGCGGGTCGGGCTTGGCCGGAAAGCGGTAATCGTGCTGATGGTCGCCGCCGTCGCGGCAGGGATCGCTACATTTCTGGCGCTGACAAATGATTTTGGACTGGCACTGTCACCGGACAAAATTCTGGGCCTGCTGGTGCTGGATCTAACCCTGCTGCTGATGCTCGGCGGGGTGGTGACTTTCGGCTTGGTACGGCTTTGGGCCATGCGGCGTGCCGGTGCCGCGGGATCGCAGCTGCATGTGCGGCTGGCGACGATTTTTGCCCTGGTGGCCGTGGCGCCGGCAATCGTCGTGGCGGCGATGTCGGCGGCGTTCTTCAATTTCGAAGTCCGCAGTTGGTTCAATGACCGGGTCAGGACGGCGGTGAACGAATCCGTCGCTGTCGCCGAAGCCTATTTGCGGGAGCATAAGCAGATTATTGCCGCCGATGCGCTGGCGATGGCGAACGACTTGAACCGGCAATGGCCACAATTTATCGCCGGACCGGCCGCGGCCAATCGTTTGGTGGAGACACAGGCCGCGGTACGGGCGCTGTCGGAGGCTATTGTGTTCGATTCCGGCGGGCGGGTGATCGCGCGAACCGGCTTGAGTTTTGCACTGGAACTGGCGCAACCGCCGGTCTGGGCCCTGCAAGAGGCGGCCAAGGGCGAAGTGGTCATACTGACAAGCGAGGGCGACGATCGGGTGCGGGCGCTGATATCGCTGCAAACCGTGCCGTCAGCGTTCTTATATGTCGGGCGGTTCGTTGACCCGAAAGTATTGCGTCATATTGAGAGAACGCAAGCCGCGGCCCTGGAATATGAGCGTTTGGAAATACGGCGTTCGGGTTTGCAGCTGACATTGGCCTCGATCTTCGTGCTGTCGTCACTGCTGCTGCTGCTGGCCGCGGTGGGGGTGGGGCTTAATTTTGCCAATCGCTTGGCGCGGCCGATCGGCCGTCTGGTGCGCGCCGCCGAGCGGGTGCGCGGCGGCGATCTGAGTGTTCGCGTGCCCGAGCATGACCGTGAGGACGAGTTCGCGACCCTGACGAGGGCATTCAATCGGATGACCCGTCAGCTGGCGGAACAGCGCCGCGAACTGGTCGAGGCGAACCGTCAGCTGGACAAGCGGCGCTTGTTTACCGAGACGGTGTTGTCGGGGGTCTCGGCGGGGGTGATCGGCCTCGACAGCGCGGGCCGGGTCAATCTGCCCAACCGCAGCGCCACGGGACTGCTGGGTCTGGACTTTGAGTTGCTCAGCGGACATTTGCTCGACGAAACAGTGCCGGAGTTGGCGCCGCTGATAAGCCGTGTGCGACTGTGGCCGAACAAGCTGGTGGAGGACCAAGTCGTCATTTCCCGGGATGGGCGGACGCGCACCCTGTTGGTCCGTATCGCCTCGGAGCGCGGTGGCGATGGGTCGATTGCCGGTTACGTGGTGACGTTCGACGATGTGACGGAGCTGATGGCGGCGCAGAGAAAAGCCGCCTGGGCAGATGTGGCGCGCAGGATCGCCCATGAGATCAAGAACCCGCTGACGCCCATTCAGCTGGCGGCCGAGAGGCTGAAGCGAAAATACCTCAAGGAGATCAATTCCGATAAAGCCACATTCGAGCAATGTACGGACACGATCGTCCGCCAGGTTGGCGATATCGGCCGTATGGTGGATGAGTTCTCGTCGTTCGCGCGCATGCCCAACCCTGTCATGCGAGACGAGGATCTAAGGCGCATTTGCCGGGAGGCGGCTTTTCTGCAACGCAACGCGCATCAGGATATCACCTTCGAAGTCGAGGTTCCCGACGGTAGCGTCCCGTGCCGGTGCGATCGCCGCCTGATAAGCCAAGCCCTGACAAATCTGCTGCAAAACGCGGTGGACGCGATCGAGGGCAGGGAGGCGGTGCTGGATGAAACCCTGCCGAGGGGCCAAATCAAGCTGCAATTGCAGGATGACGGTGGGAGCGCCGTTCGTATCGTGGTGGAGGATAATGGCAAGGGACTGCCGGATATGGCGCCAGACCAGCTTACCGAACCCTATGTGACGACCCGGGCGAGAGGGACCGGTTTGGGGTTGGCGATCGTGAAGAAGATCATGGAAGACCATAGCGGCGCACTTATGCTGGCAAGCAACGAGCCAGAGGGGGCACGGGTTACCCTGGTGTTGCCGGTGGAGCCGACGGATAAAATCGAGGGTATGTCGACCGCCGCCGAGGCGCCGGGCTAGAAAAAAAGGCCGGGGTACTATCGGTGCCGCCTCGATTTTGGGCGATCTGTTGCCCACTGGCCTCTCAGGTTCAATAAGGCTCGCGGAAAACTTGCACTTTCGCTACTGTTGCGATACTGCAACGGTGTTGCGTCGCGGCAAAGCGCGGCAGCGCACTGGCTGGAGAGCGGGCGTAATACCAAGGAGTGCTGATGTTGACCCATAGAGACGGTTTGCCAAGGCTTTCGACAAGGCGCGTGGGTTGTGGCGATGCGGGGCATCGCAAAGCCTTGACGATGCACCACATCGTCTGCGACTTCTCTCCCACCCGACGGGCCGCGCACGCGATCTCCATGGGTCATCATCAGCACTCCTTGGTATAAATGCCACAAGATATTCTCATCGTTGACGATGAAGACGACATCCGGACGCTGATCGCGGGGGTTCTCGAGGATGAAGGCTATAATCCGCGCGAGGCCGCCAACGATGTGGTGGCGCTGGCGGAAATTTCGGCACGCCGCCCGAGCCTCGTCATTCTCGATATTTGGCTAGAAGGCAGCAAACTCGACGGTCTGGAGATCCTCGATGTGCTGCGGAACGAGCATGCCAACGTGCCGGTGGTGATGATCAGCGGCCATGGCAGTATCGAAATGGCGGTGCAGGCGATTAAAGCCGGCGCCTATGATTTTATCGAGAAGCCATTCAAAGCCGACCGGCTGCTGCTGATCGTGCAACGGGCGATCGAGGCGGCGAGGCTGCGGCGCGAAGTGAGAGAACTTCGCCTGCGGGTCGTCGATGAAGCAAAGCTGGTTGGCGAATCCGGGCCGATAAACCATGTCGTGCAGGCGATCGAAAAAGTCGCGCCAACCGGTAGCCGGGTCCTAATTACCGGCCCGGCGGGTGCGGGCAAGGAGGTCGCGGCAAGGCTGCTGCATCAAAGCTCCGGGCGCAAGGATGGGCCGTTCGTGGTGGTCAGCTGCGCGACAATGGCGCCAGAGCGAATGGAGCTTGAGCTGTTCGGCAGCGAGGGCGCGGATGACATCGGCAACGAGCCGGCGGGCCGGGTGGGGCTGTTCGAGCAGGCCCATGGCGGCACCCTGTTTCTCGATGAAGTCGTGGACATGCCGCTGGAAACCCAGGGCAAGATCGTGCGGGTTCTACAGGATCAGACTTTCGAGCGATTGGGCGGCCACCATCGGGTGCGCGTCGATGTACGGGTTATCGCCTCGACCACCGATGATTTGCAAAGAGCCATCGCCGAAGGACGTTTTCGGGAGGATCTGTTCTACCGATTGAATGTGGTGCCTATCGACGTGCCGTCGCTGGCGCGGCGGCGGGAGGATATACCGTTATTGGCGGAGTATTTCATGGCCCGGTCGTCGGAATTGGCGGGGTTGCCGCGGCGGGCGCTGGGGCCGGACGCCTTGGCGGCGCTGCAAGCCTATAACTGGCCGGGAAATGTGCGCCAGTTGCGCAACGTGGTGGACTGGCTGCTGATCATGGCGCCGGGAGATTCCTCAGAGCCTATCCGGGCGGACATGCTGCCGCCGGAAATCGGCTCTATCGCGCCGCCGATCCTGCGTCTGGAAAATAGCATGGAAATGCTGAGTCTGCCGCTGCGCGAGGCCCGCGAGGAATTCGAGAGGCAATATCTGGGGGCGCAAGTCACCCGCTTTGGCGGCAATATCTCGCGGACGGCGGGATTTGTGGGTATGGAGCGCTCGGCCTTGCATCGTAAACTAAAGTCGCTTGGCGTGCATGGCGGGGGCGGTGCCGCGGCGAATGAGGCTAACCGTAATGAACAATAGCCGGACGGTGCCGAAAGCGCTGCGCACATGAAGGCGATTATTTGCGGCGCCGGACAGGTCGGCTCCAACATCGCGCGCGAACTTGCGAACGAAGGCATCGATATTACGGTTATCGATCAGCGGGCCGATCTGATCCAAAAAATGGGCGATGTGCTGGATGTGCGGGCGATGGTGGGACATGCGGCCCACCCGGGCGTTCTTGAAGCAGCGGGTGCGCGCGATTGCGACATGATCATCGCCGTGACGTTCGCGGACGAAGTCAATATGGTGGCGTGTCAAGTTGCGCACTCGTTATTCGACGTGCCGACAAAAATCGCACGGCTGCGGGCACGGGACTATTTGGAGCCCATGTGGTCGGACCTGTTCAGCCGCGACAACATGCCGATCGACGTGATTATTTCGCCCGAGATCGAAGTGGCGCGGGCGATCGGGCGGCGGCTGACCGTGCCAGGCGCGGTGGACATGATTCCGCTGGCCGACAATAAATTGCGGTTGTTGGGAATCCGGTGTGAACCCGATTGTCCTATCCTGCGGACGCCGTTGCGCCAGTTGACGACGCTGTTTCCGGATCTGAAGATCAACACCGTGATTATCGTGCGCAACGGCAAGCCGATCGTGGCCTCGGGCGATGACGAGCTGTTTGCCGCCGACGAAGTCTATCTGGTGGTCGATAGCGAACATGTTGCCCGTACAATGGTCGCCTTCGGTCACGAAGAACCCGAAGCGCGCCGGGTGGTGGTTATCGGCGGCGGTAATATCGGGCTGTGTCTGGCCGAAGATCTGGCGGAAAATTTTCCCGGTGTTGCGACGAAGCTGATCGAGCTCAACCTGGAGCGGGCGGAGTTCGTGGCCCAGACCTGTCCCAAGACCGTTGTGCTGAATGGCGATGCCCTGGATCCGGAAATTCTCGAAGAGGCGAATGTCTCGCGGGCCGAGACCGTTATCGCGGTCACCAACGATGACGAAGTCAATATTCTGTCGTCACTGCTGGCCAAGCGTTATGGCGCCGGGCGGGTGATTACGCTGGTGAACTCGGGCACCTACGCGCCGTTGATGGCGCCGTTGGGTATCGATGTGGTGGTGAGCCCAAGGGCAATTACGGTTTCGACGGTGTTGCAGCAGATACGGCGCGGCCGCATTCGCTCGGTGCACTCGATCGCCGATAATTTCGGGGAGATTATCGAGGTTGAGGCGCTTGAGACCTCCAGCGTTGTCGGGCTGCCGCTGCGGGAGGCAAATCTGCCAAAAGGGGTGGTCATCGCGGCCGTGGTCCGTAACGGCAAAGTCGAAATGGCACGCGGCAGCACGGTTGTCGAGGTGGGCGACCTGGTCGTGCTGTTCGCGACGAAGGGTGCGGTCAAACGTGTCGAGAAAATGTTCTCGGTCAGCGTCGACTTCTTCTGAATAGGCTGCCGGATTGTTTTTAGACCAAGGTTTTCCGCAAAATGTCGCGATTTGCCTATGTGAATGGCCGCTATGTCCGGCACCGCGATGCGATGGTGCATATCGAGGATAGAGGCTATCAATTTGCCGACGGCGTTTATGAAGTCGTCGTCGTCGATCACGGCGTCCTGGTGGATGGGGAGGCGCATCTGGACCGACTTGAGCGCTCGTTAAGCGCTCTGCGGATCGTGCAACCGATGAGCCGGGCGGCGATCAAGCTGGTGATGGGGGAGGTGCTGCGGCGCAACCGGGTGCGGGATGGGTTGCTCTATTTGCAGGTGACCCGCGGTGTGGCGCGCCGGGAGCATAAATTCCCCGCCACTATCAAACCGGCGATGGTGATGACGGCGCGCAGTGCCGCGCTGTGGTCGCAGGAACGGTTCTCGCGCGGGGTTTCGGTGATATCGCTGGAGGATATCCGGTGGGGCCGCGCGGATATCAAATCCGTTTCGCTGATCGCCAATGTGCTGGCCAAACAGGCGGCGGCGGAGGCCGACGCCAACGAGGCCTGGCTGGTGGGGCCGGATGGGCACGTCACGGAAGGGGCGTCGTCGAATGCGTGGATCGTTACCGCGGCAGGCGATCTGGTGACGCGGGGGACCGGCAGCAAAATTCTCGGGGGTGTGACGCGCGCGACATTGCTGAGGCTGGCGGCGCATTTGGGCGTGCGTGCGGTGGAGCGGGCGTTTACGATAGAAGAGGCGTTGAAGGCGCGTGAGGCGTTCCTGTCGAGCAGTTCGTCGGCTGTGCTGCCGGTTCTGAGCATTGACGGGGCGTGTGTGGGCAATGGCCGGCCCGGCCCGGTGGCCCGGCGGTTGTATGACGCCTATGGTGAGTATGTGGGGAGGTTGTCAGGATCGGGATAGATCAGCACCAGCAAAAATGATACAGCACGGGTGTGCTGGAAGCCGGTGGGTATACCGGAGGAATGGACTAAATCCGCGGCATGATCTTCAAGTAGAAGCTATCCGAGGTGGGTCACTTTCAAACGGCCACAGTAAAAAAAGACAAGGGGAAAACGATGGCTGCCGAAAAATCACAGAATGTCCAGGATGTGTTCCTTAATTACATACGCAAGAACAAGACACCCGTTACGGTGTTTTTGGTAAATGGTGTGAAACTTCAGGGTGTGGTGACCTGGTTCGATAATTTCTGCGTTTTGCTGCGGCGGGATGCACATTCGCAACTGGTCTATAAACACGCGATATCCACGGTGATGCCGTCGACGCCGGTGCAGTTGTTCGAGCAGGATAAATCGGAGGCCAGCGATAGTTAAGCAACACATGACCGAGGGCGGCGAGGGGCAGCAAGAACGGCTGCGCGCTATTGTTCTCCATGGGACGACAAAATCCGGCGACCGGGCAAAAGATCCCCAAGGTCAACTTGAGGAGGCTCTCGGGCTTGCGGCGGCCATTCAATTGGATGTCGTGCATAGCGAAATCGTGCCGATTCGGAAGGTGCGGCCGGCAACTTTGTTTGGTACCGGTGCCGTCGACGCCATCGGCAATAGCATCAAGGCGCTGGATGGTGAACTGGTGGTGGTCAATGGTGTGCTTAGCCCGATTCAGCAGCGTAATCTGGAGCGGGCCTGGGACTGCAAGGTTATCGACCGGACGGGCCTGATTCTCGAGATATTCGGCGCGCGGGCAAAAACCAAAGAGGGCAGTTTGCAGGTGGAGCTGGCGGCGCTGAGCTACCAAAAAACACGTCTGGTGCGGTCCTGGACGCATTTGGAACGGCAGCGTGGCGGTCATGGATTTCTTGGCGGGCCGGGTGAAAGCCAGCTTGAGATCGATCGGCGCATCATCAACCAACGGATTGGCCGGCTGAAAGCGGATCTTAAGCAGGTGCGCCGGACGCGGGGTTTGCACCGAGCGGCGCGGGAGCGTGTGCCGTATCCCGTGGTGGCCCTGGTCGGTTATACAAATGCCGGCAAATCGACGTTATTCAACCGGTTAACGTCGGCCGATGTTTTTGCCGACGACTTGTTATTCGCGACGCTGGATCCGACCATGCGCCGGGTGACCTTGCCGTCGGGGAAAGAGATTATTCTGTCCGATACGGTGGGTTTTATTGCCGACTTACCGCATGATTTGATCGAGGCGTTTCGGGCGACTCTCGAAGAAGTCTTGGCCGCCGATGTGGTGGTTGTTGTGCGCGATATCTCCCACCCGGACAGTGACGCGCAAGATGTCGATGTGCGAGCGATTCTGGCCGAACTCGGGGTCGGGGAGGTGGAGAGTCACGTGCTGATTTCTTTGCTGAACAAGGTCGACCGACTGGACCCGGAGGAAGCGAGCCGGGTGGCGGAGCTGGCCAAACGGCACAACGATCAGTTTGCCATCTCGGCTTTGACCGGCGAAGGCTGCGACGAGGTGCTGGCAGAAATCGACAGGCTGCTTGCCGCGCGCCGGGAAGTCGTCGAGGTCAGCGTGCCGGAAAGCGACGGGGCCAGCGTAGCCTGGCTTTATGAGCATGGCGACGTGCTGGAGCGCCGCAGCGAAGAAGGGCGCGCGTTTGTCCGGGTGCGCCTCGATCCGGCCGACCGGGCGCGGTTTTCGCGGCGGCCCGGGATCGTACTGGAAAGCGAAGCTGGCCGGGTCGCGGCCCAGTAACGGTGGGTACTTTGTTTGCGGGGGCGGGTTCGTGCGGGCTAGTATCAGGGCTGCTGCCACTGTCAGACCTCGGATAAGGATTTTGGAGATATGAGCGAAGGGCGCAAAACCGCGTTTCTGGGACTTGGGGTTATGGGGTATCCCATGGCCGGGCATCTGGCCGCCGCCGGGCATTCGGTGACGGTATATAACCGGACCCAGGCGAAGGCCGACAGATGGGTTACACAGCATGGCGGCACCAGTGTTCCGTCACCTCGGGGCGCCGTGGCGGATGCCGATTTCGTATTTGCATGTCTGGGCAATGATGACGATGTGCGCAGTGTCGTTCATGGCGAGAATGGCGGCCTGGCCGGTATGAAGTCCGGGGCCATACTCGTCGATCACACAACCGCTTCGGCGGGGTTGGCGCGGGAACTGGAGGAAGCGGCGAAGGAAAAGGGTGTCGGGTTTCTCGATGCGCCGGTTTCCGGCGGGCAAGCGGGAGCGGAAAACGGCGCGCTGACAGTCATGGTCGGCGGGTCGCAAAGTATTTTCGACGCGGCAAAGCCGGTGATCGACGCCTATGCCAAGGCCTGCGTATTGCTGGGGCCGGCGGGATCGGGGCAACTGGCCAAAATGGTCAACCAGATCTGTATCGCGGGGCTGGTGCAGGGGCTCTCCGAGGCGATGAATTTCGGCATCAAGGCGGGCCTCGATATGCCCAAGGTGGTGGGTGTTATCTCAAAAGGGGCGGCGCAATCCTGGCAGATGGAGAACCGGTGGGAGACTATGCTGGCCGGGCAGTTCGAACATGGCTTTGCGGTCGATTGGATGCGGAAGGATCTGGGTATCTGCCTGGAGGAAGCACAACGGACCGGGGCGCGGTTGCCGGTGGCCGCCTTGGTGGATCAATTCTACGCCCATGTGCAGGCGCGCGGCGGCAATCGCTGGGATACCTCAAGCCTGATGCAGTTGCTGGCGAAAGATTAAGTCTTAGCCGCCCTCTTCCTGTTTGGCTTGCTGCCATAAGGCTTCGAGTTCGTCGAGGCTGGTTTGATTGGGAGTCTTGTGTTGGGCCGCCAGCAGCGCCTCGATGCGTTGGAAGCGGCGGGTAAATTTGGCGTTGCCGGCGGTTAGGGCGGCTTCGGGGTCGATATGGAGGTGGCGGGCCAAGTTGGCGACAGCGAAAAGCAGGTCGCCGATTTCTTCGGCGACTTGTTCCATTGGGGCGTTGCGGCCAAGGGCTTCCTCGATCTCGTCCGTTTCCTCGCGGATTTTGTCCAGGACCTGCGCGGCCTGGGGCCAATCAAAGCCGACGCCGGCGGCGCGGCGCTGGAGTTTGTCGGCGCGGGTGAGGGCAGGGAGGGCGCGGGGAACATCGTCGAGAATGCCTGCGTCGCGCTGTTCACGATCTGCCTTGGCAGCCCGTTCCGCGGCCTTGATGTCGTTCCAGCTCTGCCGCAGACTGGTTGGATCCCGCGGGGCGTTGGCGAAGACGTGGGGGTGACGCCGAACCATTTTGTCGGAGATCGCCGCCGCTACGTCGCCGAAATCAAATAATTTTGCTTCTTGAGCCATGCGGGCGTGGAAGACGACCTGTAACAGCAAATCGCCCAGTTCATCCTTGAGGGCGGGCATATCGTCGCGCTCGATGGCGTCGGCGACTTCGTATGCCTCCTCGACCGTATAGGGCGCAATGGTGGCAAAAGTCTGCTTAACATCCCAAGGACAGCCGTCGTCGGGGTGGCGCAGTTTGGCCATGATCTCAAGCAGGCGTTGTAGGTTCCGCGTCATCGGACGCTCCACATGCTGGGCCCGGGCGGCAGACCTTAGCTGTGGTTCAAGGGGAAGGGAATAGACCGGTATACATAAATGACCCGCGGGAACTTTACGTTTCCGCGGGTCATTTAATCGTTGGATGGCGATTATTGTTGTAGGCGAAGATTGCTGAGTTCAGCGCCGATTTGCTCGAATGTCTGGGCAAGCTCGGCGTTGCTCGGTGAGTCGAAATATTGATCGGGGTCGGAAGCGCAATCCTCGTAGAGCTGCTTTAGAGATGGATTGTTGCCGACACGGAAAGTGATCGTATAGATGATGGTGCCCGTGGCCTTCATGGCCGTGCAGATTTGAGCCAGCCGGCTGTTGAGCTCGGCGCGGGAGTTGGTGTTGTTAACAGGCGGCGGGACCAAGTTGCCGTCGTCCGGGTAGCCATAGGCATAATAGTAGTCGTTGCTGGCGCCGCTCCATTGGTTCAAACCATCGGTGAGCAGGATCGCGACCTTGTCGGTTAGCGGCTCGTTATAGTCGAGGGGCAGAGTTGGTGGCGTGGCACCGCCCCAAAGGCCGCGCCAGTTGGGTGACAGAACCCGCCAGCCCCAGACCATGCCGACATTACTCATGGTGCCAAAGCGGCGGTACCAAACCATGGCGTCGATGGCGGCCTGAACCGTGGTCTTCTCCGCGGTCAGTGGCAAGATAGGGGTTGGGCACGAAAGATTGGGGCCGTCGGTGCTGCTCGAGGCGGCTTGATTGGCGTCGGACTCGTTGTAGGGGCCAGGATCCCAGTCGTTGACGCTATCGTCCTCCCAGATATAGGTCTCGAATAGCGCCTGGGCCGGGGTTTTGTCATTGCTGTCGTCAGGGAAGGGCCGCGCCATGACACAGCCTTTCCAACTTAATTGGGTTGGGCTGTAGGCGCCGACGAGATCAAAATCGGACGGATCGTAGTCGCTGGTCCAATCGGTATGGACGAAGCCGACATTGACGCCGGAAACATAGGGGACAATGCCAACGTAGAAATCATCAACAGTCTCGTTGCTGCCATAGAGAATATCGATGAGATCGGTGGCGGCGGTCTTCATGGTCGTCATCTTGTTGTCCCACCGCATGGAGCCGGTGTTGTCCATGATAAGGACAAGCTCCATGCCGCGCACCGCGCGACGAACGACGGCACGCGCGCTGACGTCAATATTATCGGCGCCAAAAACACGCATAAATGATGTGGGGAGGGCGGCGGCGACCTGAACATCGACGACCCCCTCCACCGTGTCGACGGTTATCGTGGGGATGTTGACGGTGGCGCCGAGAAAACCGTCGGGGAAATTGGCGGCAAAAAAGGCGCGGATATCGTCGTCGCGGTCCGGGTCATCCATGGCTCGGCCGCCGGCCAGAGCGGCGGCGTCAAGAGCCTGCTGGAGCTTCGCGCGGACCATATAACCGCGTGCGGCGTCGGTGGCGATGCCGATAAAACCGATGAGCGGCACGATTCCCACAGCAAGGAAAACCGCGACCGCGCCGCGCCTGTCCAAGGCAAATCGGGAAACCTGTCGTTTGGCCGTGACATAAGTATGTCTGATGTATCTAAACATGTTTCTCGCTCGCTTTGAAACAAAACGGCTGGTACTATTTCTCTTATACACGAGCTTGTCAAAATATTTTAATTGCTGATATTTCCTTGGTTTAACCTTTTACTTACCATTTACTTCTCGTCAACTATGTCAGGCGTTTCTGCGCCGGATGAGGCGGGCGCATGACAGGGCGGGCCTGGGCTTCTCGATGGTGGAAAATCCCGTAAAATTATAGATAAACGTAAGTATATAATATTTGTTATACTTGTTGACTATTTATCATCGGTGTTTCTAGTACTTGTTATGTGTCATTTTTAGTTCTTTTTTATTTTGCGCTTAAGTTCTCGTTAAGTTTCGTGGCGGCATAGTGGCAGCGTGAAAGGTGCGTCAAAGGAGGAATGCGCGATGTATTTAGTTCTGAAGAACCTGTTGAAAGATGAGTCAGGTGCTACGGCCATTGAATACGGCCTGATCGCCGCCCTGGTATCGGTTGCGGCCATTGGCGCCCTAACCGCCATGGGTACTTCGTTGGAGTCGATGTTCACGACAGTGTCCGACAGTTTGGAGACAGCGGTCGCAGCCCCTGCTCCGTAAGTTTTCGGGCTGGAGCCGAGGCTCCATCAGAACGGCAACATCCCGGAAACCACGGTATCGCCCGAGGCTTCCGGGATGCCCGTCTCTGACGATGGGTGGTTAGAACTCCGTTTAACCCCAACAGGGTGGCGACCATGCTCAATCTTATCGATGCGTCCATTCTCTTGGCTTTCGCCACCTTACTTGGGATGGCCGCGTTGAATGATTTCCGGTCGCTTGTCATCCCCAACCGCTTGTGCCTGGCAATTGTCGCGCTCTATCCGGCGCATGTCCTGGCGTCGAGCACGCCGGTGGATTGGGCTTCCGGTCTGATGGCCGGGGGGGTCGTGTTTGGGATCGGTACCGTGATGTTCGCCCTTCGTCTGACCGGCGGGGGCGATGTGAAATTGATGGCCGCGGCCGGTGTTTGGGCGGGCCTTGAGATGTTGCCGATGATGGTGCTGCTGGTGATGGCGGTGGGCGGTTGTTACAGCCTTTTCGAAGCGATACGGCTGAAATATCCGCAGCGGATTTTGCGTCGCCTATTGAAACGAGAGCAAGTTCGGCAAACCGGCGGTAAGGATGTCGTGCCTTATGGCGTGGCGATTTCCACCGGCGGTCTTTATGTCGCGCTTACCCAATTTATCTCGAGTTTTTGATGTCAGGCCTTTGAAAGCAGGGAATGAACCATGCGCGCGCGTTTGATCATGCTTGTTATCTTCGCCTTCACCGCGGCGGGAACAACCGTTTTCGCGGCACGGGAGTGGCTGGCGACGCAGCGTAACGCGATGGCATCGGTTGCCGTTGAGCGGGTGCCGGAGCCGGCGAAGGTTCAGGTGCTTGTCGCCAAGTTGAATCTTCCCGCCGGGGTGCTGGTCAAAGCCGACGATCTGCGGTGGCAGGCGTGGCCGGACGAGTCCGTACCCAAAAGTTACGTGACCAAAGGGAAGTTCGACGAGGAGGCGTTCGTCGGTGCCGTGGTGCGTCAGGGTATCGCGGCGGGCGAACCGATTTCCCGCACCCGTGTCGTGCAGCCTGGCGACAATGGTTTCCTTGCCGCCTTGTTGAGCCCAGGTATGCGGGCGATCACAGTGCCGGTGAACGCGACAACGGGCATTAGCGGATTTGTTTTCCCCGGCGACCGGGTGGATTTGATCCTGACCCATCAAATCGAGTTCCAGGACGATGGCGACCGGCCGCGGCAGGCGAGCGAGACCGTGCTGTCGAATGTGCGGATCCTGGCGATCGATCAGACGACCGACGATCTTGGAGAAGAGCCGCGCCTGGCGAAAACAGCGACCCTCGAGCTGACGCCGAAACAAGCCGAGATCGTGACACTCATTACCGATCTGGGCCGGTTGTCGCTGAGCTTGCGGAGCCTGCAACGGGAAGGCGAAGAGCTTGTCGAGCTGGCGGCGGGCCCGGACGATCAGCCTGATCTGCTGGCACAGCCGCGGGCAATACGGGCCCGTGGATATACCTGGGACAGTGAGGTCAGCCGCCTGCTGAGGCCACCGAGCGGGCCCGGGACGACGCGTGTCCTGCAACTCGTGCGCGGCAATGAAAGTAGCGAACTAGAATTTGCGCGTGGTGGCAAATAATGAAGCTCTTATATTTGCGATGGACAGTATTGGGACTGGCGGCGGCGTTGCTGCTGGCATCCCCATTTGCGCCTTCGGCTAATGCTACGGTGCTGACGCTGGGTAATGGCGACGATGTCGTGGAGCTGGAGGTGCAGCGAGGAAAACTGCTGCGGCTCTCGGCGCCTGCTTCGGCCATATTCATCGCCGATCCGGAAATCGCCGATGTGACCGTAAAATCACCGACATTGGTTTTCGTCACGGCCAAACGGGCGGGTGAGACCTCGTTATTCGCGGTGGACGAGAATGAGCGTGTGCTTGCCGATGTTCGTATCGTAGCGACCCATAACCTGGGGGCCCTGGACACGGCGTTGCAGAAATTGCTGCCGAGCGCGGCCATTGGTACCGCGTCGATCGCCGGTGGCTTGTTGCTGACGGGCGCTGTCCGCAATGCGGCGGATGCTGAACAGGCGCAGCGGATCGCCGCGCAGTTTATCTCCGACAATGAAACCGTGATCAATCAACTCGCCTTGATCGGGCCCAACCAAGTCAATCTGCGTGTTCGGGTGGCTGAAGTGTCGCGGGATGTTTCCAAGAGATTTGGTTTCAACTTCGACCTTATTCCCTCCCTGGGAAGTGTGACTTTGGGACTGGCGACCGGGAGGGTACCGGTTATCGATGGGTCGGTGCAGACACGGTTCGACAATCAGAACTCGATTTTCGCGACAAGTAGAGATGTCAATGCGGTCGTCGATGCGATGTCGGAGGAGGGTCTGATTACGGTCCTTGCCGAACCGAACCTTACCGCGCTGTCAGGTGAGACCGCCAGTTTCCTCGCCGGCGGCGAGTTTCCAGCGATCGTGCCGACGGATTCAGGCGGCTTGTCCCTACAATATAAGAGTTTTGGCATTTCCCTGGCATTCACGCCGACGGTGCTGAACAACGGCCGGATCAGCCTCAAAGTCGCTCCGGAAGTCAGTGCCTTGTCGGAAGCGGGGGCCATTCTCTTTCAGAATTTCAGTATTCCGGCGCTGACGACGCGACGGGCCAGCACGACGGTTGAGCTTGGCAGCGGGCAAAGCCTGGCCATCGCGGGTTTGCTGCAGAACAAGACGCAGCAAACAATCGATGCGTTTCCGGGGTTGGCGGATATTCCGGTTCTGGGCGCGCTGTTCCGCTCGAGCGAGTTCAAACGGGATGAAAGCGAACTGGTCATCATCGTGACGCCTTATCTGGTGCGGCCGGTAACGGCGGTGGCGATGGCCACGCCGACAGACGGGTTCGTGCCGGCGAGCGATTTCGACCGCATCGTCAATGGCCGTGTCTATGTGCCGCAACGTCCGTCATCGCAACAGATTCCACGGGGACCGGGGGCCGAAGGGCTCGCGGGGCCCGTTGGCTTTGTCTTGAATTAGGGGTCGAAAACATGCTTGGGCTTAGGTTGCAAAATAGCCGGACCCGTTTGGCCGTCGCGGGGGTCGCCCTGCTGCTGTTGAGCGCGTGCGAAACCTATACGCCGGCCGAAGCGGTGGCGCAGAACGAAGTGACGTGGATAAACCTGACCCACGATATCGAGTTCGTTGGTTCGGAGAGCGCGCTTTCGGTGCTGGAACAGGCGCGGCTGAACGACTTTTTGGTGCAGATCGACGCTCAGGCGACCGATGCCCTGGTGATCGATCCCGGCATGGTGGACTCACCGCTGACCGCGGCGCGGGCGAGTGCCGTGGCGGCCTTTGTGCAGCGCCGGGTGCCGACTTCCCAACCGCAGGCGCGACGGGTCGGTTTGGGCGGTGGCACCGGTTTACGGCTGATCGTTGGACGGTATCTGGTTGTGCCGCCCGAATGCCCGAATTGGGGCAAGCCGTCTTATGGCGATCCGATGAATACGCTGGGCAGCAATTTCGGGTGCGCCAATCAAGTGAATATCGGGCTGATGATCGCCGATCCGGGCGATTTGGTGCGTGGGCGGCGTTTGACACCGGGTATGGCCGGTGCGGCGGTGCTGGGTATCGAGCGCTACCGGGCCGGCGAGGTTTTCGAACTCGACATTGCGAATACGACCGAGGAAAATTAATGGGCGCGCACGCACATGCCGTTAACGGCCCCGATCCGGATAGTGCGCAGTCGCTTGTGGCGTTCGTGGCGGATGACGTCACCAAAGCGTTGCTGGACGAGGTTGCCAGGGCGCACTGGCCGGAGTCGGTCGTCGAAATGGGCGGGTTGGACGCGGCGGCAAGCCATTTGCAGTCCGCGCCCGCACCGCATTTGCTGATTGTCGACCTGGGCGATAGTGACGAGCCGTACAGCGACCTGATGACCCTGGCCGACAGCTGCGACCCGACGACCAACGTGGTGGCGTTGGGCAAGGTAAACGATCTGGCGCTCTACAAGCAGTTCATCAATGCGGGCGTGGCGGATTATCTGGTCAAACCGATTTCGGGAGAAGAGCTGGAAACGGCGCTGTTCGCCGCTGCGTTGCCGCGGTCAAATCCCGGCGAGACGGTCGTCGAGTCGCCGGCTGAGATTTATGTGGTTGTCGGGGCCCGCGGGGGCGTGGGGGCAAGCCTAATTGCCGCCAATGGCGCGTGGATCATGGCCCAGGAGAAAGGGCGCCGGGTGGCGCTGGTGGATCTGGACGTACAGTTCGGCACGGCCGCATTGTCGCTGGATCTGGTGCCGACGGGCGGCATGATCGAAGCGCTGCAGAATCCGAGCCGCCTGGACAGTCTGTTCATGGCCAGCGCCATGGTGCCGAAGAGCGACAACCTGGCGGTTCTTGCCGCCGAAGAAGAGCTGGGGCGGGATCCGTCCTACGCACCGGAAGCGCTGGCGCGCATGTTGAGCGAAGTGCGGCGCAGTTTCGACTGTGTGTGGGTGGATATGCCGCGCGGGACATTCGGGCAAGTGGGGCCGGTGTTGAGCCAGGCCAAGCGGGTCATCGTGGTTTCCGACCTGTCGCTGGCGGGGATGCGCGATACCATCCGGCTGAAAGGGTTCTGCCGCGACTATGCGGCCTTGACGGATGTTTCCGTGGTGCTGAACCGCAAGGACCGGAACCGGCAAACCGGGATGACGGTGTCACAATTCGAGCGTGGCGCGGAAATAAAGGTCATGGCGTATTTGCCCGAGGACGACCGGGCGGCCAGTGCTGCCTCGGCAACCGGCAAGTCCCTGGCCGAAGTGGCCAAACGCAGCAAATTGGTGGCCGGCATGCGCCAGATCGTCTCCGAGGTGTCAGGAGACGATCAGAAGGAAGAAAAGGCCAAAGCCAAGAAGGCCAAGAACTCCAAAAAGGGCATGTTGGCCGGCCTGCGCGGGCGGGCTAAATAATGGGATTCGGCCGTCGTGGATCCAATGAACCCGCATCAAGGACCGGCGGGAGGCTGAACGGTACGAGCAAGGCGATGGCAGCGCTGGGTTCGCGCGCGTTAAAGGGCTCCGAGCCGGATACAAAGGGAGCTATCGAGCAAATAAAACTCGAGGTGACCGAGAAGATCGACATCGTCAGCCTCATTGAATTGAACAGGGGCCAGTTAGCACAAAAAATCGCCGAAATTGCCGCGGCTTCCAAAGCCTCCAACTACCGTAAGCTCAATCCGCTTGAGCAGCGCAAAGTCGTAACCGTCATTCTCAACGATATGTTGGGCAGTGCGCCGGTCTCATCGGCACCGATCGTGCCGATCGCGGAGGAAAGAGCGAAGCCGAAACGGCCCGACGGATCGGGCGAGTCGAAAAAAACCGATGCCAGTAAATCCACGATCGAGGCGGCGCGACATAAGGTTCAGCCGGCTCTGGTCGAGCAGATCGATGCCGCCAAGGCCATCACACTGCCAAGAGCGGACCTGGAGCGCCAGGTCACCGGGATCGTTGCGGATATCCTGGACGAGGAGAAGTTCCGCCTCAATCAAGAAGAGCAGCGCGGACTGGTTAAAGTACTGCTGGCCGAGATGCTTGGCCTGGGACCGTTGGAACCGTTGCTGGCAGATGAGTCCATAACCGATATTCTGGTCAACGGGCCAAAGCAGATCTATGTGGAAACCGGCGGCAAGCTGGTGCTGTCCGATGCGCGGTTTCGCGACGACCGGCATGTGATGAATGTCGCCACGCGGATCGTCAGCCAAATAGGCCGGCGGGTCGATGAGTCGAGCCCGCTATGCGACGCCCGGCTGATGGATGGCAGCCGCGTTAACATCATCATTCCGCCGTTGGCCATTGACGGTCCCAGCATTTCAATTCGTAAATTCGCAAAACAGAAGATTACGCTGGATGTGATGGCGACGCAGGGGAACCTGTCGCCAGAAATGGAGGCGGTGTTACGGATCGCGGCGCGATCGCAGCTTAACATTCTGATTTCCGGCGGTACCGGCTCGGGCAAAACGACATTGCTGAACGCCTTGTCGCAGATGATCGACCATGGCGAGCGGGTGGTGACGATCGAAGACGCGGCGGAGCTGCAATTGCAGCAGCCACATGTGGTGCGGCTTGAAACAAGACCGGCCAACCTGGAAGGGCAGGGGGAAATCACCATGCGCGACCTGGTCAAAAACGCCCTGCGTATGCGGCCGGACCGCATCATCCTCGGCGAGGTGCGCGGCAGCGAAGCGGTGGACATGCTGCAGGCCATGAATACGGGTCACGAGGGTTCGATGTCCACGGTTCATGCGAACCGGCCCCGCGAGGCGCTGACCAGGCTCGAGAATATGGTGGGTATGGCCGGTATCAATCTGCCGGCAAAAGCCGTGCGGACGCAGATCGCCGCGGCCCTGGACCTGATCGTTCAAGTCAGCCGTATGCGCGACGGTGTGCGGCGCATCACCCATGTGATGGAAGTGGTGGGCATGGAAGGTGACGTGGTTACCACCCAGGATTTGTTTAGTTTCCTCTATGAAGGCGAGGATCCCTCGGGGCGGATTGTCGGGCGTTACGAATTTAGCGGGGTGCGGCCGTATTTCACCGAAAAAGCTGAGTATTTCGGCCTTGGGCGGGCGTTGCTGGAGGCGACGAAATGACGATGTTTCTTGTCGCCGGTCTGGTGTTGACAGTCGTGAGCCTGGTTCTGGGTGTCGGGATGGCACTGGGCGGCGGCAACCAGCGGCAGGCCGATCAGCGTATCGCGGCGATAAAGGGCCGCATGCGCAGCCGCGACGTCATCGATGAATCGGCGGATGTGCGGCGTAGCCGGTCCGATAGCTCGTGGCGGATATTGGATAAGCTGATCAAACATTTGCTGCCGCATCCGGAGACGCTGCGCCAGCGGCTGGAACGAACCGGCAAGAGAATTAGCATCGGGCAATATATCCTGACAAGTTTGGTGAGTGGCGTGCTGTTCGGGCTGTTCGCTAATTTGGTGCTGAATCAATCGATCCTGCCGACGGCCATCGCGGCAGCGTTTGGCGGTTTAGTGTTGCCGCATCTCTATGTGGGCCGGTTGGGCGAAAAGCGTAAACAGAGATTCACCGCGCTGTTTCCGGAAGCGATTGACCTGATAGTTCGAGGGTTGCGTTCAGGCTTGCCGGTTACGGAGTCCCTGAAAGTCGTGAGTCAGGAGTTGGCCGCGCCGGTGGGGACCGAATTCAAAAGTGTCGTCGATGCAATCGGTTTTGGCGAGTCGCTTGAGGATGCCATGTGGGCCGTGGCGCAGCGGATCGATACGCCCGATTTCAAGTTCTTCGTCGTGGCGCTTTCGGTACAGCGCGAGACCGGCGGCAACCTTGCCGAAACCTTGGAAAACTTGGCCGACGTGTTGCGCGGCCGGCGGCAGATGAAGCTGAAGGTCAAGGCGCTTTCGGCCGAGCCGAAATACAGCGCGGGCATTCTCGGATCGCTGCCGTTCATCATGTTCGGGCTTATCGCGGCGATTAACCTTGAATATGTCATGCCGCTCTTCACCGATCCCCGAGGCAATACGCTGATTGCTTTCGGATTGGCCTCGCAGGGGATCGGCGTGGCGGTGATGGTGAAAATGGTGAGGTTCGAGATTTGACTTTCAGCGACTTCATACCCGCCGGCTTGGCGCTGGAGCAAGCGATCATCGTGCTCGCCGGGCTCGCCGTGTTCTTGTCGGTGTTGGCGGTGTGGTTCGGTCTGTTGCAGCCACGGCCAATGACCGCGCGTATTCGTTCGCTGGATGCGCGCCGCTCCGAGTTACGGGGGGCACGGCTTGTCGCGGATCGTCATCCGTTGCGGGCCCGGGGGCTGGGGGTGGCCAATGAGATCGTGCACCGATTGAAACTGCTGCAGAGCGGGCAGGCGAAAAAGATCGGTGACAAGCTGGCGCGTGCCGGCTGGCGCAGCAAAGACGCGCTGATAATCTATCTGGCGACCAAAGCGCTGTCGCCGATCGTCTTCGGTGCCCTGGTCGTGGTGATGATCTATGGCCTGGATTTCGGTAATCTGTCGCCGCAGATGAGCCTGTTCGCGGCACTGGGCGCGGTTCTGGCAGGCGCCTACGCGCCGGAGATCGCGACGTCGAACGCGGTCGGCAAAAGACAAAAGAAGATCGAGAAGGCGATGCCCGACGGCCTCGACCTGATGGTCATTTGTGCCGAAGCGGGGCTTAGCCTGGATGCCTCGCTGGCGCGGGTCGGCCGGGAGTTGCGTGGACCGTGGCCGGAGTTGGCCGATGAGTTTTCGCTGACCGCTATCGAACTGAGTTTCGTGCCCGAACGGCGGCAGGCGCTGCAAAATCTGACCCGGCGGGCGCCACAGTCCGGGCTGCGGGCGCTGGTCAACACGCTGGTGCAGACGGAGCGTTACGGGACGCCGCTGGCGGTGGCGCTGCGGGTGTTATCGGCGGAGCTGCGCAATGAACGGCTGATGAGGGCGGAGCAGAAGGCAGCCCGTTTGCCGGCCATCATGACCGTGCCGATGATCATTTTCATCCTGCCGTCGCTGTTCGTGGTGCTGCTGGGGCCGGCTGCCCTGGGGATCATGGATAACTTTACCGGTGTGTTCAAATGACCCGGCGCCTGTGGCAGAGCCCCGGCGGGCCGTGTGCCCGGTCAGTTGGCGGATCGGCGCTGACGGGCGAGCGAAACAGCGTTCTCCAGGGAACCGACAGCGGCCACGCGTTTGGCATGGTCGCCCATGTCCCGGATGATGGCGTAATAGGAAAGATTCTGCATGACCCGCTGTTCGTCGAGGTCAAGGCGGGCGATGCGGGCGGCCTTTTCCGTTTCGCCGGCAAGACCATAGGCAAGGGCCAGGTTCTGGCGGTGCCGGGCGGTGGAGCCAGGCATCTCGACGACGCCCTCGAGCAAGGCAATGGCCTCGCCGTAGCCGCCACTGAGGGCCAGGGACAAACCGAGATTGTTGGCCAGATTGATGCTCGCGGGCGCGAGGGCCAGACCAGCACGATAGCTGTCCTGGGCTTCCCGGGCGTTGCCAAGCATGTCTTGGGCGACACCGATGGCGTTATAGATGACTGGGTCGGAAGGCTTGACCGCCAGGGCTTGCTCAAACTTCGCCAGCGCCAGGTGGGGCTGATTGAGGCCGGTCAGGGCGGTGCCATAACCCGAAAGAGCCTGAAATCCCATTGGGTCGAGGGCCAGCGCGCGCGTCCAAACCCGAGAGGCCTGGCTGTAGGCGCCGAGTTCGTTGAGGGTCTGTCCCAGCGCGATAAGCGGCTTAGGGCTCTCAGGCGACAGTTTAGCCGCGCGCTGATAAAGGGGGATCGCGGCTGCGGAATTTCCGGCCGCGCGGGTGGTTTCCGCCACGCGCATCAGGGACGCCGCATCTTCATTGAGAACGCCCTTTTCGGTCTCAATCGGACCGGCGCAGGCGGCCAGCAGCAGCAGGACGGCAAATACCCCCGGTTTGCGGGCCGAATGGGGCGCTTTCATCGTGGAATTTCCAATAGTCGCCAGGGTGAGTGGTCATGCTAGGACAATTTACGTTAGCGGTCGGTAAACGCATCGGTTTCTCCTCTGGACGCACCCGCGGGCGGGTCTGGGGGCGCCGCCGAGGCATCACGGATGATCAGCAAGGCGGTGCGGCGATTGAGTTCGGCCTGATAGCCCCGCTGTTTATTCTGATGATCGTGGGTATCGCCGAAGTCGGCACGACGCTGTTTGTCGGGACCTTGATGGAGGGCGCCATCCGCGATGCCTCGCGCTACGGCATCACCGGGCAGGACGGCGCTTCGCGTGAGCAGATAATCCGCGACATTATCGAGGAGCGGACTATTGGTCTGGTGGATATCGATGTCGCGGTCATCAATACACAGATCTATGAAAGCTTCGATGCGATCGGTTCGCAGGAACCCTATACGGATAATTCACCGGCGAATGGTAGTTATGACGTTGGCGAGGCCTTCGTGGACGTCAATATGAACGGTAGCTGGGACGCCGATCAGGGTAGAGACGGTGTTGGCGAACCCGGGGAAATCGTCCTGTACACGATTAACTACAGCCTGCCGATGATGACTGGCTATATCGCAAATAAATTCGGTAATGGTGGGTTTGTTGGCCTGACAGCGTCGATCGCGGTTATCAACGAGCCGTTTATCGATGATCCATCCGTTCAATAGGGAAGGGGAGGGGCACTGATGATTGGTCGATTTGCGAGACTATTACGCCGCGACCAAGGCGGGGGCACTTTGGTCGAGTTTGCGGCGGCAATGCCGGTATTCGTCTTGCTGCTGATGGGCGGGTTCGAATTCGCCCGCTTTGCCATGGTGAACCAGAAAATCGCGCGCGTCGGCGGTCTGGTGAATGACTATGTGGCGCAGGCGCAAAGCATGGATACGGCCCAAATTACGGACCTTTTCGCGGCGGCGCAGCGGATCGCGCAGCCGTTTGACCTATTGGGGCAGGGTATGGTGATTATCACCACGGTGCAGGGCACGGGCGGCGGGCCGCAAGTGCTGTGGCAGGAGGCTGGCGCGGGCGTATTGGTTGCCAGTAGCAATATCGGTGCGCCCGGAGGCACTGCGACGCTGCCGACCGGCCTGATTGTCGACGACAACGAAAGTGTCGTTGTTACGGAAGTGTTTTTTGACTATCAACCGGTTTTTGTCGGCAGCGTGGTGCCGACGAACCAACTCTACTATCAATCCTTCAATCGACCTCGATCGACGCAAATCTTGCAGTTTGACGGCAGTTAAGAGATGGCAAGCGGCGGCTACGATGTCCATGAATGAAAATTGGGGCTGATGATGACTAACTCTTCGTTAAACCTTGTGTTGGATAAGGAAACATGTGGGCAGGATAATGGGAGTATTCCAATCGCTTCATTCAGTGACATAACGCGGCTGATCGAGCGTCTGCACCGGCGCTATCTCGATGTGATCCGGTTGGAACTCAGCCAAAACGGGCTAGACGACATCAACGCCGTGCAGGCGGTGCTGTTGACGAATGTGAAAGACGCGGAAGTGTCGATCCGTGAGCTGGTCGATCGTGGCTACTATATCGGCTCAAACGTGACCTACAATGTCCGCCATTTGGTTCAATGCGGCTATGTTCTGCAAAGCCGTTCGGAACGGGACCGGCGCTCGGTGAAAATCAAGCTGACAGAACGTGGACTGGAAGTCTGCAGCCTGCTGGGCGAGATGGAGCAGCGGCACGCAAGCGCCATGGGCGATACCGGGCGGCAGCTTAGCGATATTGACGCCGCCCGTAGTACCTTGCGATCGCTGGAACGTGTTTGGTCGGATTCGATTCAATATTAGGTGGGGCCGCAGATCGGCGTATCACGTTTCGATGGGCGTAAACCTACCCATAAATAGCGCGTGACTTGGGGCGTTCTGTCTACCAAGTTATTGGTAACATGGATGTGAGGGCAGGCACCGGCGAAAGATCAAAGTTGGTGTGCTGTCGTGGTCCACACGCAGGGTGGATGTGCGCAACGCCTTTCCAGGGTGGGTGCGGCGAACTGCCCGTTAGAGTCCCTCTCTCATGCTAAATCTTGCCCCGCTCAATGTTTGAGCGGGGCAATTTTTCGTGCGCGCTCATGAGGTGTCGGCCGTCAGTCTTGGCGCGGGCGCCGGCAGGTGCCGGGCGACGAAAAAACTAACTGTGGCTGCCACCGCAAGGTAGGCGAGAAACCAAAGGGCTATCGTCTCGACCGATGCGCCGCCGTCGAACGCCCAACCGATAATGGCGGGGGAGGGCGCGCTGGCCAAAACCATCACCGAGCCCAACATGGCGCGGATGGCGCCAAGATGGGTGCTGCCATAGATCTCGGTGATCAGGGCGTTGGCGACAGGGGCCTGAAAACCCGCGGCCACGCCAAAAAAGGCCATATAGGGTATCGCCACAAGGGGGCCATCGAACAATATCAGGAAGACGAGGGCTGTCATGAACGGAAAAAGCGCAAAGGGAAACACACGGACGGCGCCGAACCGGTCGACGATGGATCCGGCGACGAGCGCGCTGGGTACGGTCGAGAGCGCAAAAATGACGAACATCGCGGCAAGCCAGGAAAGAGACCAGCCTTTGCTCGTCGCCACGAGGAGCTGGTGGAAGAAAAGAGCCGTTCCCATGAAGGGCAGGGAGGTGAGCGGGACCAGGATGGCGTAAAAACGCGGGTCGTGGAGAACTTCAGCGCGAGACCAATGGCGGATATGGCTGCCGATGTTGGCCGCCGCGTTCTCGATTCTGGCCAAATGGGCGACGTGGCGCTGGCGCTGGCCGCGAAGCAACCACAGCAGCAACGGAAGGGCAATGAGCAAGACCGAGGCGCTGGCAACGCTCCAGGCCGCGCGCCAGCCGAACAGGGCCATTAGGGCGACGGCGAGGCTGGGGAGAACGGCCTCGCTCACCGGTATGCCGGTCTGGGCGATGGCGACGGCCTTGCCGCGGCCGGCGTCGAAATAGCGTGCCATGCTGGTCAGGGCGGTGTGGATCATCAAGCCTTGGCCGGTAAGGCGCAGGCCAAAGAACGCCAAGGTGAGGATGGCATAATTGGGCGCCAACGCCAGCGCCAGGGCCGAGACGAACATGCCGCCACATATGGCGACGACGAAGGCGGTCAGGTGGACCCGGTCGATAAGGCGGCCCAGCCATACGAGCGTGACGGCGCTGGCCAAGGTTGCGGCGGAGTAAGCGGCGCCGAACTGAGCGTTGGTGAGACCGAACTCATCGCGAATACCGGCGCCGAAAAGAGAAATATAGAATGTCTGGCCGTAAACCGAGAAGAAACTAAGGGCGAATCCAAATCCCAAAAAACGGCGGTTCTGCCGCAGGAAATCCCAATATCCCATTTCTGTAGCGTTCCAATTGGGGGCGTGTCCCCGTCAAGTATGTATAGCGCGGCCTGGGCGAAAGCAGGCGGCGAAGATGACATTCTTAGCTAAAAAAATGCGGCCAAAACCGAATATGCAACGCAACGATACTAATATTGCGCTTGGCGGGGAAGGGTGCGGCGCCGAGAACAGCAAGATTTGTCAAACCGATCTGTGCTCAATTGCTGGCGGCAGGTGATGAGGTAGAAAGATATCAATGAATAGTTTCGGTTACGGCACGGACTACCAAGAGCGGATGAACCTTGTTGCAACATATATCCACGATCATCTCGATGACGAGTTGGACTTGCTAAAACTTGCCGAGGTCGCCTGCCTGTCTCCCTTTCATTGGCATCGCATCTATCACGCGTTCCATGGCGAGACTATCGCGGCGACGGTGAAACGGCTGCGGCTCCATCGGGCAGCCGGATATTTGGTCAACAGCGAAATGACGGTAGAGGAGATCGCGAAGAAATCAGGTTATGGGAGCCTGCAGTCCTTCACGCGAATTTTCAAAGGCGTCTACGGCCGACCGCCGGCGCAATACCGCTACCACGGGAGCCACACACAATATCAACCGGTTACAAGGAAAGGTTCTTCCATTATGCACGATGTCAGCGTGAAGACGGTGCCCGCCATGAAGGTTGCGGCGATGGATCATCTGGGCTCGTATTTGGCGATCGACAAGGCGTTCGGTGCCTTGGCCGGGTGGCTTGGGGCGCGGAATTTGATTTCGCCCCAGACAAGAATTTTCGGGATTTTCTACGATGATCCGGACGCGGTGCCGGAAGACAAGCTGCGCTCCAAGGCTTGCTTCTCGGTCGAAGGACCCATTCCGGATGAGCCGCCCGTGGCCGCGACGGAGATCGCCGGGGGACGCTATGCGGTACTGCGGCACAAGGGGCCCTATGCGGACATGAAGGTCAGCTATGCATGGCTCTATGGCGATTGGCTGCTGAAATCAGGAGAAAAGGCGGCAGATGCGCCGTGTTTCGAAGAATATCTGAACGATCCACGGAAGACGCCGCCAACGGAACTGCTGACAGATATATACTTGCCGTTGAAGTGAGTGTTCGTCTGATGTCGGGCGTCCACATTTCCCGGAAATGTTCTAGGGTCCAAGAGACGTGGCAGAGACACTGCTGTAGCTCGAACTCATGAGAGCGGCAGAGGCCCAGGCCGTCACATGGTTATGCTCGGTTTGCGGTTTCTTGTAGCGCAGCCGCAGGGTGTCACCCACTTCACCCATACCCAGGGATGTCGCGACAGTGCGTATTTTTTGGCTGGTAACGCCGCGACGGACGAAATTCAAGAGCCGGTGATCGCCGCTCTTGAACCCGACAGCGTGCTCGGCGACATAGTCCCTGAACGCCTGTAGACTATTTGGCGTTAGCCTCGTATCGAGAGGAGGGTTGGCGGGGCCCATGGTTTGATAGGGCCTCGACACGGCAAGTTTTTTCTGACCGAAGAGCTGCCTCGGGACGCCGGCAGCCTCAACCAGCCGGCGCGGTATGGGCCGGTCGTAGCGATTATTGAGAGTCCAGGGCGCCAAATCCGGACTGCGTGAAATGGCATGTATCTGGTGATGAGAAAATGCGCCGATGAAGGGAACGGGAATATTGATAAAGCCGACACGGAGGCGAAATTCTAGAAGCGAACAGCCAGAGGGGTCGCCGCGAACCAAATCAGACGTGACATTCTTGTTATTGCGATCCCAAATTTTGTCACCATGGTAGCCCGTAAATAGCAGCGTGTCGGCCAAGTAGGGCTCCATTGCGGACAGGGTAATATCGTCCCCGCCGTAGCCGGCGCCTAGAAATTCCGCTTCGAATAGGGGCCTTTGGTTGGCAAGGAGATTATCGGCTTGCACTTCGACAACGTTCATGCCCAGCGCTTGCGCGATCGCCGCGCCGCTATCGCTTTCTTCCGCGAAATCCTCCCGCGCCTTGTCGATCGTTATGGTTTGCGTACAACCAATGTTACGAGCAAGCACCGCGCAGGCCGGAGAGTCGTAACCTGTTGAGATCGTCGATAAAAGACCGTAGCGAACCTGCCGTTCGTCTGAGTGCGCGTTCTCATAGAGCTGGCGTATTTCGGATTGTAGGAATTCGGCATAGTTCTCATAGGAGGAAAGACTCGGAGCGTCCTGTTTTGGGACCAAGGTTTCGTTCAGATCATCGTCGAGCGACAGATTGCAGGCGTATCTGATGTGCACAAGGTTTTTTCGTCGTGTCGGTATGCTCCTACGATGCCGGTGGATACCAAGAACCACTGACATTATGTCGGCGTCATAGTGTGGGTAATGGGGGTCTAGCGAGTCTCCGACGCTTTTCAGAAGCAACGGCAAGGAGTTGGACGCGTAAAAAGTCTTACCTGTCCGGTAACAGTACACAGGCGACAATGTGTGCGTGGGCGTCGAGATGACCAGGCCATCGCGCTTCACTGTCAGGCCGGTGCCTGAAAAGGTTGCCGCGGAAGCAAAGCCGGAGCCGCCATACGCTCCGGACCAAGCACCTTCAACGAGGAAGTCCGGGCCCTTTTCGACCGAGGCGCCGACAATGGCCCTGACGAGGCGGTCGCGCGCCGATACGCCAATTGCCCAAGCAAGCCGGGGCATGCGAGGGTCGACCACGCAATCAAGTTGGAGCATCCGATCTGCCGTATCGCCACCGACTGTTGCGCGCAGTCTAGTCGGGCAGGGTGAATTCATCACGTGACCAAATCGGGGCAATTGACCACAACGGTTTGGCAGTTGCCCCGATTTGGTCACGTGTCTTCTTTGCCAGTACATGACTAGTGTCGGTTTTATTGCGATCTTTGGAGTCTGATAATGGACAGGCAGGTGGTAGGTGCGGTCAACCGGGCGATTGTCGGGGCTTGTCGGTTTGTGCCGCCACTTGGCAAAGCACTGCGCCGTGGATTTTCGAGAGTTCTTCCCGTCCATGAAGCAACCGTTCGCGGCGTGCGGATCAAGTCGGTGTGCCCGCTCCATCAAGTGGCCAACTTCGACCAGATATCGGGCTGGGATCGTCGTGAGCCAGAGGTATTCGACTGGATCGACTCGTTCGAGCCCGGCGGCGTGTTTTTCGACGTGGGGTCCAGTTACGGGCACGAGTCTTTATACGCGGCGCTGAAACCCGATGGGCCACGTCAAGTGTTTGCGTTCGACTGCTCGTTTAAGGATTCCCGTGACCTGGCGACCAATATCAAGCTGAACGGAGTTAAGAACATCAGGAATATTTTCGCCGCGATTTCCGACACCAGCGGGTTTTGCGAAGTCACGGAAGTACTTCCATACAAGAATATCCTGTACACCGATTCAAAATATACAGGCGTTGCCAGCGAGGTACCGAAATACTCTCTCGATTGGATGTCAGAACAGTTCGACGTCACGCCGGACTACATTAAAATCGATGTCGACGGTCCCGAACATGCGATCGTGCGGGGTATGACCGAGATTCTGGCCAGGGGTAAGACAAAATCTCTGTTCATAGAAATCAATTCAGATAGAGACCGGCGAGGGATAACCGAGATCCTGGCCGATTACGGGTTTGCGCGCCTTGCGCACCCGCGCAGCGTTGCCAATCCCAACAACGTCGTGTTCACGAAACAAACCGGTTTGGAGAGCAGTGCTGCGTGAGCCGTACGTCTCGGTGCATCCAGAGTTTCTGAAAGAGGTGCAGGATCGCTGCCGCCTTGCAAGCAGCGTGTGGCAAAAGTCCGATAATGTATATTATGGGAAATCGGCGATTGACTCAGCAGTGCCTTAACCCTCGATGTTTTGGAGTTTAACCACAGTGCGGTTTCCGTCCACGTTCCAACGGTATTCATAGTGATCGCCCTGCACCACCGGCATGTCGACGAGTGCGGGGTTGAATAGGCACAGGTTGGTGCCGCCGGTATGGCGGACGCTGTCGTAGACGATTCCGCCGGTGGGTTGGTTGTCATTATTCGGCCACCGGTGCCGCGCTGCGAAGGCCTGGGATACGGGATAGCTGGCTGGGTCCGGGTCGTAGAGTTCGGGAACCGAGTCTTGCATGCCGCGGATATCAATAAGCGTGGCGTTAATGGATGTTACGAGCTGCCGCATCTGGATGGTTGCCGGAAATACGCCGGGCGTGGCGTTAAGCCGTCGTTCGTTGTGGAAGACCGTTTCAGCAATTGCTGTTTTGACGTCAAAGCAGGCGTACCAGGCGCCGAGACGGAGATCATGAAATCGGCCGCCTTCGTCGGTTACGTGTAGAAAAGAAGCCATGACGATTGTCGCGCTATTTCCAACAGGCCAGCTATTGGCAGGAATCAGTGCCAGCTTATGGGCCGCCTGATGGCGATCGTTGGTCGCCGATTCCAGGAGAAACGCGGTTTGGCGATCTTCTTCGCTAAGATCCATGTCGTCGAAGATGCCGACGATGGGAAAGCGGCTGGCGATGAGGCGGTGCGTTCTGCTTCTTTTAACATTTGAGGTCGAAGGCAGGATCATCGCATCCCGCGCCACGCGTCGATATAACGGCGGACCTGATAGAGATGTTCCATCCCTCCCCCCAACATGTGATCGAGAGGGGAGTGTCCGCAAAATGGCGCATCTTGGTTGGGTAAGGTGAACCAACGTTTGCGACTGGCCGTTTCAGCAAATAACGTCACCAGACCTTTGTAGATGCCAATGGTCAGGGAAATTCGTTCGAGTTGGTCGCGGCTGAGAGACTTTGGCAAAGTCCCCTTCGCGTAGCGGTGATATGTAGGCTCGGCAATTCCACCCAAGAGAGTGAGCCGGTTGGCAACGCTGAGGTTCCAGGCATCGGCTAGTTTGATAAAGACGCGAATTGCGCCCGGGGTCATAGCCTCACGAGCGGTGCGATCGTTGAGGTCCGGAGCGTGGTGCGCAGAGGCGGTGGGCGTTGTTTCTGCTAGATGGCTCATGGTGTGGCTCTCTTTCAATAGCTAAACTATCAATTGTTAGTGCGATTGTCAAGCGATTTCATTTTTCAACGAAAAATCAGTCACTTACGCTAATGTTTGACGTGGTCGGCGATTTTCAGTTGGCAGCAGCATTGACGTTGCCTGTTGCCGCTAGCCAAATTTGGCTTTCACGGTTGGGCTCGGGCTGTGGTTACGTCAATCGGCGGATGGAATTTGCGCGGAAGCGCTCGACCCCAGACGAAGGCTGCGAGGAAATAGAAACCGATGGTGAAAGCGTTCGAGGCATTGGTTGGGCGTGCTTCAAAGATATTGTAAAGCGCGAATGCAAAGATGTAGGCAAACAAGGCTGCGAATTCCCGCTCGTCGGATTGTTTGAACGCTTGCCAGGCCGCTGTTCCCAGTAAAAGTACAAACCAGGCTAGGCCGACGATGCCTAGTTCGCCCAAAATTTGTAGGTAACCGTTGTGCGCGTATTCGGGCGATGTCCTAAAGCCGTTGCCGACGATGGGGTTTTGCCACCACCAGGCGGCGACGCGGGCCCATATTTCCGTCCTGCCGGTGAAACCGCTGCCGGTGCCTCGGCCGGAGCTGTCCAGGTC
>QIGO01000185.1 GCA_003230015.1 Alphaproteobacteria bacterium | reverse complement strand
TCGCTTGCGCTCACTTCATGTGCTCTAGCTTGTTGTTTTAACGCATTTTCTTATCGTTCAAACGAATCCGTTTGAATGGAAAAAGCTCTAGGCAAATGGAGAAAGGCGAGATGCAGGAACGCCACGTGGCCAAAGGCCACAATTGGAATCGGATGCCGAGGGCTTGTGTTTTGTTGGTGGCTAGAGACGAGATGTGGTAGATTTCGGCCATTCGATGCCGAGTTTGGAAGAGGGTATGGACAAGCTGGTTGTAGCCGTGGCGGCGGATCATGCCGGCTTCGAACTCAAGGAGTGGCTGAAAGAGACCTTGAGCGCGCGGGGGCATGAAATTTTGGATCTGGGCACCGACAGCGAAACAAGCGTCGATTATGCGGACTTCGGCCATGCCCTAGGGGAGGCGGTGAGCCGCGGCCGCGCCCGATTCGGGGTGGCTGTTTGCGGTACCGGAATTGGTATCTCAATCGCCGCGAACAGGCATAAGGGGGTGCGGGCGGCACTGTGTCATGACGTGACGAGCGCTCGCTTGTCGAGGGAGCATAATGACGCTAATGTCCTGGCGCTTGGCTCGAGATTGATTGGGCGCCAGGTGGCGCAAGACAGTCTCAATACCTTCCTCGAAACAACCTTCGCAGGCGGTCGGCACGCACGCCGGGTGGATAAACTCGGGTGATGGTCTCAGTGGGAAAATCGGCATGACAGTTAACAAGCATTTTGGAGCGCAGTCCGGTGGCTTCTTTGGCGGCCGGCTGACTGAAATGGACCCCGACGTGGCGCGGGCGATCGCCGGCGAGCTGTCGCGCCAGCAGAACGAGGTGGAGCTTATCGCGTCTGAAAATATCGTCTCCCAGGCGGTGTTGGATGCCATGGGCACGGTGCTGACAAACAAATACGCCGAAGGGTATCCAGGCCGGCGCTACTATGCCGGCTGCGCGCATGTGGATATTGTCGAGACGCTGGCGATAGAACGGGCGAAGGCGCTGTTCGGCTGTAACTTCGCCAACGTACAACCCCATTCCGGCGCTCAGGCCAATCAGGCCGTGTTCATGGCACTGCTGAAACCCGGCGACACGATCATGGGTATGTCGCTGGCGGCCGGCGGTCATTTGACCCATGGGGCACCGCCCAATCAGTCGGGAAAATGGTTTCATGCGGTGCAATATGGCGTGCGGCGGCAAGATGGGCTGTTGGATTACGACGAAGTCGTAACCCTGGCACGGGAACATAAACCGGCGCTGATCATTGCCGGCGGGTCGGCCTATGCGCGGCAAATCGACTTTGCACGGTTTCGCGAAATCGCCGACGAGGTCGGGGCCATATTGATGGTGGATATGGCGCATTTCGCCGGCCTGGTTGCCGGCGGCGCGCATCCAAGTCCGCTACCCCACGCCCATGTGGTGACGACGACGACCCACAAGACCCTGCGCGGGGCGCGTGGCGGTATGATCCTGGCCATGGACGAGGCCTTGGGCAAGAAGATCAACTCAGCAGTGTTCCCCGGCCTGCAGGGCGGGCCGCTGCTGCATCAAATCGCCGGCAAGGCGGTGGGGTTCGGCGAGGCGCTTGAACCGGCCTTCAGGGACTATGCCAAGGCGGTGGTCGAGAATGCCAAGATACTGGCGGAGACATTACAAAGACATGGGTTGGACATCGTATCGGGCGGCACGGATACACATTTGCTGCTGGTGGATCTGCGCCCCAAGGGTCTGACGGGCAATGTCGTCGAGGCGGCCCTGGAGCGGGCCCGCATTACCTGCAACAAGAATGGCGTGCCGTTCGATCCGGAAAAACCGACAGTGACCTCGGGCGTGCGGCTGGGCACGCCGGCGGCAACGACCCGTGGTTTCGGCCTTGCCGAGTTCAAGCTGGTGGGCGACCTTATCGCCGAAGTGTTGGACGGGCTGGCGGCCAGCCGAGAGGATAATGCGGCCGTCGAGGCGTCCGTGGCCGATCGGGTCGCCGCGCTGTGCGCGCGTTTTCCGATCTATTCCGCCGGGTAGGCGATAGGAAGCTGGAGGCAAATCCGTGCGCTGTCCATTCTGTAGCCACGCTGACACACAAGTTAAGGATTCGCGGCCGACCGAGGATAATACGGCGATCAGGCGCCGGCGCTTCTGTCCGAGCTGCGGGGCGCGGTTCACGACCTTCGAGCGGGTGCAGCTTAGAGATCTGACCGTGATCAAGAAGTCGGGCCAGAGGGTGCCGTTCGACCGGGAAAAACTGGAACGGTCCATGCGTATCTCGCTGCGCAAGCGGCCCGTGGATGCCGATCGCGTGGATCGGGTGATCAGCGGCATCGTGCGACGGCTGGAATCTTCCGGCGAGAGCGAAATCGAGGCGTCGAATATTGGCGAGATGGTCATGGATGCGCTGGCGAACCTGGATTCCGTGGCCTATGTACGCTTTGCTTCGGTCTATAAGAACTTCCGCGAAGCGAAGGATTTCGAAGACTTTATCGGTATTGAGAAACTTGCGACCGACGATATTTGAGGGAGGGTGCTATGGCCGACCGGCCTAGCACTGCCGGGGGTGAGGATGATCGTGCGTATATGGCGCTCGCCTTGCGGCTGGCGCGGCGCGGCCTAGGCAATTGCTGGCCCAACCCGGCCGTCGGCGCGGTCATTGTAGACAAAGATGGGGCGCGGGTGCTGGGGCGCGGCTGGACCCAGCCGGGCGGGCGGCCGCATGCCGAAACCGAGGCCCTGGCACGGGCGCAACGTGGCGGACGCGAAATAATGGCCGGCGGCACGGCCTATGTGACCCTGGAGCCGTGCAGCCATCACGGGAAGACGCCACCCTGTGTCGAGGCCTTGCTGGCGGCTAAGATCGGGCGGGTCGTGGCGGCGATGGAGGATCCCGATAGCCGGGTTTGCGGGGCCGGGATCACGGCCTTGACCGAGGCTGGCGTGCGTGTCGACGTTGGCGTTGGCGAGGCGGCGGCGCGGGCGCTGAATGCCGGCTACTTGAAATGCCAGGCAAGCGGGCGGCCCTGGGTCACTTGGAAGACAGCAACCAGCCTCGACAGCAAGATCGCGACCCATAACGGCGATTCCCAATGGATCACCGGCGTCGATGCGCGCGCCCGGGGCCATCTATTACGGGCCCAGCATGATGGGATCATGATCGGTGCGGAAACGGCGTCGCGGGACGATCCCAGCCTGGCTTGCCGGCTGCCGGGACTTGAGGACAGGACGCCGGTACGGATTGTCGTGGATAGCCGGCTGCGGCTGCCTTTGACGAGCCGGTTGGTGCAAACCGCCGGGCGTCACCCGACCTGGCTGGTGACGACCAAAACCGCCGATAAAAGCCGTATCGAGGCTCATCGGGAAGCCGGTGTCGAGGTGCTGGTGGTGGCGGCGGGAGGGGATGGTTGGGTCGCTCTGGACAAAGCCCTGGAAGCGCTTGGCGCGCGCGGGCTGACGCGGGTTTTGGTGGAGGGCGGGGCGCATCTGGCGGCATCGCTGCTGCAGGCCGATCTGGTTGACGAGATCGCCTGGTTCCGGGCACCGAAAATCATTGGCGGAGACGGCCTGCCGGCGGCGGCTGGGCTGAATATGGATGATGTCGCCCAGGCGCGCGGTTTTCGGCCGGTGGCGCGGACCGACCTTGGCGATGACGTGCTGGAGACCTACATGCGTGAGATGGTGGAGTAGCCGGCATGTTTACAGGGATCATCACGGATGTGGGACGAGTCCTGCAGGCCAAGGAAACCGAGGCCGGACGGCGCCTGGAAATAGAAACCGCCTACAATACGGCCGAGATCGATCTCGGCGCCTCGGTGGCTTTCAGCGGCACCTGTCTTACCGTGGATGAGAAGGGGCCGAACTGGCTGGGCGTCGACGCCTCGTTCGAGACTCTGGCCTGCACGACCGTTGGGCAATGGCGGGCGGGGACGGCAATCAATCTGGAACGTTCGCTGCGGGTTGGCGATGAAATGGGCGGTCATATGGTGCTGGGCCATGTGGACGGGGTCGGGCAGGTGGAAGACAGCCGGGCGGATGGGGGAAATCGGCGGCTGAGCTTTGCCGTGCCGGACGAAATCGCCCGATTTATCGCCCGAAAAGGGTCGGTCACGGTCGACGGGGTGTCGCTGACGGTGAATGAAGCGGATGGAACATGCTTTTCCGTCAATGTCATTCCACATACCCTGCGGCATACGACTTTTGGCGGTTTGGCGGTCGGCGACCCGGTTAACCTGGAAGTCGATGTCATGGCCCGTTATGCGAGCCGGTTGCTGGAACGGAGCGAGTAGTGAAACAAGACACAACAACAAGGACGGTCGGCAAGCAGGCAGTCGTCCGGGCGAGCGACGATGCCGCCTTTCTTTCCTCGATTGAAGAAGTCATCGAGGATGCGCGAAACGGCAAGATGGTGGTGCTGATCGACGATGAGGGCCGGGAGAATGAGGGCGATCTGGTTATTCCAGCCCAAATGGCGACGCCGGAGGCGATCAATTTCATGGCCACCCATGGCCGCGGGCTGATCTGCCTGGCCTTGCCGCGGGAGCGGATCGAGCAATTGGGGCTGCCGCTGATGCCGCAATCCAATGCCAACCGGCTGCAGACCAATTTCACGGTTTCCATCGAAGCCAGGGACGGGGTGTCGACGGGGATCTCGGCGCCGGACCGGGCGCGCACCATCGCCGCGGCAATCGATCCGCGCTCAACGGCGGCGGAGATCGTCACCCCCGGCCATGTGTTCCCGCTGGCGGCACGGGACGGAGGCACGCTGGTGCGGGCCGGGCATACCGAAGCCAGCGTCGATATCGCGCGGCTGGCCGGCCTTAACCCGTCGGCGGTGATCTGCGAGATCATGAATGATGACGGCAATATGTCGCGGCTGCCCGATTTGGTGAAATTCGCCCAGTTTCATGGCCTAAAGGTCGGGTCGATCGCCGATCTTATCGCCTTCCGGCGGCGTCATGACCGGATCGTCGAGCTGCTGCTGGAAACGACGCTGAATAGCGAGTTTGGCGGCGAGTTCAGGGTTCTGGTCTATCACAACAGGATCGAATATGCCGAACATGTGGCGCTGGTGAAGGGAGATATCACGACCGACGAGCCGGTGTTGGTGCGGATGCACGCCCTCAACCTATTCAGCGACGTGCTGGGCAGCCTGGAAGGCTCCGGCGGCAGCTCTTTGCAAGCGGCGATGAGGATGATCGGCGAGGCCGGGCGCGGGGCGGTCGTGGTTATTCGCGAGCCGCGGCCAACGGCACTGAGCGACCGCATACATGAAAGCATGACGCAACCGCGCAAGGCCGTGGGCGAATTGCGCGACTATGGCATCGGGGCGCAGATTTTGCTGGATATCGGGGTTCGCGATATGATCTTGCTATCCAATTCGCGGCCCTCGATTGTCGGCCTCGACGGGTTTGGCCTGAGGGTTGTGGAAACACGGTCGCTTGGCAAGGGAGATAGCTGATGTCCGATCAGCCACATATCATGATTGTCGAAGGGCAGTATTACGACGATATCGCCGAGGAGCTGGCGAAGGGTGCCGCCAGCGAGCTTGAAAAGGCCGGGGCGACCTTCGAGAGGCTGGCCGTGCCCGGTGCGTTCGAAGTGCCGGCGGCGATCGCCATGGCCGTGCGTTCGATGGAGTTCTATGCCGGCCGCCGCCGCTTCGACGGCTATGTGGCGTTAGGGTGCGTGATCCGGGGCGAGACCAGCCATTACGACGTCATCTGCGAGGCAACGGCCCGGGCGCTGCAGGATTTGGCCTGCCGCTATTGTTTGGCCCTGGGCAACGGCATCCTGACCGTCGATAACCGTGAGCAGGCCGAAACCAGGGCAGCGGTGGATGGGCTTAACAAGGGCGGGGCGGCGGCCTACACCTGTTTGCGGATGATCGGCATCAAAACACAATTGCATTTATATCCCCGTTAGGCGGGTGGATTGCCGATTATGAGTGCTGAAGTTTCGACCGGAGCAGACGGCAAAAAAAGCAAACGCCCGCGACCGGGCGGAAACGGCCGCAGCGTGGCCCGCCTGCTGGCCGTGCAGGCGCTCTATCAAATGGACATAACCGGTAGCGCGGTGGAAACCGTGGTCGAGGAGTTCGTGCGCTTCCGGCTGGGACGGGATGCCGACCGCAGCCTGTTCCTCGATTTGGTGCGCGGGGTCGTCACGGCGAAAGAGGCGCTGGCCGAACTTGTCGGCGGGGCCTTGAAAGACGAGGCGCGCCTGGAGCGCCTGGAAGTCGTGCTGCGGGCGATCATGATGTGCGGTGCCTATGAATTGCGGTCGCGAAGCGATGTGCCGCCGCGGGTGACGATCAACGAGTATGTCGAGGTAACGCACTCCTTCTACGGCGGCAAAGAGCCGGGCCTGGTGAATGGGGTGCTGGATAAACTGGGCCGGGTTTTGCGCGAGGACGAAATGGGCGGGCGTGGCGATGGCGCGACAGCCGGCGCTGGATGAATTCGGTCTGATCGCCAAATACTTCGCGCCCTTGGCGCGCGGAGAGGCGGGTGCATTCGGCCTCCTGGATGACGCCGCCGCCTTATGGGTGGAACCTGGACAGTCGCTGGTGGTGACCAGCGATGCGATGGTGGCCGGGGTTCACTTCCTGCCTGACGATCCGCCCGAGACCATCGGTGCGAAGCTGCTGCGGGTCAATCTGTCGGATCTGGCGGCCATGGGGGCGGAACCGCGGTCCTATACGCTGGCGACGATTTTGCCAGACTGGGTCGATGGGGACTGGCTGGCCGGCTTCGCCGCCGGCCTGGCGGCCGATCAGGCGGAATTCGGCATTACGCTGGTGGGCGGCGATAGCGTAAAAACGCCCGGGCCGTTAACCTTGTCGCTGACGGCGATGGGGGTGGTGCCGGCCGGCGAGGCGCTGCGGCGGTCGGGGGCGCGGGCCGGCGATAATATCTATGTGTCCGGGGCGATCGGCGGTGCGGCCGTTGGTTTGGCAGCGCTAAAGGGAGATCCGCCGCAGCTCCCCGCGGCGGCGCTGGAGGCGGCCATCAGCCGTTATCGGATGCCGGTGCCGAGGCTGGCCCTGGGACGGGCCTTGCGGGGCCTGGCGACGGCCGCCATGGACATATCGGACGGTCTGCTGGGGGATCTTGCCAAATTAGCCAAAGCCTCCCGCGTGGGGGCCGAATTGGGCCTTGGCGAGGTGCCTGTCGCCCAGGGGGTGGTAACAGAAGGTCAACCTATGGACGCTAGCCTGCTGGATCGTGGCGACGATTATGAGCTCCTGTTTACGATCCCGGCCGAAGCCGGGATCGGCGATCTGGAACAGCGTTTAGATCTTGCGTTAACCAAGGTTGGCCGGATTACCGCGGCGGAAGGCTTGAGGGTGCTCGATGAAAAAGGACATTTCGTTGATGTGCCGACAGGCGGATACAGACATTTCTGAGCGATCTAGCGGATCGATGGGCCGGCGGCCGGTGTTGCTGGTCCTGGCGATGATGGCCGTTGGCGGGTGGCTCGGCGAAGCCAGGGCGGCCGAGGATGCGCCGGAAGAAGGCGGCGAGGGATATGAAGAAGGCGACGAGGGATATGAAGAAGGCGGTGGGGGGCCTGAGTATGTGGACCTGGAGTGGTTCATGGTGCAGGCGCGACAATCGGACGGCCGGCGGCGCAATCTGTCGCTGTTGCTGACCCTGGAGGTGGCCGCGGGTGGCGACATCGAGGTGGTGGCGGGCAACAAACGCCAGCTGCGCGACGCTTATCTGTTGGCGCTGAGTTCGCCGCCGCTGGTGCAATCGGCGCGTGAGCGGATCGATATGGAAGAGGTTAAGACGAGGCTGGCCAAAGCGAGCGATGCGGTGCTTGGCGAGGATGTGGTGGCGGGTGTCCTGATACGCAATATCAATGATTTTGGAGCCCGGTAAGGTGCGTCTTGGATCGTTGATTGGCCTCTTCGGGATCGCGATCTGGCTGTTTGCGGCGCCGGCCTATGCCGCGGCCGACGGAGACGGCGAGAGCCCGGCTCACGACGGTAGCCGGGGGGCGCGGGTGGAAGGCGTCTATTTGACGATCGCGCCGCTGATCGTGACAGTCTTTCGCAAAGATGGGGGGGTGGGCCGAATTTCCGCCGTTTTCACCCTCGAAATGGCCAGTGAGACGCTGGCGGCGGCCGCAGCGGTGCGTCACACGAAGCTGCGCGATGCCCTCATTCAGGAGTTGCAGCGGTTGTCGGCGCGTGAGGAACGCCTCGGGCGGGAGTTCTCCATCGCCCAAATCAAACGCCGGATGAAGACCGTCATCGTCAGGCGGCTGGGCGAGGATGCCGTGCGCGATGTGCTGGTGCAGGCCCTGAACCGAAGCTGACGCGGGCTTGCGCGCGGTCGTGAGATTGCCGATTGTCGGCGCCATGTGGATTTCAAAAAGTGCCAAAAATGTCGGTCTGCTGGCGGCGTGCCAGGCCCTGTTTATGTCCGGGCAGGGGTTGCTTATCACGATCGTGGCGCTGATTGGCTTCGGCCTGGCCGAGGTCAAGGTTTTTGCCACGGTGCCGTTGGCGTTTCAGTTCGTGGCCACGGCGTTGGCGACAATTCCCGCCTCGCTGCTGATGCGTCATGTGGGCAGGCAGTTGGGGTTCATAATTGGTCTGGGCGTCGGGATGAGCGGATCCGGGCTTGGCGTTTACGCCATTATAGACGCCAATTTCTGGCTTTTCTGCCTGGCGTCGGCATTTATGGGCGCGGGCGCGGCGTTCGGGCAATTGTACCGGTTCGCGGCCGCGGACGCGGCTTCGGAGAATTACCGCAGCCGGGCAATCAGCCTGGTCTTGGCGGGCGGCGTCGTCGCGGCTTTCGTGGGACCGAGCCTGGCGATTTGGTCGCGCGACCTGCTGGCGGCGGCGATTTTCGCCGGCTCCTATGCGGCTGTTGCCATGTTGCAGCTCGCGGCGGTGGTGATCCTGTTGTTTCTGGAGGTGCCGAAGCCGCCGGCCCGGGTCCGGCGGGGCAGTGGGCGGCCACTGGGAGAAATCTGCCGGCTGCCAACATTTATCGTTGCCGTGGTTAGCGCCATGTTCGGATATGCGGCGATGAATCTGGTGATGACCTCGACGCCGCTGGCGATGGCCGGTGGGTCCCATAGTTTTGGGGATACGGCTTTTGTCATTCAATGGCATGCCCTTGGTATGTTCGCGCCGAGCTTCTTCACCGGCGCCCTTATCAGGCGGGTGGGGGTCTTGAACGTGATCGCAACGGGGGCGGTGCTGGCGGCGGCGGCGGTGGCGGTGAATCTCTCCGGCAATGGGTTGTGGCAGTTCTGGATGGGGCTGTTTTTGGTGGGTATCGCCTGGAACTTCATGTTTATCGGGGGCACGAGTTTGCTGACCACAGTTCCCAGCCAGGCCGAGCAAGCGAAAACCCAGGCACTAAACGACTTCATGGTGTTCGGTATGGTCGCGGTGTCGGCGTTGAGTTCGGGTGCCGTCTATTCAGCTCTTGGCTGGTCGATGGTGAACCTCCTGGTGGTGCCGCTGATTCTGGCCGTTCTTGCGTCGAACCTGTGGATAAGGACGAAGGGGCAGGCGGTTCGTACAGGGCCATCGCATTTGAGGATCGGCGAACTGTGAGAGCATGGTGGCGAGGAAGGCGTTATCCCAACCGGCGCGCTTGAGCTTACCGCGCATGGAGCCTTTTGAGGGTTCGAGCTTGGCGAGGTTGAGGGCGAGCTTGCGCAGCAGGGCCAGGTTCTGCGGTCCGTGGTCCTTGCGGTTTCTGGCCTGATTCTCGTTGAAGAACACGTCGAGCACCCAGTGGAGTTGGTTTTCAATGCTCCAGTGGCTGCGCACGATAGCGTTGAAGCGCTCGGGCGCGAAGGCCTTGCTGAGCAGATAGGTGCGGGTCTCGGTGCTGGTGCGGCGGCCGATCTGGCGGCTGGCGACGACCTTGCCGATGGCCTCGAGTCCGGGCCAGTGATGGCTGTCCTGAAGCCAAGCAATTTCGCTACTGAGGCTGGCCGTGCGGGTCTCGATGCGGCCATGGCCCTTGTCGAGTTCGGTGGTGCTGTCCGCGCGGACGCAGGTGTTGTTCTACACTCGTCATCCGCATCTGATAGAAATTGCGGTCGACGTACTGGGACCTGGCACGCATGTAGTATCGCTCGTAGATGCGCAATAACCTATGTTCCAAATATTCTTTCTCTTCGACCACGGTGCTGAGCGGCTTTGTACCCACAACGCGAATTACAGGTGTCGAACTAGTTCTTGGATGTATTTGGCTCACTATGCCGCAGCTTGGAAAAGGCCCTGCTGACATCGACGGTTGCGGGCCCCCGCAACCATCTTAACCTGCTGTACGGACGGGTCGCTCTGATCGAGCGGCGGTTTTTTGTTTCGGCCAGCCGCCCCCGATCAACGTGACAATGGCCGTCAGAGGATGGGCAAGCCCGTCATTTTGTTCGTGTCATACATAATGTGGATGAAGGGTTGGTCCTCGCCGTTGGGCAATTTGAACCCGCTTGGGACGGGCCCCGGCTTGAGACCCTCGGGCGTCACCACCGTCGGCGGCAGGATCAGATGGGTCTGAATGCCCTTGTGCGGCAGGTCTTTGTCCATCAGAAGTTTGTAACCTGAACTCTCGGGCGACCGCACGTTCTCTGACGTCATGACATGGACGAGCCGGTTGCCAGCGACAACCTTGCCGTTGATGCTGAGTTCGCCGACCACCCAGAAGGCGCCGTAACTGTACATGGTTGGCATGAGCGCGGTTCCGAACCCGGTGGTGCCGTGCAGGAATCCATCGATCAGCACGCCACCGAAAAATTGGCGGCCCGGCCCCATGGGAATGAACTTCTTGATCTTGACCACGTAGTTGTTCTTGCCGGACGGGTCGGTGAAGCGAAATTCGCCGCTCGCGCGGTCTTTCGATTGCATCGAATCGAAGCGTGAAACATCGGTCAAATCCATGGAAAAGGAGCCCGTCACCGGCTTGAATCGATCGGAGAACGGGGTCGGGCCGGCGGTCATCGTGAAGGATTTCCCGTCGGCGGAAACCTTGCGCATTTTGACCGGCACGCCAATGTCTTTCTTGAACGCGGTCGGCTGCGCCGGCGAACCGAAGACAACGGGATCCAGCATGCGCGGCCCCGGCATTATCCATTTGACCTTACCGCCGGCATCCTGGCTGACGCCGACGCTCTTTTCTCCGTGCGCCATGGCGCCCGAATAGGCGGTCAGGCTGAACAACATGCCCGCGCCCAGCAAAGTGAGCATTTTGAATAGATTAAACCTGAGGTCCATAAGAGTACGCCTCCCGGTTAATATCTGTTTTAGACGGCTTGACCGAAATCAATTGGCGGAAATGGCGGGCCAAGAATAAAACAGCGCGTCGCGGACCGGTTAGTAACGATCCCCTGACGGACTGTATTAGCGCCAAGTCCCCCCAATCCGCGGCCTAGTTTGAAGCAAATGGCGGACGGAGTCACATTGGTTTCGGCTTAAATGGCGCCCAAAACCGTGGACGGCAGCGATTCTACGGTTGGGTTGTCGCAGCTCTAATAAATTGAACTTATGCCAAATCTCTATGGGTCATCATCATCGAGACTTGTATAAAGGGTTGTCCGACGCCTGCCGATAAAGTGCGCGGCAGTCGCACAGACACGGCAGGCGTCGGACAACCCTTAACAAGAGCGGGCGCACCGGTGAGGTGGCCCTGACTACAGCTCATAGCCAGCCATAAACGGACATGCGTGCAGCCGCGACGGCCGGTCACAGCGACTCGAGCAAAGTCAACGAAGCTCGTCGAGAAGTGCCTTCGCGTCCTTGAGGTCGGGAGTGTCGAAGCCCTCGGCGAACCAGCCGTAGACAGGCGCGAGGAGCTCGCGGGCCTCGGCGCGCTTCGTGTTCTCGCCCCACAACCGCGCGAGGCTCGTCGCGGCGCGTAGCTCCAGCAACTTGGCCTCCTGCCCGCCGGCCGTCTCGATGGCTTGGCGGAACGCGGCCTCGGCTTTGGTCTTGCTCCGCGCCGAGCGCGAAAGCAGCAGCTCTCCCCTGAGGCGGTGAATCTCGGCCTCGAAAAATTGTTCGTCCGTGTGTTCCACGATGGCCAGCGCCTCGTCGAGCAGCGACAACCCTTGTTCCGCCTGCCCGACCTGTCCTAGCGTCTCGGCCAGCTGGGCGCGAAAGTACGGCGCCTGCATCTCCAACTTGGCGGCGTCCATGGCGACACGAACCTGGCGCATCATCTCGATCCCTTTATCCGCCAGCCCTTGCTGGGCCAGTGAATAGCCCCGTACATGGGTCGCCAGCATGAGAAAAAACGCGTTCCCATGCTCCTTGGCTAGCGCGACCGCGGCGTCCGCCAACTCCCCGCACCTCGGCAGGTCGCGGAGAATTTGGTTTGTGAAGGCGGCGAAGCACAGGGCGTTCGCCGCGCTATTGGGATGCGCCAGCTGCTCGGCCAAGGCTACGGCTTCGTTCGCACGCTCCACCGCCTGATCGGGGTAGCCGAGCAGGCAGAGGGCCATGCCGCCGAAGGACCGGCCGCAGACGCCCGGATCGTGCCCGCCATAGAGAAACTTGTGAGCGCGGTGCTCGTGCGAATCGTAGAGGCCGCGCCCTTGCTCCGAGTGGTCCCGGCTTGAGCCGAACCGCCCCAAGAACAAATCGGTGGTCCAGGCCGCGTGGCACGTCTGCAGGTGCAGGGCGGGGTCGTCTTTATGTTCCGCGGTCGTGCGAAGGTCGCCCACCAGGCCCCGGGCCGTTTGGTGCCGGGCGCGTGAAGTATTGAACAACCACAACCCCCAATCCGCCGTGAACCGCCATTTTTCGTCTCTCAGCTGACGGCTCAGTTCGCGCGCGCGCAGGTAAGCCCGTTCCACCTCGGACACCATGAAGCCCCTGGATGCCATGATCGCCGGGCCAAGGGCGATCTGGAGGGCTAGCTCCTGTTTGGCGCGTTCGGGGGTGTCGGGAAGCGTCGCCAGCAGCTCGATCCCCTTGGCTAGGTGCGCTATGGCCTCCAGATTGGCCGATCGTTCCGCCGCCCTTTGGCCCGCGCGGTGGAAGTGCGGGACGGCCGCCTCGGCGAGCCCGGCTTCGAAAAAGTGCCGGGCCAGGAGTTCCGGTTGGGTCTCCGTCGTCTCGGGAAAACGCTCTTCGATGACTTGCGCCACACGTGCGTGATGCTGTTGGCGGGTGGTCTTCAGGAGCGAGTGGTAGGCGGCTTCCTGGACGAGCGCATGCTTGAACTCGAAGGTTTCATTAGGGGCGAGGCCGCGGCGATAGACGAGGCCTGCCCCGACCAGTTGCTCGAGCGCATTATCAAGGTCGCCGCCGCCAAGCGGCGAGGCGGCGGCGAGAAGGTCGCGCTCGAACATCCGACCCAGCACGGCGGCGAGCTGCGCCACCTCCTTGACTGGCGCCAGGCGGTCGAGGCGCGCCATCAGCGAATCCTGGAGCGAGGCCGGAATGGCGAAAGGCGGCAATGGCCCGGTCAGCACATAGCCGTCGCCTTCCTCTTTAAGCACCCCCGATTCCAGCACCGTCTTGGTCAGCTCCTCGACATAAAGCGGCACACCGTCGGTCCTGGCGATAATCTGATTGAGGACCTCGCTGGGCAGCGCCTTGCGGCCGGTCACGTTCGCGACCATCGCGGCGGCGTCCCGGCGGCCCAGGCGGTTGAGGGCGAGTGAGGAAAAGTGAGTCTCGCTCGCCCAGGGCGGCTCGAACTCGGGCCGGCAGGTGATTATCATCAGCACGCGCGCCGCGCTCAGCCGCGCGATGGCCAGGCCCAACAGCTCGACGCTCGAGGGGTCAATCCAGTGGGCGTCCTCCAACACTATGAGAACAGGGGCCTGCGCCGCCATGGCCTGGAAGACCGAGACGATGGCCTCCAACGTCCTCGCTTTCAGCTGCTCCGGGGCGAGTTCCAACGGCGGGTAGCGACCATCTGCGGGGATCGAGTGTAGCGACGCGAAGAGCGGTGCCGTCTCTGCCACCGCCAATCCGATATTTTCAAGCGCAGCTTCGAGCTTGTCCAACTTCTGGGCCGGACCGTCATCGCGCGCGAAGCGAAGTATCCGCTCGAACTGGTCGATTACCGGATAGAGTGCACTGTTCTGATGATAGGGTGAGCAGTAGTAGAGGATGCGGCTGTGGGGCTCGCCCTCGAGCCGCTCGCGGACCGCCCGGACGATCCGCGACTTGCCGACGCCGGCCTCGCCGGAGAGCACCACCACCTGGCTCTCGCCGTCCCTGGCTTGCTCCCAGCGTTTCGAGATCAGGGCGACCTCCTCCTCGCGCCCCACGAGCGGTGTCAGCCCGCGTTCTACCGCAGCCTCGAAGCGCGACCGCGCCGCGCTTTCGCCGAGCACACGGAAGATACGAACCGGTTTAGAGACGCCCTTCAGTTCTTGTGGGCCAAGGTCGTCGTAGTCGAACAGCCCCACTACCAAGCGCTGGGTGGCTGCGCTGATCGCCACAGTGTTCGGCTCCGCCAGCCCTTCCAACCGCGCGGCGACGTTGGGCGTCCGGCCGACGATAGCGTCGGCCTCGCGGGTCTCACCTCCGCCCATCTCGCCGACAATGACGAACCCCGTGTGGATACCAACGCGCACACTGAGCTCGACGCCGTGGCCGGCGCCGAGGCGCCGGTTGAGGGTATCGAGGCCAGCGACGATGCCGAGGCCTGCCATCACAGCCCGCCGTGCGTCGTCCTCGTGTGCCTGGGGATAGCCGAAATAAACGAGCAGCCCGTCGCCGATATATTTGGCGATATGCCCCTCGAACCGCTCCACGGCTTCGGCGCAAGTTTCCTGGTAGGCGCGGATTACGTCGCGCAGGTCCTCGGGATCGAGCCACTCAGCGAGCGCCGTCGAGCCCACCAGGTCGCAGAACATCACTGTCAACTGCCGGCGCTCGGCCTCGGCGCTGGCGGATCGTTTATCTGACCTCTCGTCCGCTGTGGCCGGCTCGTCCAAATCACCAAGTTCGGCGATCGCCGAGAGCAGCTGGCGCCGCGCCCCGAGCGCGATGCCGACCTGCTTCAAGTCTTCCTCTGTGATGTGAGGTAGCGCGTGCAGATCGATCTCGTTATCGGCAAACGCCTCAGCGTATCGACCGAGACCGAGTCCATCGAGCCATTCGCCGATGTCAGAAGCCATATTCGCCTCACAGATACGCAGAGCGCGGTCAAGCCTATCGTGTTTGATCCGCGCGATCCATCGGCGCGGCTTACTGGAGAGAAGTCAGCGCTCGAGGGTCGCCTCGCCGCGAGATCTCAGGAAGTTGGGGACAGCAACCGGACCTTCACTCAAGGCAAGCTCTTTTCCCTAATGCGATTCCCCTGGCGGTTCGTACCTGAGCGGTTGCCAATGGCGTGCCTTTTTGGCATGTTCCCGGCGCTTTCCAGCAACCGCCGCAGAGTCGCGGGTGCCCGTGCCATGGGCTTCCAACTGAATCTCGCTAGTTTGGCTACCAAAGGGAAGAATTATTGATGTCAGGACCACTCTGGTTTGCGCTTGCCTGTGGAATTTTGGCGCTGCTTTATGCGATCTGGGCCGCCCGCGTCACCGTTGCCGCCAGTGCCGGCAACGAGCGTATGCAGGAAATCGCCGCTGCCGTGCAAGAAGGCGCAAAAGCCTATCTGAATCGGCAATATACGACGATCGCCGTTGTCGGCGTGGTCGTGGCGGTGATCCTTTTTCTGGTGTTTGGGCTAAAGGTAGCCGTGGGTTTCCTCATCGGTGCGGTGCTGTCGGGGGCGGCCGGGTATTCCGGCATGATGGTCTCGGTGCGGGCCAATGTACGCACGGCAGAAGCGGCGCGGAAGGGCTTGGCAGAAGGGCTGAGCGTGGCGTTCCGTGCCGGTGCCGTCACCGGCATGCTGGTGGCCGGGTTGGCATTGCTGGCGGTGACCGGCTATTACGGGTACCTGCTCGTTTCGGGGGCCGTGGGACGCGATTTGATCGACCCGCTGGTGGCACTGGGTTTCGGCGCGTCGCTGATTTCGATTTTCGCACGGCTGGGGGGCGGCATCTTTACCAAGGGCGCGGATGTGGGGGCCGATCTGGTGGGTAAGGTCGAAGCCGGCATTCCCGAGGATGATCCGCGCAACCCGGCGGTTATCGCCGATAATGTCGGCGATAATGTCGGCGATTGCGCCGGGATGGCCGCCGATCTGTTCGAAACCTATGCGGTGACGGTGGTCGCGACCATGGTGCTGGCATCGATCTTCTTTGCCGGGTCGGCGGTGGTCGGGTCGATGATGGCCTACCCGCTGACCATCGGTGCGGTTTGCATCATTGCCTCGGTGATCGGCACATTCTTCGTCAAACTGGGCGACAGCCAGAACATCATGGGCGCCCTGTATAAGGGCTTCATCGTTTCGGCCCTGATATCACTGGTGGGTATTGCCATCGTCACCGCGTGGATCGTCGGGTTCGGCACGGAATTAACCGTCGGCGATAAAAGCTTTACGGGATTGTCGCTGTTCTTTTCCGCGGTCGTCGGCTTGGTGGTCACGGGGCTGATCATCTGGGTGACCGAGTATTACACCGGCACGGACTATCGGCCGGTGCGGTCGATCGCGCAGGCCTCGACAACGGGGCATGGCACCAACGTCATCCAGGGCCTGGCGATCTCCATGGAGGCGACGGCGGTGCCGGCGATCATAATTTGCGCGGCGATCATCATTTCCTTCTCGCTGGCGGGGCTGTTCGGCATTGCTATCGCCGTCACCGCAATGTTGGCGTTGGCGGGCATGGTCGTGGCACTGGACGCCTACGGGCCGGTGACCGACAATGCGGGCGGCATCGCCGAGATGGCCGATCTCGAGGAGTCGGTGCGCAAGACCACCGATGCGCTCGACGCCGTTGGCAACACGACAAAAGCTGTCACCAAGGGTTATGCAATCGGGTCGGCGGGCCTGGGCGCGCTGGTGCTGTTTTCCGCCTATACGTCGGATCTCAATCTCTTCATCAGCAACCCGGAGGAGCATCCGTATTTCGCCGATGTGACACTGGATTTCTCGCTGGAAAATCCCTATGTCGTGGTCGGTTTGCTGATTGGCGGTCTGCTGCCCTATCTATTCAGCGCGCTGAGCATGACCGCGGTCGGCCGGGCGGCCGGATCGGTGGTGGTGGAGGTGAGGCGGCAGTTCAAGGAGATCCCGGGCATCATGGAAGGCACCGCCAAGCCGGATTACGGCCGGCTGGTCGACCTGCTGACCCGTGCGGCGATCCGCGAGATGGTGGTGCCGTCATTGCTGCCGGTGCTGGCGCCGTTGGTGGTTTACGGGGTGGTGCTGGTGATCGCCGACCGTTCGGCGGCTTTCTCGGCCGTGGGTGCGATGTTGCTGGGGGTTATTGTTACCGGCCTGTTCATGGCGATCTCGATGACCGCCGGCGGTGGCGCCTGGGACAATGCGAAGAAATATATCGAGGATGGCCATCATGGCGGTAAGGGTTCGGATGCCCACCATGCGGCGATTACCGGCGATACGGTCGGCGATCCCTACAAAGACACCGCCGGACCGGCCGTGAACCCGATGATCAAGATTACGAATATCGTGGCGCTGCTGCTGCTGGCCGCGCTGGCGTAAGAGCCAGGCCGCCAAGGCCGCGACCGGGTGCGGCCTTGGCGGCTAGCAGGCTGCTGAAAAAGTCGTGACGGGAATCAAAATGATCCAATTCCCGCATCAATGCGTCGTACATTTGATCGCATATTCCCGATATGCGAACAAATCTACTCCTATTGCTGCGAAATTTGTCTTCATTTTGATTCCCGCCAGACTTCTTCAGCAGCCTGCTAGTTGTTGAAGCGTCCGAGATTGCCGAATATCTGCTGAATCAAGGTGAATTCGTTGCCGGCGGTGGGTGTCACACGGCTAACCAATTTGACCGGCTGACCGTCGGCTTCGGTGTAGATGAAGATATCCTCTATGAGATCGGCTTGATCGAATGTGATGGCAATGATCTTGCGCTCGATCACTTTGGGGCGGAGGAACGCCACGGTCTCCGTGCGTTCGCTCATATAATACCAGGTATCGTTGCCGAAGGTACCTTGTGTCGATGGCGTACCCAGGGCCTGCGAGACGTCGGTTCGGCTGTTCTGGCCGGGCTCCAGGGACGCCAGGGCGTCTTCGTTGGCGACGAAGCCGCGGCTGTCGAGGGTGGGCGAGCATGCCGCCACGGCAAAGGTGAAAGCGAGGGCAATGAGACGAATCCGGCCCGACCACCGCATCAGTTCGCTCCGTGTTAGTGGATAAAATCCAACAGATGGTGCCCTTAACCGACCCTATGCATGCTGCTGGCCAACTGTCCCGCATTCGCCGCTTGCGGAGTTGCGGCTTGGACGCGATTGTTGGCGGTGAACTTGGCACCGGGAGTGCTGCTATGTCAACGGGCTCGCGTTTGACTGGAGATCTCTAGCGATGGGGGGAAAATAATGCTGAGGGCGCTGTTGGCAGGGCGCGGCAAGCGCCTTGGGGGCCAGATCGCGGCCCCCGAACGGCTCTATCTCAGCGTTGTCGGGCAGGCCCGGCAGCCGGTATTCTATCGGGATATGGGCGTTCCCGATACGCCGCTGGGCCGGTTCGAGATGATTTCCCTGCATGCTTTCCTGCTTTTCCGGCGGCTCAGCGGGATGGGACAGGCCGGCCGGGCGCTCGGTCAAGGGGTGCATGACGTGATGTTTGCCGATATGGACAGAAGTCTGCGCGAGATGGGGGTCGGCGATCTGAGCGTGGGCAAAAAGGTGAAAAAATTGGCGAAAAATCTCTACGGCCGCATAGCAGCCTATGACGAAGGGCTGGGTGGGGCGGATGATATTCTGGTGGCGGCGCTGGAGCGTAATCTGTTCGCGGAGAGCGATGCCAGGCCAGACCAGATTACGGCGCTGGCGGGCTATATGAGGCGGCAAGCGGCCGGGCTGGAACGGCAGGAGGAGAGCGCCCTGATGAGCGGTGCTGTGGTTTTCGAGCCGGTTGGCGTCTGAGGTCGTGGAGACGATGGTGGTAACAGGGCCAGAGCCGGAGTTGAGCCGGCCGTTTGCGATCGCTGAATTGGGCGAGGAGCGCCGTCGCGGAGCCTTTAATTTCTCATTTCAGGCGACCGCGGGGGAATGCGCCGGGTTGGCGCGGCGCTTCGATTTGCGAGCGCTGGATGGTTTTGCGGTGGACGGGGCGTTGACGCTGGACCGCCGGGGCGACCTGGTGCTGAAGGGGCGGATAGAGGCGCGTCCGGTGCAGTCCTGCGTGGCCAGTCTGGAGCCGGTCGCAGGGAAAATCGATGAAACTTTCGCGCTGGTTTTTTCCAAAGAAGGCAATGATTTGGCCAGTGCCGAGCTGCCGGAATCGTGGCCGGGCGAGGTGCTCGATCTGGGGGAAATAGCCGCCCAGCAGCTGGGGTTGGCGCTGGATCCCTATCCCAAGGCGCGCGGCGTGGAGACGGATCCGGCGGTCAATACCGGCCCGCAGGGCGGCAATGGCACTCATAAGCCCTTCTCCGGCCTGGAAGGGCTGCGCGACCGGTTGGCCGGGAAGTCATAACGGCTTGCCCCGTGCCGGCTTTTTGTATAACTACCATCGGCTGGCCGAGGAAGGCCGTCGTCTGAATCGAGAGCATCCACCATGGCAGTGCCAAAGAAGAAAGTGTCAAAGTCCCGTCGCAATATGCGCCGGTCACATCATGGGCTAAAGTCCTCGAGTGTCGGTGAATGCTCCAATTGTGGCGAATTGAAGCGTGGCCATCATGTCTGTTCGGCGTGTGGCTATTATGGCGGTCGTGAGGTTGCCGAGGTTACGGGCGACTGACACCGCTTGCCCCCAGGTAGCGCCGCAATTGCGGCACAACAAAGCGTGCAGTGTTGGCTGAGTGCTTCACAATAGCGTTAGACGCCATGGGCGGCGACAACGCGCCTCACATTGTGCTGGCGGGAGCGAATATCGCGCGTCTGCGCTATCCCGATGCCCGGTTTATCCTGTTCGGCGATGAGACGGAACTGACGCCGCGGCTGAAGAAGCTGCGCGGCCTGCCCGATGTGGTCGAGATCCATCACACCAGCGAACGGGTGCTGGCCGACGACAAACCATCTCAGATCGTTCGAACCGGCAAACAGACGAGCATGCGACTGGCCATCGATGCGGTGAAAGAGGGCCGGGCAGGGGGCATCGTTTCGGCCGGCAATACCGGGGCGCTGATGGCGATGGCGGTGCTTACCCTGAGGCGGCTGCCGGGAATCAGCCGGCCGGCGATGGCGTCGTTTTTCCCGACCCTGCATGGCGAGACGCTGATGCTCGATCTGGGCGCCAATGTTTCTTACGACGCGGACAATCTGGTGCAGTTCGCGATCATGGGAGAGGTCTTCGCGCGGGAAGTGCTGGGCACCAAGGAGCCGACCATCGGGTTGCTGAATATCGGGTCGGAAGACATCAAGGGGAATGAGGCCCTAAAACAGGCGGCGCAGATGCTGCGTGACTCCGATCTGGCCGACCGGTTCTACGGTTTCGTGGAGGGCAACGACATTCCTTCGGGCACGGTGGATGTGGTGGTGACGGATGGCTTCACGGGCAATGTGGCGCTGAAGACGGCCGAAGGTACCGCCAAGCTGATCGGCGGTTTTGTGCGCGAGGCGTTTAAGAGTTCGGTGTTGGCGCAGGTGGGGTATCTGTTTGCCAAACGCGCCCTGGACAAGTTACGCGTGAGGACGGATCCGCGGCGCTACAACGGGGCCATGCTGCTGGGGCTCAACGGTGTGTGCGTCAAGAGCCATGGGGCGACGGACGCGGTGGGGTTCGCGACGGCGATCGGTGTGGCCGTCGATATGGTCAAGAAGGCCGTCAACAATAGCATTGCGGAACGGGCCGCGGCGGCGCAAATCAAAAATAGCTTGGCTGCTTCTTGATGGTGCGACGCTCGGTGGTTGCGGGGTCCGGATCATACCTGCCGGCGCGGGTGCTGACCAATGATGAACTGGCCCGGCAGGTGGATACGTCGGATGCGTGGATCGTCGAGAGGACGGGGATTCGCCAGCGACATGTCGCGGCTGACGGGGAGCTGACCTCGGATCTGGCGGTCAGGGCCGCGCAAGCGGCCCTCGACAAAGCCGGGTTTGGCGCGGACGCGGTCGACATGGTGCTGGTCGCGACGTCGACACCGAATGAAACCTTTCCGGCAACGGCAACCATCGTGCAAGCCCAGTTGGGGATGCACCGCGGCCTGGCCTTCGACATACAGGCGGTTTGCGCCGGGTTCGTCTATGGGGTCGCGACGGCGGATAATTTCATCAAAGCCGGACAGGTCGATACGGTGCTGGTCATCGGGGCCGAGACATTTACGCGGATCCTGGACTGGACGGACAGGAGTACTTGCGTGTTGTTCGGCGACGGCGCGGGGGCGCTGGTCCTGCAGGCCGGCGTGGGCGAGGGGACGGTCGCGGATCGGGGGGTTTTGTCGAGCCACCTGTATTCGGACGGCCGCCACCACGATATGCTCTATGTGGACGGCGGTCCTTCTTCGACGGGCAAAGTCGGTGTGTTGAAAATGGCCGGCCGCGATGTGTTCAAACATGCGGTGATCAAAATGGCCGAAGCGACCGAAGCGGCGCTGTCGGCAAATGAACTTCAAGCCGCGGATGTGGATTGGTTCGTACCGCATCAGGCGAATCGGCGGATCATCGATGGGACGACGAAAAAGTTAGGATTGGATCGCGAAAAAGTGGTGATCACCGTCGACCGCCACGCCAATACGTCGGCGGCGTCGATCCCGCTGGCATTAGCCGAGGCGGCCGGGGACGGCCGCATCGAGCGTGGGCAATTGGTGCTGATCGAGGCTCTAGGCGGCGGTTTGGCTTGGGGTTCTAATCTAATACGCTGGTAGGCCGCGAGTCAGCTTACCTTAAGCAATTGGCTCAATCCCCTGATATTGACGGTTTTCTCGACATGCCTTAATATGTTGGACAGGCCTCTTTTGGGGGGAACCATGGCCCCGTCCACTATTACGCGTGCGCATTTGTCGGAAGCAGTGTACCAAGAAGTTGGGCTGTCGCGGAACGAATCCGCCGACTTGGTCGAGTCGGTATTGAGCGAGATGTCAGATGCGCTGGTGCGCGGCGAAATGGTAAAACTTTCCTCTTTCGGTAGCTTCTCGGTGCGACAGAAGGGGCCGCGTATGGGGCGGAACCCGAAATCGGGAGAAGAGGTTCCGATCCTGCCGCGCAAGGTTCTTGTTTTTAGACCCAGCCATGTGTTGAAGGAAGAGATCAACAAAAATATGGCCGGTGTGTCCCGGGGGACCGGACAGGTAGGCAGGCAATCACCGGGATCTGGCTCGGCAGGGTAGCTAGGTCCATATGGCTGAGGCCACCGAGACAACAAAGAGAAGGTCGGGCAAGTCCTCGGCCGCGTTCCGAACGATCAGTGAAGTGGCGGAGCGGCTCGACGTGCCGCAGCATGTGTTGCGTTTTTGGGAAACCAAATTCGGCCAGGTGCGGCCACTGAAACGCGGCGGCGGCCGCCGCTACTACCGGCCCGAAGATGTCGACCTGTTGGAGCGTATCCGCAGCTTGCTCTATGACGAGGGCTATACCATCAAAGGCGTGCAAAGGCTGCTGCGCGAAGGCGGTGGCAAAGCACCCGCGCCGGCCGCGAGCGCGGAAACAAGCGGCGGCGAAGAAAAGGCTAATTCGGTAGGGGCAGAGGCGCCGGCGCCGGCACCAGCGCTCAGTTCGAGCCAGCGGGATGTCCTTGTGGACTTGCAGAACGAGCTGAAGGACTTGCAGGACCTGCTGGCCAAACTTGCAAACTAGCCCGTGTTGGTGCCGAGCAGGGCCTCTATGACCTCTTTATTTTGGTGCGCGGCGGTGGCTGAGCCTTGCCAGGTTACATTGCCGGCTTCGAGCACACAGACATGGTCGGCGGCGGATAGAGCGCGCTCGGTACTTTGCTCGACAAGCATGATGGCGACGCCGGCGGCACTCAATTGGGTGAGCACTTCGTAACATTCATCGACCATCTTGGGCATAAGGCCAAGGGAGAGTTCGTCGACCAACAGAATTTTGGGGTCGGACATGAGGGCGCGGCCGATCGCCAGCATCTGCTGCTCGCCGCCGGACAGGGAACCGGCATGTTGGCCGCGACGCTCGCGCAGGCGCGGAAAATATTCGAAAATTCGTGCCTGATTGCGCTGCAAGGCCAGCCGATCCACGGTGTGGCCGCCGACAATGAGATTTTCACCGACAGTCAGTTCGGCGAATACGCGGCGGCCCTCGGGCACAATGGCAAGCCCGAGGGACGGGCGGGCGCGGGCGGGGAGGTTGGAAATATCCTTGCCGGCCAAGAGTATTTCGCCGCCGTGCCGGGTTACCAGACCGGCCAGGCACATGATCGTCGAGGTCTTGCCGGCGCCGTTGGGACCGATCAGAGCGAGGATCTTGCCGGGGTCGAGGGTGAGCGAGAGGGAACGCAACGCGGTGATATCGCCGTAACCGCAGCTAAGATCGCGCAGTTCCAACATCAGGCGGCGGCGCCCAGATATGCCCGGCGTACCGCCGGGTCAGCCATGACCTGTTGGGTCTGGCCAAAAGCGAGGGGCTTGCCATTGTCCTGGACATAGAGCGTGGGGCAGATGCGGATGACCTCGCGCAAATTATGCTCAATGAGCAGGATGGTTTGGCCTTGGCGAGATAACTCGGCAATGAGATCGGCCATGGCCCGGGCCTCTTGCTGGTTGAGGCCGGCAAGGGGTTCGTCGAGCAGCAGTAATTTCGGTTGCAGGGCCAGGGCGCGCGCGACTTCCATGCGCTTGAGGAATCCCAGGGGCAGGGTGGCGGGCAGCGCGTCGGCGGCGTCGCCTATGCCAACCCGGGCCAACAATTCACGCGCCACGGTTTGTTCGCGGCCCCTCGCGGTGTGGAGCAAGGACAGCAAGGGGCTCGCGGTGTGCCGCATGCCGACGGCCAAGGTGACATTCTCCAGCAAGCTCATGTCATGGAGGGGCTGGACAATCTGCTGGGCCAGGGCGAGGCCGGCACGTACGCGCCGGCTTACCGACCAATTGGCCATATCCCGGCCGGCCAAGAGGACGCGGCCTTGCTGGGGCTGGACGACGCCGGTGATGACGCGCATCAGTGTGGTCTTGCCGGCGCCGTTGGGGCCGATGAAGCCGATCAGTTCGCCCTGGCCGATACTCAGCGAGGCGCCGGAAACAGCGGTGACCCCGCCGAAACGGACGGTGACGTCTTCGATCGATAAGATCTCAGCCACGGTTGCGGGGGCCTGTTACGAGAAATCGGCGGACCAAGCCGGCGACGCCGTCGGGTGAAAATCGCATCATGGCAAAGAGGAGGGCGCTGTAGAGCAGGAGTTTGAAGTCATTGACGAATTGGAACATCAGGGGCAAGACGCTGAGGATGGCGGCGGCGAAGGCGACACCCCAAACCGATCCGATGCCGCCGACAATGACCATCGCAAGAACGCTGACGGACTCAATAAAGCCGAAGCTGTCAGGGGCGAGGAAGCGGAAATGATGGGCATAAAGCGCACCGGCGACGCCGGCGACCGCCGTGCCGACGACGAAGGCGGCGAGCTTGTAGCGTGGCACGTCGATGCCCAGAAGCCGGGCCACATCCTCGTTGTCGGCAATGGACTTAAAGACGAAACCCATCCAGGATCGGCGAACATAGAGCGAGAAGGCGGCAAAAGCGGCGGCGAGGGAGATGGCAAGGATCAAAAAACCGACGCGGCCCAAGCCGGTCGGGGGAATTCCGGAAACACCGATCTCGCCACCCAGAAAATCCTGCTGGCGGACAATGCCGACGAATAGAAAGGCCACACCCATGGTGGTGATGGCAAGAAAGTCATGGCGAACGCGCAGACTGGTCAGGCCGACGAGCACGCCCAGCAACGCGGCTGTCATGGCGGCGAGGGGAAGGGTTAAGAGAAACGGTACCGAGGCTTTGGTGAGCAGGGCGGAAGTATAGGCGCCGGTGCCCAGGAATGCCGCGTGGCCGAGGCTGATCTGGCCGCAGAAGCCGCTGATGAAATTCAGGCTTAGGGCAAAGAGGACGCTGATCGCCATGGTGGTGAGCAGGGTTATTTCGTAGGCCATGCTCAACGCGCGCCTAGCAAGCCGCGGGGGCGGACCATGAGAACCGCGATCAGAAACGCAAAAGCGATGGCGTCGCGGTCGAGCATGCGGCCAATATATATGGTGCCAAAGGCTTCGATGACGCCAAGCGCCATGGCGGCCAGGAGGGTGCCGCGAATGCTGCCTAAACCGCCAAGGACGATGATGGCGAGGGCCTTGTATGACGGCACGCTGCCCATGGTGGGTTCGACCAAATTGTTGAGCAGGGCGACGAGGACGCCGGCGATGGCGGCCAAGGCGGAACCGATGAAGAAATTGAGATATCGCACGCTTTGGATATTGACGCCGCAAGCCTGGGCGATCTCGGGGTCGGTGACGGTGGCGCGCCAGGCGATGCCGGTGCGGGTGCTCGAGGAAAGCCAGGCGAGCAAGCCCAGCAGTGTTACCGAGAGGCCGATGACCAGGACTTCGCCATGTTTCAAATAGAAACCGGAGAATAGTTGGATTTGACCCTGCAACGGCGGATCGACAAAGGAGAGCCCATAGGGGCCAAAGGTTATCCGGTAAATCTCCTCGGAGGCGATGAAAAGGGCGATTGAGGCGATGAGGGCGATGTAGGGGGGGCGCGAGAGCAGCGGTTCGTAGGCCAGTTTGTAAATGGCCATGCCGACGAAACCGGCGAAAAGGGCGGCGGCCGCCAGGGCCAGGGGCAGGCTGCCGGTCTGGTTGGTGACAAGGACGCCGATATAAGCGCCAAGGGTGAACAGGGCGGCATGAGCGACGTGAAGAATGCGTAGCAGCCCGTATACGAGGGTCAGTCCGAGGGCGATCAAAGCGTAGATGCTGCCCTGGACTATGCCCTGAACAAAAAGCTCTACAGACAGCATGGCACCGACTTGCCTGTCCTATCGTCGTTGGGAACCTGCCCAGCCAAACGCATGATCAACCGTTGCGATAGGGCTGGGCAGGTTAAGTCGCTAGAGAGTCGGCGGCGCCAGCAAGTCCGGGTCACTGATGACGGAATAAAAGCGCCAATTGCCGTCCTTGACGATTTGTACCTGAACGTCCTTGCGGACCTCGCCAAGGTCGTTGAACGAAATACTGCCGGTGGACGCGGTCAGTTCGGTGGCCGCGATGGCATCGCGGATGGCCGCGGCGTCATGGGGGCCGGCGACCTGCAGGGCGGCAATGGCGACCTTCAAAGCCGTGTGGGCGGAAGCGGCAACCATGTCCACTTTCTGTCCGGTTGCCTCCTCGAACGCGGCGATGAACGACATGGTTTCGGCCGAGGTCGAGTCGCGGTCAAGAGAGGTGGTGATGATGGTGCCTTCGGAAGCCGGTCCGGCAATCTCGATGAATTTTTGCGAGTCGTAACCCTCCTGACCGATGACCGGCACGTCGATGCCGGCGGCGCGAAGCTGGCTGACCAGCGGCCCGGCGGTGAAGAAATAGCCGGAGGCATAGATGGCGTCGGGGTTGTCACTCTTGATCTTGGAAACGATGGGGCCGAACTGGCGGTCCTTGATGCTGTATTCATATTCGGAGATGATTTCGATGTTGAAGCTGGACGCCGCCTCCTTAAATCCGGCAGCCAAGGATTGGCCAAAATCATTCTGCAGCGTGATCATCGTGACCTTCTGCTTGCCGAGGCTCTCGCCGATAAGCTTGGCTCCGGCGCGGCCCTGAACCTCGCCAACAAAGGATGTGCGGAAGACGAAGTTACCGGCCCGGGTGATGTCGGGATGGATGGCGTAAGCGGAAATGTAAGGCACGCCGGCTTCTTGAAAAATGCCCGCGGCGGCACGGGTCGAACCGGAATAACTGCCGGATACGGCGACGGAAACGCCATCCTTTTCAATGAGCTTTTGGGCTATGGGCACGGCTTCCTTGGGCGATGCCTGGTCGTCATAAACCACCAGCTCTATCTGAGCGCCATCGATGCCGCCGGCAGCGTTGGCCTGAGCCACGGCGAGTTCGGCACCGCCGAGAGCGGACTTGCCGTCGGCGGCGGCAAAACCCGTCAGCGGCACGTTAAAGCCGATTTTTACCGATTCGGCATAGGATGCGCCTGACAAAAGCGTCAGGGCCAGCACCGTGCCGGTGGCGATTTGTATCAGTCTCATTGTTGCCTCTCCCTTGTTAGGCCTATTCAATCAGTTTTGGTGAACTTTGTGGGGCTCATGCCTGCTTTGCCCGGCGAAGCCGCCCGTGGGCGATGTGCGGTAGCGTCCGCGCAATTGGTAACGGTTGGCAGGATAGATCAGGGCGACCACCGAGGCGACCTGGTTCCAGGACCAACTGCGGCGGTTCAAGACCAGGCATGGCTCGGTGGGTTCGATGTCGAGCAGTTCCTGCTGGCGCAAGGTCGGCATGCTTGCCTGGACGACATGTTCGAGCTCGTCAACCGGTGCGACCGAAACGAGATATTCGGTCGGGGTGAGAGTGGTGAAATCCTGTTCGAGGAAATGCGGGGCAATGGCGGGATTGACGTGACGGTCTTCGATCTGGACGGGACTGTCATTCTCCAGATGGACGAGGACAATGTGGAAAAGGTTCGATCCGGGCGCTGTATCGAAACGACGCGCGAGGCTGTCGGGGGCGGCAATGGCCTCGCGCAGGATGACTTTGGCGGTATGCTTGTTGCCGCGGTCGCGGATCTCCTGGGCGATGTTGCGCAGCTCCAGCAGGCTGGTCTGATGGGGGGGATCCTTGACGAAGGTGCCGACACCATGGAGGCGGGAGAGAAAACCTTCCTGCTCCAGTTCGCGCAACGCGCGGTTGACGGTCATGCGGCTGACGCCGAGCTGGCGGACAAGCTGGTTTTCAGAGGGGACACGCGTGCCCGCAGGCCATTCACCCGAGCGCATATGGGTGAGGACATAGTCCTTGATCTGCCGGTAGAGAGGTTGGGGTGCCGAGGCATTGCCCTTGACCTGTCGCAACACGCCGCTGCTCCTGTCGTCTCCGGTTACTTGTATAGACTAGTATATTCCATTGATGGAACACAAGCGGGGCATTGCGCGCATTGCCAGCTTCGCGGCTCGGGCCTATAGTCCGGGCCTTCACGGTCGGGGCGTAGCGCAGCCTGGTAGCGCGCCACCATGGGGAGGTGGAGGTCCCCGGTTCGAATCCGGGCGTCCCGACCAATTGTCCCCACATTTCGCCACTATTCTGGTGGGCTCGCGGGTGCGAGCCGGCGTGGCCATAAAAATGGGTGGAGCATGAAGCGGAATTGGTATGGCGCCCTGTTGGTGAGCCTGGTTCTGGGCTTGCCGCTGGCCGGGGTGGCGCGCGCCGACAGTGAGCCGGATCAGGTTATTTCGGTGACCGGGCGCGGGGAAGTGACCGTCGCGCCGGATTTGGCGGAGATCAGGACCGGGGTGGTGAGCCAGGCGAAAACCGCCGAGGCGGCTCTCAGCATAAATTCGGCCGCCGTGGGGCGGGTCATCGAGGGGCTGGCCGAGCGCGGGATCGTGGCCCCGGACGTACAGACACAATCATTTTCCGTGTCGCCGCTCTATGGCAGCCGCAAGCCCGGCTCGGCGGAAGTGCCGCCGGTGGTTGGCTTCCAGGTCAGCAATCAGGTGCTGGTGCGGCTGCGTGATGTCGCTCTGGCCGGCACGATCCTCGATACGCTCGTGGGGCTGGGGGCCAATCAAGTTGGCGGCGTCTCGTTTCGGGTGGATGATCCGGGCTCCGCTCTCGATGAAGCACGGATCGCGGCGATTGCCGATGCGCGCCGTAAAGCCGCGCTGCTGGCAGAGGCTGCCGGGGTCGAACTGGGGCGCGTGCTTTCGATACAGGAGGGTGGCGGTCCTTTGCCGCAACGGGCGTTTCGGGCCGAAGTCGCTTTTGCCGACGCGGTGCCACTGATGCCGGGCGAACAAGTGCTGTCGGTCAACGTCTTGGTGGTGTTTGAACTGGAGTAAGCCCCTCTCCGGTCAACCTTGCAGGGCCTCGCGGCCGGCGGCCGTCAATTTGCAGATGAGCCAATCAGGCTTGAGCGGGTTGTCGAACCAGGGCTCGGCCCAGCCTTGGCGGATGCAGCTTTTTATGGTCCGGGTCTTGATGCGGGCGCCGAGTTCGTCGAAGAGGGGCAGTTTGCCGCTGGGCTGGGAGAGGCCGCGGCTCAACCAATCGCGCTGAGCGGCGGTGGGGCGCGGTACGGCCGGGGTCGATTGAATTTGCGGTTGGCGCGGTAATTCAAGGGGGATGACGTTGCCCCGAACCGGTGGTTTGTCCGCCCTTGTCATTCCTTTGGCCCCGTGTGGGACATTTCAGGCTATGAGACTAGATTAGATCCACGGGGGCGCCAAGGAGAACCCCCGGCAGAGGGCTGGTGCGGGTTATGTGGTCGCTACTTTTGATATTCCGCGATCTCGATGAGGTTGCCGTCGGGGTCGCGCAGATAGATCGAGCGGATCGGGCCGGTGGCGCCGGTGCGGGCGACCGGGCCGGCCTCTATGGGTATGCCGAGAGTCTGCAAATGAGCCATTACCTCGGCCAGCGGGGTGGCCGAGATCAGGCAAAAATCGGCACTGCCGGGGGTCGGGCGCGCCGCCTTGGGCAGAAACTCCGCCGCCGCCTGATGCAGATTGATCTTCTGGCCGCCAAAAGCCAGAGCCTTGCGGCCGTCACCGAAGGTTTCGGGCCGCATGCCAAGAATTCGGGCGTAAAACTCGCTCGTGGCCTCAATTGACGTGACTGTAAGAACGAAATGATCGAGCCTGTCGATGATCATGGATGGTCCCTTGGTGGCCGCTGCCGGGAAAGCTGTTTGAGCCGTGGATAAAACGTCGTCACGATTGTCGCTGATCTTCTCCAGTATCGGCCATGCCTATATTCATATGTTCACGGCGTTCTACTTCACCATCGTGATCGCCATCGAGGGTGTGTGGGATCAACCATTCTACGAACTGATCCGGCTGTGGACGCCGGCGGCTTTGCTGGTCGGGGTACTGGCGCTGCCGGCGGGCTGGCTTGCCGACCGGTGGAGCGCGCCGGGCATGATGGTGGTGTTTTTCCTTGGCATGGGGGTGACCGCGATCCTTTCGGGGCTGGCGGACGGGCCGGGCAGTATGCTGCTGACGCTGGCCGGTATCGGCGCGTTCGCGGCGATCTATCACCCGGTGGGTATTCCCTGGGTCATCCGTTCGGCGCGGCGCAGTGTCGGCATGGCGTTGGCTTTGAACGGCATATTCGGTCTTCTCGGCGTTGGGCTGGCGGCACTGGTATCGGGTGGGCTGATCGACCTGTTGAGTTGGCGGGCGGCGTTTATCATACCCGGCGCGAGCAGCGTCGTGACGGGTCTGGTGATGCTGGGTTTCGTGGTAACAGGCCGGATACGCGAGGCCAAGGCGGCGCCCGTGGCGCAGAAATCGGCTGGCTATGACGGCCGTGTCCGCGCCGTGGTAATTTTGCTGCTGACGGTTTCGGTCACCGGGATCGTTTTCCAATCCATGCAAACGGTGATGCCAAAATTGTTTGCCGGGCGGCTGTCGGATTTTTTCGACGACCGTGTGTTCGGTGTCGGTGCGTCGGTGTTCGCGGTGTATGCGTTTTCGGCCCTTGCCCAACTCCTGGGCGGGGCGTTGTCCGATCGGTTGCCGCTTAAACTCGTTTATATCATGAGCTGGGTGCTGCAGGCGCCGTTGTTGTGGCTGATGGCACAGATCGGCGGGGCGCCGCTGGTGCTGCTGGCGCTGTTCCTGGTTTCGAGCAACGCGGCGTCATTGCCGGCCGAGAATATGTTGCTGGCTCATTTTACGCCGGCCAAATACCACGGTCTGGCGTTTGGCGCGAAGTTCGTGCTGGCGTTCGGGTTGGCGCCCTTGGCGATTGAACTGGTGGCGTTGATACAGCGCCGCACCGGTAGTTTCGAGGTCTTGTTCATGTTGTTGGGGACGGCGGCGGCAGCGGTTGTCCTGGTGGTCTCGCTGTTGCCGTCGGCGGGACCGGCACGGCGCGATAGTGACGCGGTCGCGGCAGAATAATTGGAGGTAATGCGTTGAAACAGTCGGAGAGTTGGCGGGTCTATTTATCAGGCGAGATTCATTCCGACTGGCGCGAGGTTATTCGTGCCGGGGTCGCGGCGGCGGGGCTGCCGATCATGCTGTCGGGGCCGGTGAGCGACCATGGGACTAGCGATGATGCAGGCGTGAAAATCCTTGGCGCCGAAGAGAAGGCGTTCTGGCATGACCATAAAGGCGCGCGGCTGAATGCCGTGCGTACGCGCGTCTTGATCGACAAGGCCGATGTGGTGGTGGTTCGGTTCGGGGAGAAGTACCGGCAGTGGAACGCGGCCTTCGATGCAGGTTACGCCGCGGCCTTGGGCAAAGCGATCATTACGCTGCACGATCCGAGTCTCACTCATGCGCTGAAGGAAGTGGATGGCGCCGCCCTTGCGGTCGCCGAGACGCCCGAGCAGGTGGTGCAGGCGCTGTCCTATGTGATCACGGGCGAACTATCGGGTTAGCGGGCCTGGCGCCAGCTATGCGGACAGCTTTAGAAGAAGCGCGTCAGGCGCAGGGTGATACTGTCGTCATCGCGGATACCGGCGGCGAGATCATCGTCGGGGATATTGACTAAGAAGCGGCCCTCCAACTCTATTTTCCAGGCGTTGCCGAGCCGGCGCTCGGCCTCGAGTGAGAATAGTGTGGCTTGGGTGCGGCGGTCGATGATGGCGCCGATGAGGCCCTGGGTGTCGGGTTCGTCATTGAGGACAAGGCGGGCGCCGAGAAAGACGTCGTCATCGGCGAGGGTAGGGGGGACGCCCTGTTCGTCACGGCCGTCATAGAGATATTCGGCGAGCAGGCCGAGATCGGCGTTGCTGTCGAAGATGCCAAAGAGGGTGTATTCGAGGCCGCCGACGGCGGCGAAAAAGCGGCTGCCGTGGCCGCTGCGGGTAATGGCCTCGAGCTTCCAGAGGATACGTTCCGTCGTAAGCTGGAGGTCGAGGCCGATCTGATCGATCTGTTCATAGCGGGGGAATAGAACCGTGTTGCCGTCATTATCGGTGCTGGCGAAGAAGCTGGGCTCACGACTGGTGCCGTTGAAATAAGACAGGCCGATATCCCAATCGCCGATGGTTTGACTGACCCGCGCGGCGACGTCGATGTTGCGGCGGCCGGCGCCGGACTCAAAAACCGGGTTGTTGTCGTCGATGGGAAAGCGGCCGCTTAGACGGGCGCTGTCCTCGCGGAAACGGCGCTCGCGAAAGCCCGGCAGAATGAACAGGCTGACCGTGGTGTTTTCAAACAGCAGGTTGGCGTTGATCATCGGCTGGCCGAGCTTGTCCTCGCCGTCGATGTCCTCAACCGCATCGTCCTGGTTGATGATGTCGACGAGGTGGCGCGCTTCGGTAACACCCCAAAATACCTTGTCGATACCGATTACGGTGTCCCATTTATCGGCGATGTGGAGCCAGCTGGCGGTTCTGATGTCGGCGTGGGTGCGGCCGTTGTCGTCGGCGTCGAGGCGCACAAAGGGAGAGAATGTCAGACGGTCGTTACCACTCTCCGTCTCATACACAACTTCCACTTGAAAGGCGATCGAGGGGGAAAGCGTGGTGCTATCCTGGCCGGCAAAGGCCGGTTTGTTGGGAAATAGCCGTAATTCGGGCGCGATTGAGCCTTCGATATCGAGTTCACCCGCCGAGGCGGCGGCAGTGGCGGTCAGGACCGCAAGAGCCAGCAATAGAAGGCTCTCCCCCGCTAACCCGAGGCCCGTAGGGGAGTGTGCCCAGCGCGACATGTTGGCGGATGTGCTCGGAGATCGGGACATCTAGACGCGCGGCTGTTAACGAACGCGCTTGAGGCGGTTGGAAGCAAAGTCATTGTCATCGAGACCAATCTTGAATCGGTAATCATTGAATACCAGTGAGGTGCTCTTGCCGGTTTGAAGGTTTTCCATCTCCAGGGTGCCGGCGCGCCAATATTTGTCCAAATATTGTTGGTAGTCGGACAGAAGCAGTGTTTTCAGCAGGCTCTCCTTGCGATCGTAGTAGTCGATGCGCGCGATGCGGTACTCTTCCTTGTCAACCCAGACAACATGCTTGGTGTAACCAGAGTTCTCGTAGACCGGGTAGCGTTCGAAGACGAAACATTCGAGGTCGCCGCAAGGTTCGTCGCGCAGCCATTTGTACCGGTATTTATCAACCTCCTGGCTGAGCAGGTCTTCATAGGCGAACTCACTGCCGACGAAGGGACCGGATTTGTTGGCGGAGGAGATGCGTTTGACGCGCTTGAGTGCGGGAAGATAGAGCCACTGATCGTCGGGCTCGGAAACCCGGGTGTGGGACAAAAAGGCCGTGCCCTCGATATCCCGGGGCTTGTCGAAAATAAGGAGGCTGCGGTCGCCGAACCCCGGGTCGGTGACCTCGAGGGTACTAAGGCGAAGCTCGCGGGTGCTGGCGTCACCGTTGCGGTTGCGCAGAACCATCTTCATTTGAAC